>CAZTJD010000170.1:0-7697 GCA_964613985.1 uncultured Anaerolineales bacterium
TGCAAGGGTTAGAAGGTCTTGCAAAACAAGTACTCCCACAACTCTAATTACTAGTTTAGATAGATATCATAAGGTTATGCAACTTTCTTTATTCTGAATCGTAGATTCAAGTAGGTTTACTTACACCTCCGAGGAGTTTTATGATGACAAAACAAAAACAAGCATTAAGACGATCACGGCATAACCGGGTTGTCGCAGGAGTATGCGGCGGACTATCGGAGTTTTTCGGAATCAGTGCCTTCTGGTTCCGTTTAGCTTTTTTAATTGCCCTTATTCCTGGTGGCATTCCGGGCTTGTTACCTTACATTCTACTCTGGATCATCATTCCTAGTAGATAACAAGATACCAATTCTCTTTGTAACAACAGGACCGATCAGCATTGATTGGTCCTGTTCATTTTTTATTATATTTGGATGATTGCTCATCTCTAATATCTGGTGTGAAAAAATCTTATCAATCAAAAAATGTGATTCCAATCATCAAAACCAATCCTTGAGTATCAGAGTAATACGAGGTATAGTATAGCAACTAATTCATAAATTACATCATGACGACATCGAACAACCCTTTACATTTTCACAAACCTGCTGAGAAGGGATTTCAGACAGGAAATGTAGTCTCTATTTTTGGAGCTCATTTTATCCACGATACTTACACGGCATTTGTTGCACCCTTGTTGCCTCTGATCATGGAAAAACTATCTTTATCCCTGACAATGGTAGGTACATTAACTGCAATTCAGCAATTCCCCTCAATTATCACCCCTTATATTGGCTATCTTGCAGAAAAAATGAGCCTGCAATACTTTGTGATATTTACACCAGCAGTCACTGCCACATTGATCTGTTGCTTGGGAATCGCTCCTGATTTCGTTACACTTGGAATAATTTTATTTCTTACTGGAATTAGTAATGCTGCATTTCACGCGCCTGCACCAGCAATCGTTAGCCACATCTCCGGAAATCGTATAGGAAAAGGAATGAGTATTTTTATGGCTGGCGGTGAGCTTGGGCGTACCTTAGGCCCGTTGCTAGCCATCTGGGCAGTTTCACTCTGGACTTTAGAAGGATATTTCAGGGTTACTGTGCTCGGTTGGGGAGCCTCCCTGATCTTGTTATGGCGGTTGAAAGATGTCTCAGATCAAGCAGAAAAGTCAGGGGTTTTCCAACTTCTTTTACCAAAATTTAAAACACTATATTTCCCCCTGGGGATCATCCTTTTCTTTCGCATGTTTGTTCAGGTATGTTTGACGATGTATTTACCTACCTACCTAAAATCTGAAGGGCAGTCCTTGTTCTTAGCTGGAGCATCCCTCTCGATACTTGAAGTTGCAGGCGTTGGGGGCGCTTTGATTAGCGGAACATTAAGTGACCGTGTTGGTCGGAAAAAAATGTTAATCTACGCAATATCTATATCCTCTTTACTGATGTTTCCATTTCTAAATCTATCGGGAGTGATTACGATTCCATTGTTACTCCTGATCGGATTTTCCGCACTCTCTACTGGGCCAGTCTTCCTCGCCCTCGTTCAAGATAACACCCCTGAGAACCGCGCTATTGGAAACGGAATTTATATGACCATGTCTTTCACCCTTCGCTCAGTCGTATTGCTGTTATTAGGTATACTTGGCGATGCTCTGGGTCTTCGTTCAGCATATTACATTAGTACAATCCTTTCGTTTATTGCTATACCATTTATCTATTTCCTTCCAAAGGAGGGGTAAAAGGGCGAAATATCGAACATCGTCCTTCTCTGTAATGAAAAAATCAGAAGGAAATCAAGTGGAAGTCTCTCTTAAAACCATCTTCACCACATGGTGGCCTTTAGCATTAAGCTGGCTCTTAATGGGCTTTGAACTTCCTGCCCTAAGTGCAGTTGTCGCCCGTCTAGAAAATCCAGAAATAAATCTGGCTGCTTATGGTGGTATCGTATTCCCCATCGCTCTCATCATCGAATCCCCAATTGTGATGCTTTTAGCAGCTTCCACAGCATTAAGCAAAGACCAACCTTCCTATTATAAGCTTTGGAAATTTATGATGATCACAAGCGCTATCCTCACCGGTGCGCACCTGCTAATTGCAATTACCCCACTTTATTATCTAATAACTGAAAAAATTATCGGAGCACCAACAGAAATTATCGAACCAGCAAGAATCGGTTTGGTAATTATGTTACCCTGGACATGGTCAATTGCTTATCGACGATTCAATCAGGGTATGTTGATCCGTTTTGGTCACTCTCGAACCATTGGCATAGGTACGGGAATCCGCCTCTTTGCTAACTTGTTAATCCTTACCATAGGTTATTTGGTCCACACTTTACCAGGTATTGTTGTTGCCACCAGCGCCGTGGCTTTTGGCGTTATAACCGAGGCTGCATATATTGGATTTCGAATTCAACCCGTTGTACGCAAAGAACTTAAATTTGCCAGACACATTGAACCCCCATTGTCCTACCGTGACTTTTTCGAGTTTTATATCCCGTTGGTTATGACCTCCCTGCTAACATTTATTGTACAACCCCTTGGCAGTGCAGCGATAAGTCGAATGCCTCGACCGCTTGAATCACTCGCTGTTTGGCCTGTAATTTCTGGATTGGTTTTCCTTATGCGTGGGATGGGAATCGCATTTAATGAGGTAGTTATCAGTCTTATCGGTCGAAAAAATTCCTATTTTAACCTTAGGAAATTTACCCTGGGATTGGTGTCTATATCCACCTTATTGATATTCTTATTCAGCTCCACATCACTATCGGAGATGTGGTTCTTAAATTTTTCGGGCCTGTCTCCTACCCTGACAAATCTAGCTCAAACTGGAATGTGGTTCGCTTTATTAATGCCTGGATTAAACGTATTACAAAGTTGGTACCAGGGGACGATATTAGATTTTGGGAAAACTCGGGCCATCACCGAAGCAGTTTTTATTTTCATTGTTACAATCACGATCACTTTCCTGGTTGGAGTAATTTGGAACAGGTTTCCAGGTATCTATGTCACCATCGTCGCGTATGCAGCAGGGATGGGCGTTCAAACCCTGTGGCTTTGGTTTCGAAGTCGATTGGCTTTTCGACTTCTATTGTCTAGGGATATTTCCAGGTAATGATCATTACTATATTTCTTGGAATTTTTCAGATTCATAATATTGTATGTTTCAGGTTTTATAATCTTAGTCGCGTTTGAGTTTTCATTGAATTTTTTGCGTAATCTTCTTTAACCCAGGTAAGACGAAAAAAACCTCCAGGTTTTTAATATATAAATTTCTTTTCAAATTACCCTGTTGCTTTTTTCGTACCGCCTATTTCATTATTCCTTTTACACGCTTAATAATTTCATCCTCCCAGGTAATGGAATCTGAATCAGGAATTCTCCCATCAATTTCCATGACTTGGAACACTTCTGTCATCCCCTGTTGCAATGATATTGTTGGCTGGAATTCCGGAACGTCCCGAAACAATTTATCTGCACTATAATACACATGATGAGCAAATATTTCCTCGCAAATATCAAACTCGGGGATGTTCATTTTTCGCAACACAACTAATGGAACTCCAACCAAATCTACTTCCTGGTCTAAAACTTTCATCGCTGTTCTGTGATAATCTGCCCAGGTGATAAAACCCCTTTTAACCATATTATAAGTTTGCCCAATCGTATGGGATTTACCTAAAACGCCGACAAAGGCTTTCGCGGCATCATCAACATGGAGGTGCTGATGTAATGCATTCCCATCCCCACATACCAAGATCGGTTTCCCTTTTCGCACCCTATCGATCCATGAAAAATCCCAGGCGACCTGCCGTACCATTCCTTGTTGAGGTCCATACGTCGTTGAGGGTTTGATGATTGTCACTGGAAATTTTTCTCTATAATAAGCTTCTAGAAAGACCGCATCTGCCGCAGCTTTATCTCTTCCATATTCAGTAATCGGCCTTAAGGGATGGTCTTCTGTTACAGGAAACCAATCAGATTCAATACCGTAGGTACAAACTGTTGAAGTCATCACATATTGACTTACACCTCGAAATGCTCGAACACTACTCTGTGCATCTACAGCATTGAAGCAAATCATGTCAATAGCAGCATCAAATTTTGCTGCTTGCATCTTCTTTTCGAAATCTTCTCTATCATTTCTGTCCCCTTTTATCAAGCGCGCCCCATCTGTGACACTTCCATGCACGCCACGATTAAATATGGTCACCTCCTGCCCTTTTTCCAAGAGTAGGCGAACAATGCTTGTGCTTATATTCCCCGTTCCACCGACAACACATATCCTCATTTTATTACTCCTTCCAATATAAGATAGTTATGATCAAAATTCAAAGAACGAGTTTTTTCGAATCTGATGAAATTAGTATTCCGTTCCTTCAATGTTCTTATTTAGCCCCAACGGTAGAGGACGCCCGCGGATAAAATTCTAAGGATTGCACAGATAAGAATAGCTTCCTGTATCCCTGTCAAATTTCCCAGGAATGGACCTGTTAAAGAACCAATCAAAACACCCAAATTTAATGTCATATTAAACAATGCCATATGCCCTGGTCGATCATCTTTCGGTACTCTTTCCATCAAGCGGTTTGCTAAGGACCCCCCCAAAAATCCCCACCCGATTCCTCCAATTGCCGCTCCTACGAGATAGGAAGTCGATGTCGGCCAGATTCCGATTAATAATGGGAAAGCAGCGTATCCAAACACACTATATACCATCAATTGATGATGACCTAAACGTTCACTAGCAATACCAAGCCGCATCGAGGTTAAGAAAACTGTCACTTGGAAGAAAGCTGTCCCAAGGCTGATCTCTTGATCACTAAGACCCATTCTATCGACATAATAAGTCGGGAATAAAGGGATAGCCAGATTTTGGGCGATATAAAAAAAGAACATCGCCCCCAGGAAACCTAAAAACTCGCCTTGCCTCAGGTCTATATGCAAAGCACCTACCCCGCGAGTCAAAAATCGCATCCCGGGGATATGCCGGCGTGAAAATGGAAGTCCAACTGTACCAGGTCTAGCTCGATCATGGAGAGGTTTTACTACCCCCTGACTTGATGAAGTATCCTTGATTTGCTTTATCCGCCCGATTTCATAACTCGAAAAAACAGCTCCGAGGATTCCAATTCCAAAAACAACCTGGTAGCTCATTGGGAAAGCTATTTGTTCAAGTAGTTGGCCGCAACCCAAAGCAGTTGTTGTCATACTGATTGCTAGAATGGCATTTCGCCTTCCAACCACAAGGCCTCGGCGTTCAGGAGGAATTATCTCTGCAAACATGGCATTAAATGCAATCATTAACACAGCCCCGGGGATGGACATGATAACTGTGATAGATAAGATTAAAGAAATTTGTAACCGCTGTGCAAAAATCAACATTCCTAGCAGGATGAGTGCATAACCAGAACGATGGAGGATAGAGGTCAGAAAAGAGACACGAACAAACGACCGTGTTTCCAACCATTTTCCAGCTGGAAGAGAGATGAGCATATTGATGACAGCTGGTCCTGCAGATAATATACTTAATTGGAAACTGTCAGCTCCTATCCGAGCAAGGTAAATTCCTAAAAAAGATAATACACTTCCCCCAAGAATCCCCCAATATAACACATCCAGGTAGAGATGACGATCATTCTGTATCGGTAATCTATTCGACTCTTCAGATTGAATACACATCCGAATGTCAGGCATCCGCTTATCCACCAATTGACAATTTTCCGGACATTATACTACGTGCAAAAAGTATATTACTAAATGTGCTCTTACGACTTGATTACGTAAAATCCCATGCTATTATTCGATAGTGCTACAGCAAAATTCTCAAATTTAAGTTGCATTATTTGTTTTTCATCCTGTATGCCTCTGCTGCAGTCCTTAGTTCAAATACATTCTGTTTTACTTTTTTTAATGCCTGGACGAAATCATCCACCCCCTCAGGTCCCGCTCGAAAGATAGATTCATCAAGGGTTATTGCTTCATGTTCTGCTGCTCTTCCTGCTTCGGGTAATTCCATATCACCAAAATTAAAATATTCGGGAAAGGCAGTTGGGACAGGTAACCTAGATAATTGAGGTTGGAATAGGTTGTAATTGTTCATCGCCTCATAACCTGTATCGCAAGGAATCCCCTCCGCATTGAGTGCCCAGACGACTTCTTCGTTTTCTGCTCCAAAGACCTCCGGGATCAGAGCAAAATTAAATTGATAAAAAGAACGCCTGGTATGTCTCTCATCACGTTTCAATAGACGAACACCGATAACCTCACTCAGGCTTTCTTCCATGTAATTAATCATACTTTCTCGCTGTTTTGCCTGCTCTGGAAATCGTTCAATCCCAACAGCTGCAAGTGCACAGGCTAATTCACTCATCCGATAGTTTGCTCCCATCACAAAATGATCCCCTCCCTCTTTCATTGTTTCCGGATCGTGCGATCTCCCGCAGTTGATGATCTCGGCAGCCTTTGCCGCAAGTTCTTTTGTCCTACATAGCAACACGCCACCCTCTCCGGATGTTAGAATTTTTGAGGACTGTAAGCTGAACGAACCAAAATGACCAATGGTCCCTGCCCCTCTCCCACGCCATTTAGCTCCGTGTGCGTGAGCACAATCCTCAATTACAATTAAGTCGTTCGCATCAGCAATCTCCATAATTGCATCCATGTCAGCCATTTGCGATGCCAGGTGCACAGGAATGATCGCCTTCGTCTTTTCTGTAATGGCGGCTTTTAAGGCTTTCGGATCTAAAGTATAAGTCTCAGGATCGACATCCACGATGACAGGGATTGCACCCGCTGTCATGGGTGCAGCTGCCGTCGCCTGGAAGGTGAGCGCGGGAACGATAACCTCGTCTCCCCAACCAATATCACTGGCTCTACATGCCACCTCAATCGTTACTGTCCCGTTTGCCATTGCTACTGGATATCCATCACCCTGTAGCTCTACAAATTTCTCGAGAAATCTTCTGGTCTCTGGACCCGGGTAGGGATACCCACCCCAATTCCCAGATTTTATCACCCTTGTAACTGCTTCAATATCTCTATCATCATATACCGGCCATTGTGGATAAGGCTCTTTGCGCGTTGGCTCGCCACCTAGAAGTGCTAATTCTGACATTTCTTCTCCTTGTTAACATGTAATTTACCTGCTTCAATTTCAGTCATTTAGAAAATATGCTCTTTCATGGTGTTCAACTTTTCTGTTTTATATCCAGGTGTAACATTATAATCACTTTTTGATCTAAACGATTAATTTTACATAGAAAAAAATAGAACAATTATGAAATAATTAACTGTTTCTGCTTCTCCATAACAAGGATTTGGAAAATTATTAATCCACTAATACACCCTGCCAATCCTATTACATAAAGCCAGTACGCACCAAATCGATCAAATGCAAAAAGGCTCAATAAATAAACCAGAATTTGGATTACCCCTCTCAAGGTAGATGTGACCAATGCTAATAAAGTTACTGTTTGGGTATCCTGAATCCCAAACTTTTCCATCATCAAGCCAGCAATATAAGCAATCAAAGCCCATCCCAGAGATCCCCACAATCGAATACTGCCAAAAGGCCCTCTTTTCTCTCCCTCACCGCTCCTTAGAGCCAAAGTATCCGAGATTGGGTCAACTCCAGACACCAGGAGTGCACAGATTCCAGCAAGGATTGCGATCCTACCCCAGCTTCTTTCGAAGCTTCATAATTCATTCCAAC
>CAZTJD010000171.1:0-7685 GCA_964613985.1 uncultured Anaerolineales bacterium
TCGGTGTCAGAAATGTTCAGTTTGGGTTTTCAATCCGTGATTAAGTTGTTAAAGTTCAGCTTTTTGCGGTAGAGTCTATATATATATCGTTAATGTGGATAATTCATGATTTCCTTTTCTGTTAGAGGAGTATTATTCGGATAATTATAATTCCTTATTATCTGGGTTTACCGCGTCATAAGAATTCTATGATATTTTCACAGTGATTGTGAAAATATGAAAAATATATACTGAATAGCGAGTATTAAGAGAGGAAAAGGCTATTATGAGACCAATTACATTATTTACAGGTCAGTGGGCTGACCTAAAATTTGAGGATATCGCGAAGAAAGCAAGCAATTGGGGTTTTGATGGCCTTGAATTAGCCTGTTGGGGAGATCATTTTGATGTTCAAAAAGCTAATGAAAGTGACAATTATATTAGAAATCGATGGGATATTTTACAAAAATATGATCTCAAATGTTTTGCAATAAGTACACACCTTGTCGGTCAGTGTGTGGCTGATGATCCGATAGATGAACGGCATAAAAATATTTTGCCAAGTCGAATTTGGGGAGATGGAAAACCAGAGAGTGTTCGATGTCGAGCTGCAGAAGAAATTAAACAAACAGCTCATGCTGCGAGATTGATGGGTATTGATATTGTGAATGGATTTACTGGCTCTCCAATTTGGAAAAACTTGTACTTCTTTCCACCAACTAGTCAAGAAATGATTGACAAAGGCTATTCTGATTTTGCAGATCGATGGATTCCAATTCTTGATGTATTTCAAAATGAAAGTATCAAGTTTTGTCTTGAAGTACATCCAACTGAAATTGCTTATGACATAATAACCTCAGATAAAACTTTAGATGCTCTGAATTATCATCCTGCGTTTGGTTTCAATTTTGATCCGAGTCACTTTATTCACCAATTCATAGATCCTGTGGAATTTATTGATTCTTTTAGTGAACGAATTTGGCATGTACATATAAAAGATTCAAGAATTCAATTAAATGGCCGGAATAGCATTTTGTGTTCACACCTTGACTTTGGTGATTTACGACGAGGTTGGGATTTTGTATCCCCAGGTCATGGTGATGTGAAGTGGGATCGTATAATTAGAGCTTTAAACCGTTATGGATACAATGGCCCTCTTTCAATAGAATGGGAAGATAGTGGTATGGATCGGGAGTGGGGTGCTCCGGAAGCTCTTAAAATAATCAGAAATCATGATTTTACTCCATCATCAATAGCATTTGATGCAGCATTCTCAAAATCATGAACTTTTTGATAGAATTCTATCTTCGATCTTGACTTTTTTGGAGGAGAAACATGAGTACTGAAGCTGGTTTTACTTCAATGGTTAGCCAGAAATCTACCATGATTACCCCTGAAATTGGAATTGGTATTTTAGGTTATGCTTTCATGGGAAAAGCACACTCAAATGCATACAAAACATTGTCATATATGGTATATCCTCCTCCAGCTATACCCAGATTAGTGGCAATATCCGGCCGTAATGAAAAAGCTTTAACTGAAGCATCTAAACGATATGGGTATGAAACTTACTATGATGATTGGCGAAAGATGCTCGAAAATGATCAAGTACAGTTATTCGATAATTCTGCACCTAATAGTGTCCATGCTGAACCCTGTATTTTTGCAGCTCAAGCCGGAAAACATGTTCTTTGTGAAAAACCTTTAGCCAGAACAGCCGAAGAATCTAAAAAAATGCTTGAGGCGGTAGAAACTGCTAATGTAAAGCATATGGTCGGATATAATTACCGGTTTGTTCCAGCAATCAGACTGGCGAGAAATATTATTAATAGTGGAGCTCTTGGGAAAATATATCATTATCGTGCTGCTTATTTACAAGAATGGATTATGCCAAACTATAACACTCCATATATATGGAGAGTTAACAAAGATATAGCTGGATCAGGATCTTTGGGGGATTTAGGGTCCCATATCATAGATCTAGCTCATTTCCTTGTTGGAGATATTAAATCTGTTTCAGCTATGACGCAGACTTTTATTACCAAGCGGAGAATGCCGGACTCAAGAAAAAGTACTAATATAAATGTAGATGATGCTTTTGTTGCTGCGATTGAATTTGAGAATGGTGCTATTGGTACTTTGGAAGCAACGAGATTTGCTGGGGGACACAAAAATCACCAAATATTTGAGATAAATGCCGAAAATGGAAGCATAAGATTTGATCTTGAACGTTTGAATGAGCTTGAAGTTTTGTGGTTAGACGATGATCATGACGATACATTAGGATTTAGAAAAATCTCTGTTACAGAACAAACACACCCTTGGATAAATTATTGGTGGCCTCAGGGTCATATTATCGGATGGGAACATACATTTATTCATGAGATTGCACATCTTCTAGAATGTATAGTTAATGATAAACCAGTTGAACCGCTAGGAGCTTCTTTCTTAGATGGATATAAAACTGCAGTAGTGTGCGATTCAATACTGAAATCAGCAATTGAAAAGAGGCAAGTGGAGATAAAATATTAACTTGATAACAATAATCATTATTAGGTAATTATTCTATAGATTTTTATACTAGCCTTCATATCCATTCTAATTATTCTTTCTGTTTAATAAGAATATTGTTGGTAGGTCATGGTTTTTTCTTTCGAGTATTCTTTTACCTTTAAGATGATACCTTGACCTTCTTTTTGGGGGTATCAATTTTTTCAACAATATTAAGTTACACTTGCGTATACGAAATGGTAAATTGATATTTTTATTTAGACAAAATCGTCAAGCCACTTCAGCTGAATTAGTGTTTCAATAGTTAAAATTATCCTCAATTGGAAAGAATAACTATTCTTTAAATCAGCATTATATTATTTTGTATTTATTGGAGTAATTCATGAATCGCTTTTCTGGAAAAGTTTGCCTAGTTACTGGAGGGGGGAATGTCATCGGTCGTGCAACGGTTCTATGTTTTGCTCAAGAAGTAGCAAGTGTAGCGATAGTTGATATTAATTTTCAATTGGCTAAAAGGACCGCAGCAGAAGTTGAGGCTGTCGGGGAAATTGCGTTAACGATTCAAGCTGATGTAGCTATCGAAGAAGATATTAAAAAAATGTTCGATCAAACGATATTAAAATTCGGGAAGATTAATGTGTTATTTAACAATGCCGGCATTGGAGGAGGTCCTGAACATTTAATGGATATGGGTGTTGAGGAATGGGATCGTTTGATTGCAGTTAATTTGCGCGGGATGTTTTTAAGCTGTAAGTATGGCTTACCTGTTCTCATCAAATCACATGGTGATGCGATCATCAATATGGGATTTTCGACTGCAGGTTGGGATGTTATCTATGGCGGTGGAGCATATATGGCAAGTAAAGAGGGCGTAAAAGGTTTAACTAAAAACCTTGCCTTGGAAGCTGCTCCTTACATCATCAGTGTGAATACTGTTTGTCCAGGTATTATTGAAACTACACTTAGCTTCGATCAAGGAGGGAAAGAAAAGGAAGCACAAAAGGAATGGTTTCATCAATTTTCTCAACGTATTCCCTTACATCGGTTGGGACAACCTGAAGATGTAGCTGCATCAGTTGCGTTTTTAGCTTCAGAGGATGCTCGACACATTACTGGATCGGAGCTATTGATTGATGGAGGGCAGACCTTACAAAGCTGGAGTAACGCACCTGATACTGATGAATATCCGAAGTATTAGGATGAATTTTTGTGAGAGTGTATTACACAATATATTTGGATCCTTTTCGAAACGTTAATAAAATTAAATTCGATAATAGTCAAGAATGGAATCTAGAATGGACAGAATCCGAATAATTGCCATTTTACAATGCATAGGCGTGCTTCTTCTTATGTCTTACGGGTCAATATTGATGAAGATAGCTTTGTTTGAGGTGGATCCAATTACCTTCGGTTGGGTGACAATTGGAATTGCAATGATTGTAATGTGTATATATACTTTTATTATTCGCCATGAGCGTATTCCAAGAGGTTTGGGGAAACAAGTTTGGTATTTCATAATTATGATTGGGTTATGTAATTTCACAATTTCAAAGTTGTCTCGCCCTTTTGCTGTTGAAAGACTCCCCGTTGTGACAGTTTCTTATGTTGGGAATTTTATTGGATTTTTCACAATGGCAATGAGTATATTTATTCTCAAAGAAATACCAGCGGTTTTCCAAATGATTGGAGCTTTAATAGCCTTCATTGGTATTCGAGTTTTTTTCCTTGTAATTCCATCTCAATATGAAATGGTAGGTATTTTATTTATCCTTATCGGTATTATAGCTGTAGCTTATACGAATAATATTGCCAGAAAACTAGCCATAGTCACTAATAATCAATTAAGTAATAATGTTGTCTCAACTCTTGCATTAATGATTGGTGGAGCAATTACTGTTGGGATTGGTTTAGTTCTAGATTGGCCCCCTCAAATTTATGGCTGGAAGAATTGGGGCATTATCTTCTATACTGCGATTATATCAACAGCTTTAGGATTGACAGTCTGGAATAATATTCTTCGCGTATTACGTTCTTATGAGGCTAGCATTTTAGGCGCATCAACGATAATTTGGACAACAATTATGGCTGTAATAATCTTGGGAGAAGAACTTACCCTATATAAAGTAGTGGGGATGATCCTAATGGTGGTGGGTTTACTACTTGTTCAGGTTCGCAAGGGAAATCTCGATACGATATGTAAACGAGTTTGGTTAAAAGTTATTTCACTTTGGGAATCGGAAAAGAAAAATATATTCGGTTAATGGGTAAGTTGAAAATTTGTAAATACAACAAGTTAAATAATGACTTCATTTACCTAGAATATTAGATTATTTATATTCATGTAGTTCGAATTTATATTTATCTTGTACAAAATTCGTTTTTGGTAGCTTACATAGAAAAAATATTTTCCCTTATATTAGTTTTTTCTTTGTGTGTTGAAGATTAAGAGAATAAAAAAATGAATTATGATCCCCAGTTAACAACAAGCATAGCAGTAATCATGGCAATCTTTGCTACTTTTATGTGGGGTTCCTGGTTTGTCTCACTAAAATATATTAAGGAATATCCTCTGGATGGTTTTTATATCACTTTATTTATTACGTCTTTTATTCTTGTTTGGTTGGTTGGATTTACTGTTGATGGTACAGCATTAATTAGCAATATTCGAGATGTTTATGAGGTTGATCCAAGTAGGGTTTGGGTATCATTGGCATGTGGAATAAGTTATGTATTCGGTATGCGAATTTCCTTATTGGTAATGCAAACGATTGGACTGTCTCTAACTCAACCAATTTCCTCATCAATTAACATTGGGATTGGGATAGCAGTATCAACGATTATTGGTGGTGTTCCAGAAAATTATAGTTTCCCCCATCTTATTACGGCAGTGGTATTTTTTATTGGTGCGGTGTTCTTGGCAATGATGGCTGCTCGATATCGTGTAAACCCTAAAGAAACCTCGGGAAAGTTTGCCGTAGTCAACTTCACAATGAATGATATGTGGAAGGCAATTGGTCTGATCTTGCTTGCTTCTTTAATTTCTCCTGCATATACATTCGGCTTATCATATGGACTAAAATCAGTTACACAATCAAATGGATTGTCAGTTTTACCCTATATGTCATTATTAGTTACAGGTGCTCTTATAGGATCTTTGATCATAAGTGGAGGAACCCTAACCGTCAGGAAGCAGTGGATGATAGTCTTTAAAGCCCCGTTTTCTATTCATAAATGGGGAATTATTTCAGGTTTAGCACATTATGGCGGGAATATTATTCACACATATTCAACTGCGTTTCTGAGTTCAGCAGTAACATGGCCTCTTTCAATAACAATGGGTCTATGGACCCAAATATGGGGTCTCATGTTTGGTGAATTCAAAGGATCACCAATTAAGGCATATACATACCTATTTTTAGCCATCGTTTTTTATATTATCGGTGGTACAATTTCTGCTCGTTTGGCATTTTAATCCAAACACCTTTATTAACTCTAGTTTTTTTGATAATTAAAGCACTAGAAGAGTCTGTCTAAAAAGTAATTGGGATTATCTTTATCGCACATAAATGGTTATTATTTCAACCACAATTTCCTCCCGCATCTAATTTCTGGTCTAATAATTTCCGTCTTCTCCCACTTAGGGCTGTCCAAAAAGAAAACATAGGGCTTTTAGGACAGGCCCATTCTGCAGAACGCATCCTTCTACGAAGTGTCGGAAAGCCGGATTATACGGTACGATTTGTTCCATCCCTTGCTTTTGATCTATCATGATAAATCAAAAGAACTACTTTGTTTATTATTGATGGTCAAATCATGTAAAGCTAGAGTAACAAACCGGATTATCAGAAAATTTCTTGGTTAAAATCTGGTTAGTAAAAAATACCTAATATTTGTTTTATGGGAATATTAGTCTCTATAGATTGTGGAAATTTTTCAACCAGATATACTGTTAAATGCATCAATAGGTTGATTTGTCTTTGCTATGATAAGGAGTTAACAATGTCACACACCGTTGGAATCATTGGTTTGGGAATGATTGGTGAAAATATGTTGGAGGAGTTTTTAGATCATCCATCTTTTTCTGTCCTAAGCAGTTGGGATATCGACCCTCAGGTACGAGAAAATATCCTGTCAAGACACCCTGAGGCACTTATCGTTGAGAATTGTAATCAGGTTTTCGATGATTCTGAGATTGAACTGATTTACGTTGCTACACCTCCCATAACCCATGTGAAGTATGGTTTAAAGGTAATTGATCTTAATAAAGCATTATTTATGGAAAAACCGATTTCTATTGATTTGTCGGAAGGCAAACATCTTGTAGAAATAGCAACCGAAAATAAGATTCGAGCCGCCGTCAATTTTGTTTATGGAGCAGGTTCGGTTGTTAATGTCTTAGAAAGAGCGATCCAAAGCAATGAGATCGGCCAAGTAAGAAATATTGAGATACGTTATCAATTTCCTTCTTGGCCATTACCAAACCAGTTAAGTGCGATCAATTGGATCACAAACAAAAACACTGGGGGCTTTATACGAGAAATGTTTTCTCACCACGTGTATTTAACTCATCGCCTCTTTGGACCAATTGAAGTGTACACAACTAAGATCTCTTATCCCTATGAAGAGGTTTCAGCTGAAGATTATGTGATTGCTAGATTACAAACTGGAGATATTCCAGTATGGTTCATGGGTGGGATTGGTAGCCCTCAAACCCCACGAACCAGTGACTTCACAATCAATGGAGAATACGGATCTTTTCGGATTAGGGAAGGTCATCAACTCCTTTTTGCGGATGAAGGAGTATGGAATGTTTACAAATTAGATTCCGAGCGTTCTTCTGTGGAAGCAAGGTTGGATCAATTGGTAAATCTTGTTGAAGGTAAAGAAACCAAGTTGCCTACATTAGAAGATGGTTACGAAGTACAGAAAGTTATTGAACAAATGCTTGCCTATTGAAGAAAATCGATAAAGTTTGTAAACATCACGTTTCTGTCTATCATAAAAATGATTTCTCATAGAAATTCTTATGCTTTAATAAATCCCGATTTAATTTGTACTCACCAGGACAAAAATTCGGTAATGCTTGTTTAGAATGGAAATCTAGGACTTAAAATAAAATCATAAACCAGGCTGAATAACGATACTTGGATTCAAGTCTCAAGTGCAACCAGGTAATATATGAGAAAATACCATTG
>CAZTJD010000172.1:0-811 GCA_964613985.1 uncultured Anaerolineales bacterium
TATGCACAATAGCCTGTTAAACAGATACCTAATAATGCTGCACCATTGTAGGCGGCTTCCGGTCCAAGCAACCAAAAGGGTAATGCAAAAAAACCCGTAATCGGTCCCATACCATGGGTTAACAAAGAAATACCATCTGGATAGAACAACTGCTTCGTGAAGAATAAATTTGTGTTACCAAGCAACCATTCTTTTAAATGCCAAAGTACCCATAGATGTTGAAGCGAATCTACACCATCACCAATAACCTTAATATTGAAAAATTTAATAAGCGGCCAAGAAGCCCAGACAGATGAAATACTATATAGAAATAATGGTAAAATATGATTTTTTAGTTTTGAAAAGTTCTTATGGGAATATTGAATTCTTTTCTGATAAAACAACTTGTTTAATACTATCATCATGAGTGCACCTTAAAATTCCAACAGAAATATTCAATATATAAGAACACAATTATTTATATTCACTTAATAAAATTCTTGTCTAATCAAAAATTTAGCTGATTATTGTTTAAGAGATTCTTTAGCAGAGATATCACTCTCAATGAAAAAACGCTTTAGGGGTCGGGATACACACCATTTATCTCTGAGACATCATAATGTCTCAGAAGTTTATGCCACCAAATTCTACCTATATCACATAATACCTGAAGCCCAGTCCCCCAAAAAGATATTGTCGAAGGGCTATTATTTACCCATCTCACAGGTATTGAGATAATATCTATGTGCGCTAAACTTAGCAATAGACACAATTCAACATCAAATAAAAACCTTTCAATTTCCAATCAAGATTATCGTCAGAGAATTAAAGA
>CAZTJD010000172.1:821-7405 GCA_964613985.1 uncultured Anaerolineales bacterium
GCTGCTAGTTCTTTGGTAAATCCTTTAAACCCACATTGAGTATCAAGATCTTTTCTTCCAATAATTTGTCCAACAAATATATTAAAAATTTTACTTAACACCAACCTTTGAATAGGTACTTTGATATCAATCACAGTTTTTTCTAACTTTCGATTACCAAATACAGCTTTATATTTGCCTTTAGTCAAAATTTTAAGACATTTTTCAATTACATCAAGTTGAAACGGTAAATCAATATCCATAAAGATCCGGTACTTTCCTCTGGCATTTTTCATTCCCTCTACTACAGCTTTTCCTTTACCTCTATTATCCATTAGTTTTATTAACTGAAAATTCAGCACATGGAGACTTTCTAATAATCGTGCAGATCCATCCACACTACCATCATCTACGACCAGAATCTCCCAGGTTATTTCTAATTTTCCCAGATATTCCTCAAGCTTATCCATACTATCAGGAATAACGTTTTCAGCGTTGTAACAAGGTAATATAATTGATAAATCACATTCTTGCTTGGAACCTAAGGCATGATTCTGTGTGTTCATTATTAAATTTAACAGCTAATTGATATTAAGTCCTATTGTATTAAAAAAATGATGAAAACCTCTCACCATAACTTATTAAACTATCGTAAAACGGTAATCTCCATTTTCGTATTATTTTTGCTAACCATAATCTTCATGCTACCTCGTCTCCTATCCCCACAATTTGGTCTCCTTGATGATGGGGTAAGCATTATCACATCAAGAAATATTTTAAAGAATCCCCTTGAAGCTTTTCAGACCCAACGTCAAAGCGGTCGATTTGTCCCAATGTATTGGTTGTTTATGGCAATAGTACTACGATTATCGGAATATTCACCTATCGGGGCTTATTTTATCAAATGGGCAATGTTGTTTTTTACCGCAATTATCATTTTCATTTTTCTTAGGTGGAGAGGTCTTTCAAACTTGAGTTCAACTATTAGTTGCGCATTATTCATAACTTCAGCACCAAGCATTGAGAATTATTACACTTTTTCAAAATCAGAACCAATGGTTACACTTTGGATTTTTGCAGGTTTATTAACAATTATAAAAGGAAAACAAATCAAACAGTTTTGGGGTAAAATTTTATTTTTATTCTTGACCACAGTCTTCTTTTGGATGAGTTATCATTCAAAAGAACCTACACTCATAGTAACTGTAATATTTTTTTTCTGGATGATTGCTGCGAAGCTACAAAAATCGGAATCCAAAGTCGATAGGTTTACATTTCAAGCAGCTAGAACATTATTCTTGATTACATTATCAATATTTATTATTTGGCTTACGAGTCGATATAAATTTTTAGGTGGTGGTCTTGACCAAGGATACGCATCAAATTATCAGATTTCCCCTGATGTATTTTCTGCCCAATTATGGAAATGGTTAGGGTATTTCTTACGGGATTATATTTATTTACTACCACTCTCTCTTCTTTTAGTCATAAACTCATTTCGCAAATGCCTAAACTTTAGACTATTATTTGATTTCAGTGTGTGGATTATTGGATGGGTTATTATTTTATTACCTTGGGGAACACTAGATATTTACTATACCCTTCAAGTAAGTTTAGGTATGTCTATGATTGCTGGGGTGTTGATCGATGTATTAATTAAAATTATTAGCTCACAAAATTCTCAAAGATCCCAAGCAGATATTTACTGGGGAGCTTTCTGTCTGACATTAAGTATAACTCTGTTATCAATTTCATTTGTCAACAATATCACACTCGCACGCACCCAATTAATTATAGATAATGAAAATGCCAAGATGGTTAACTATTTGAGTCATTTTCAACCAAATCAAGAAATTCTCTTCAATACACCATTTTTTGAATATGTTCATGAGACTCAAATTCATTTGAACGAACTGTATCACAGGAAAGACTTATCTATATCAATATTAGATTACCCATATCCTACAAATGATGAACCACTTGTTTTTTATGTTGTTAGTCCGATTGCTGAAAAGTTTCCAATGCCTGATGTTCGCAGCAATCTTCAAAATGTAAATGGGGTAAAGCATTGGAGTTCGTGTTATAAATCCCACATTTCGAGTGATGCGATACCAGTTTACAGCACTATCGCCACCTTGAATTGGTTAGATATCGGCTTCAATAGGCTATTACCTCACATGGATTTAAAAGATCCAATTTCATCTGGTTATTATGATTCATTTGTATTACAAGAGGAATTTATATATGGATGGGAGATATTCAAACATGAAATAGATCCAAATAATATTGCACAACCAGGTACCTACCGGAATGGAACTTGGCTATTGAAATTACCCACTGGTCACCTAGTAATTAATAATTTTGGTGATTCTGAAACTATTCCTCTCACAGGTGATTTTGATGGAAATGGTTGGACTGATTTAGGTGTGTTCAATTCCTCTTCCAAAATTTTCCAGATAGACACAAACCTGGATGGACAAATAAATATTGAACTCTCAATAACAGGCATGCAAAATGGTGATATCCCTATCATTGGTGACTGGGATGGGGATGGGATTGATACCATTGGATTCTTCCGACCAGAAGATACATCATGGAATTTACGCAACACAAACTCATCTGGACCTGTTGATAATAAATTTCTCATACCAGGCGCCATTCCGACAGCTAGTCCACTTATTGGTGATTGGGATGGGGATGGAATAGATACATTCGGTATGTATATCTCATCAGAGGCAATTGTTGTTTATGACAATAATCATGTATCAGATTTAGGATTTAGAGAGAGGTATTTTATGAGTGAAGATATCTCCCCTGTGGTTGCAGATTGGTATGGATTTGGTAAGGATACGATCGCTATTGTCAATAATTCTGTGTGGATAATTCGGCCTAATAACCAATTTTGTGAATATCACACTCCTTTAGATTCGTTTACTTTCGGTGATATTGATGGCATTCCAATCGCTGGTAGATGGAAAAGTCAATAATAATTGTTTATTTCAATATTATTTGATAGAGGTCAAGAATTATAGCTGCCACTCTTTTCCATGAAAAATTCTTTGACACCTCGAAAGAAAGCCTTTTCTTTTTTCCCTTATCGACTTTTCCACTGAACAAATCATTCATCGCAACACTGATCGCCTCAATATCCTCCGGATCAACCAAAATCCCTGCCTCCCCCACAACCTCAGGTAGTGAGGTTGTATTTGAAGTTATCACCGCTGCCCCCAAACTCATGGCCTCCAAAACTGGAAGCCCAAAGCCTTCTAAAAATGCTGGATACACAAAAGCAAAACAATTCTTATAAAGCCATTGCAACTGGATATCATCGACATAGCCCAGTAGAATCACATCATCCTGTAAACCTAACTCAATGATTAGCTCCTTAAAATGATCCAACAACCATCCCTTGCCTCCCGCAATTACTAACGGGATCATTTCTCCAATCTCAGCTTTTAATTTTGCATAAGCTTTTAATAGCCCAGTTTGGTTTTTCCTTGGTTCTAATGTCCCAACATTCAGCCAAAATTGATCCTCTTTTAAAAATTGAAGGTTTTCAGGTTTTTCCAGGGATTCATCGATCTTCCCTTGAAATCTACTTGCTAGATGAATAGCAGTGACTTTTTCAGGTGGATAATGGGGAAAGGTTTCAAGAAATTCTTGTCGGGTATATTGTGAATTGGCGATGATATGGTCGGCAAAAAGACTGGCTCTAAAAACCCCACTAAAACAACCAGTCCGATTCGTTTCCGTCGTCATGTCCGGCTCTTGGATGAAAAGCAAATCATGGAGAAAATAAACCAGTTTCGCTTGTTTTAAACCGGTCGGACAATAGAAATTATTGGACTGCATAACATCCGGATTCCCTAATAATTCCTCAAAATTTGTCGGCGGGTGGTTCCAAAATTTTTTAGCATCTTCTAAATTGTTGTGAGCCAAACCTTTATGGAAGTTTTCCTGCTGCACATATGGGATAGATTTTTTCCATTCCGGATCGAAATAAAAATCTCCAAATGTTGGATATTGAAGGTACTCGTTTTCCTTATCAATTTCTGCTAAAGCCCTAATTAAGCTATAAGCCAGATAACCGCATCCAGCTTTATTAGCACCTGTTTGGCTGATATCAAAACCAATTTTCATCGTGAGAATTTTTCTTTTATGGTTAAGTGTGCATTGCCTCTGATCCAACCAAAGGTTGTCCGGAGTATGTTAAGAGAAATTCTTTGGTTCCAACGTAGAGAAGCATAGTAAGAAACAATCGACACAGCTAACGCAAACCGCAATCGTTCAGACCTACGAAATCCTTTGGTTTCAACCACAGCATGAGAATAATTGAAAATCCATCTGTCAGGTGTTCTCCCAAAGTGTTCATGCATAAAATCGTTAACCGCCACATGGCAAGCAATCCGAGATGAAATGGTAAAAGCCGTTTCGTGCAGTCGTGTAGCGGCAAGGACCTGTGGAACATGGGCAAAACTAACCCCTGCCTTTCCTAGCCTTAACCAGTATTCATAATCCATGCTGTAACGAAGCCGGATATCGAGCAATCCATGACGGTCAATCACTTCGCGACGCAAAAAAGTTGCCGGTTGGGAGATATAACAGGTTTCCAGAAGACGATCCCAGTTCCAATCTTCTGTAGGATATTTCTCTATGATCTCATCATTTTGATCAATGTGATATGCATCGCCATAGATCACATCAACTTCCGGATACTCATCAAAATAATTTAACACAGTCCTTAATGCACCTGGGTAATAGATGTCGTCCGAATTTAACCAACCTATGATCGGCGCCGAAGAACGCAAAATCCCTTTATTGATGGCGTCCGAGTGACCATCATCTTTCTCAGAAATCCAGGAAAGTTGATTGTTGTATCGTTCTAAAACGGATAGCGTTTCATCCGTACTGCCGCCGTCAATCACAAAATACTCCAACCCATCCACATCCTGTGAAAGGACGCTTCGGATGGTTCGCTCAATATATTGACCTTGGTTTAGTGAGGGTGTAATGATGCTTATTGGTTTATTCATGAACAAAGAGGTTTTTTGTTTCACTTTTCAAGTTTGGTAAATTAGAGATCCTTGATTTGTTCAACAAGCTAAAAATGCGTTTACGACAATTCTTACTTTCGAAAAAAGAAAATTGATCCAATCTATCGTTCTGAGCGAAGATCATCAACAAACATTATCGAGGAATCATCCATTTCCTCGTCTAGATATATTTCAAATATTTATTGAAGACCAGATTCATAAATCGATATTGCAGCTTCAGGCGTTAATAACCGGCACCAAATCACTCGACAACTCAGGAAGCGGTCATCGCTACTGATGCTGAATTCCTTTGGTTGATATACTTTCTTAAAATTGAGTTTCAACCGATATGCTTGATGAGATATAGGAAACCGGATTATGTTTCTTTGACCACGGTCTAGAATGATTCTTTTCCAATATCCGTTATTACGATAAACCTTCCCTGATATTTGTTTGTCATGGATCCAACCCGGAACCCCTAAGTTAAACTCCAGAAATCGAATGTGATCCCCTTCCTTAATCGTTACCTCAAATTCTTCACCTGCCCAATGATCTGAAAATAATCCATAGATCTGATTAACTGTAATTTGCCTTTCCCGAAGTATCATTTTAAATTCATTGAAATACTGTTCCGCCCATTGCTCAGGTTGTATAAAATCTCGAAGTCTTCTCTTCCCTTTTTTCACCAGATTTTCCCGATATGTCCTATCATTGAAAATACAATCAATCGCATCAATAATTTCTTGAGGTTTTCTTGGATCAAAATAATGAACAGCATCACCTCCAACCTCAGGCAGACTGGTCATGTTGCTACATAATACAGGTGCATCAAAAGACATCGCTTCTAAAACAGGGACACCAAATCCTTCATAAAGCGATGGAAAGATCATTGCTAAACAATTCTGAAAGAAAACCGAAAGTGTTGTCTCATTAACAAATCCGGTGAAGATTACCCTATCTCCTAAACCCATCCTTTCGGAAGCATTTTTGAGAAAATTCATACGATCACCAGGTGCACCGGTCAGGACAAGTTTTTGTTGAGTAGAAGAGTTCTGATCAACAAAGATACTGAATGCAGTGAGTAACAGTTCATGGTTTTTATGCTGCCAGAAATTAGCAGGATAAAGCAAATAATTGGCTCTTTCCAATTGGTATTTATCCAATATTCGCTCTGACTCATCAACGGAGACATGCTCAAGAGGGTTATAAAAACTTGTGTGAATAGTCTTTACCCGGTCAGGTGAAATATTACCCGACTCGATAACAGATTCTTGAGTAAAGTCGGACACACAAATTAAACGGCTGGCAAGTTGGCATGATTTTTTAAATTGGATATCTGTATTGTAACTTTCGTCACTTGTGAAATATTGTGGATATTTCTGGTACTGCAAGTCGTGAACAACAACTACGGTGGGGATGCCAGGCGAATAATAATACGGCGCGGTGAAAGGACAAAACAGTAAATCAGCATTTAGTTTCGAAACGATTGTGCTGGTTCGTGGTGTTTTTAAATCTGACTTATATATCATGTAAATCTTTTGGTAAAGAAATCTTGGTAATACTTTTTCTAAG
>CAZTJD010000173.1:0-7320 GCA_964613985.1 uncultured Anaerolineales bacterium
CGCATCCCCACCTCCTGCAGAGGTTGCCGGTAAGCGTTGACAAATTCAAAGCGGTGGCGATGGCGTTCTTGGACCTGATCTTTGCCATAAGCATCAGCCGCGATCGTACCAAGCTGAAGCTGGCAGGGGTAGAGCCCCAAGCGCATGGTTCCCCCCATATCCGCCAGGTTGCGCTGGTCTGGCATCAGGTCAATCACCGGGTACTCTGTAGAAGGATCAAATTCGGTGGAGTTAGCATCCTCCATGCCTAACAGGTTCCGGGCGATTTCGACCACCATCAACTGCATCCCCAGGCACAAGCCCAGGTACGGGATCTTATTCTCACGAGCAAAATGGATGGCACGAATCTTGCCTTCCGTGCCGCGTTCTCCGAAACCTCCGGGGACCAGAATACCATCAGCTTCCTCGATCAACTTGAAATTGAGTGCTTTTTCGAGATCGGATGAATGAATCCAGATCACTTCCACATCGACATCGCATGCCAGACCTGCATGACAAAGGGCTTCCCGCACACTCATATAGGCATCATGGAGTTCAACATACTTCCCGACCAGGGCAATATGGACTACCGGTTTTTCATGTCGCTCACGCTCGATCAGCTTTTGCCATTCCTTCCAATCTGGTGTTGTGCGCGGAGCAAGATCCAATCTTTCTAAGATGAAATCCCCGATGCCGAAATTCTCCAAGATCAGCGGTACTTCATAAAGTGATTTTGCAGTGACTATGGGAATAACCGCACGGCGTTCGACATCGCAAAACAAAGCAATCTTTTCGCACAGCTCATCATCCACGGGATAATCAGAGCGCGGTATGATCACATCCGGGGTAATGCCAATGGACCGTAGCTCGCGGACAGCATGTTGGGTGGGTTTGGTTTTTAATTCCCCCGTGGCTCCGATGAATGGCATCCAGGTTAAATGGATGTAAAGGGTATTTTTAGGACCTAAATCGCTGCGCATCTGTCGCAAAGCTTCCAGGAAAGGCAGGGATTCAATATCCCCTACTGTCCCCCCAACCTCCACCAACACGATCTCCGCCGAAGTGATCTTCGGCACCTGCTGGATGCACCGTTTGATTTCATTGGTAATATGGGGGATGACCTGGATCGTACCGCCCAGATAATCGCCACGCCGCTCTTTGGAAATCACTTCGGCGTAGACCTGTCCGGTAGTCACATTGCAGACCTGGTTCAGGCTGATATCGATTAACCTTTCATAATGTCCTAAATCCAGATCCGTCTCTGAACCATCATCTAAAACATAGACTTCACCGTGCTGGTAGGGACTCATTGTCCCCGGATCGACATTGATATATGGGTCCAGTTTTTGGACAGAGACCTCGAAACCGCGTTCTTTTAGTAATCGACCCAATGCCGCAGCCGTGACACCTTTCCCAACAGAACTGAGTACACCCCCGGTAAGGAAGATATATTTTGTCATCAGTCATCCTCTGTTCATTAACAAGAGAAGTGGGGAGGGCCATTGAGCGGCAACCTCCCCACTTTGTTTTGCTGATGTAGAATCAGGACTGGTTTTGTATTAACCAACCACACGTTCTAGATCCTCCGCAGCTCGGCGCATTTCAAGGAAAATCAAACCAAGTTTGGCTTCTTCCCTTGCTAGGGCTGTTAAGACCGCCTCCTCTCCAATAGAGGTTAGCAGGACATAACCGTGTTTACCACGGATAAAAACCTGCTCCAACAAACCACGGCCCAATTCCACAGCGATCCTTTCGCCCAGACTCAGCATCGCCGCTGACATAGCAGAGACGCGGTCCTCTTCAACCTCAGTTGGTAGCGCGGAAGCCATGATTAACCCATCTACAGAGACAACAGCGGAAGCTTCGATCTCTGGAGAGGCGACTTGCATGGAACGCAAGCGGTTTACCATTTGCTCTGTTCTTGACAAGGTCATTCGATCCCTCCATATTCAGGGAATTCTGCTTAATATCTCCAGTTTACCATAAAATTAGGAATATTTGGTTGACCATAAAAAACCTCCATGTTAAACTGAAGAGTTGCGATGGTTAAGCGTACGAACTTACTGCTGATGTTTTTCCTCTTGCTAGCGCCTCTCACCAAAGCAGCCGGGCAAGACCTTTCTACGCGCAAAGGTGAAATCACCTCCCTGATTGATGGACAAGCAATTCGTGGCATTGTCCCAATCGAAGGCAATACCCAAGTTGAGGGATTCCTCTCTTGGGAAATTAATTATTGCTTCACAACTGACACCACGGGAACATGGTTTTTAATCTCTGAAAGCGACGATTCCATCGCAAATGATCGATTAACAGAATGGGATACAACCCAGATTTCTGATGGAGACTATAATCTTCGCCTGACCTTATACCTTGAAGGAGGAAGACGCGCTCATACGACCGTACAGAACCTGAGAGTGAGGAACTACACCCCTATTGAGACGGAGACACCCGAACCAACTTTGACTGCAACCACTTCCACAGAAGGTCTACTTCCAAGCGAGCTTCTCACGGAGATCCCAACCTTACCAAGTCCGACACCCTTACCAACGAACAGCCTGGAACTCCCTGCCTCATCCATATCCAACAGTGTCATGCGAGGCGCAGCTGGAGTGTTGGCAGCGTTTGTCATCATCGGTTTATATTCATCTATTAAGAAATACTTGGGAAAATGAACGAATTAGACAGATTGTTTGAGGCCATTAAAGGCTTAGGCAAAAAAAAGGATTCCAGTCCTCCCGGAGATGAACTGGTTTATAAGGATATCTACCTGATCGTCGGTCTTGGGAACCCAGGTCGAGAATATCGTGAGACCCGCCATAATATCGGTTTCCTCCTTATTGACAAACTCGCCAGATCATTGGAGGTGAACTTCAGTCGTACCCAGGCGAAAGCCCTGATAACGGATAGCAACTACCAAAGCAATAAAATCATCCTGGTCAAACCTCAGACCTATATGAACAAAACAGGTCACGCCGTCCATTCCATACTAAAATTTTACAAATTGGGTACGGACAACCTGTTGGTGGTTCATGATGATGTTGACCTACCTTTTGGGGCAATCCGCATGAAACCCAAAGGGGGGTCTGCTGGTCACAAAGGGGTGCAATCGATTATTGATCAGTTAGGTAGCGAGGACTTCTCACGCCTCCGCCTTGGTATAGGAAGACCTCCGGGCACCAAACAAGCTGCCGATTATGTACTGAAATCTTTCAACAAAGAAGAGGCTGAATTCCTGGATCCGTTTCTAGAGCGTGCCTCCGAGGCTGCCCTGGCATTTTCGACTGATGGGATCGATTTTGCTATGACTCATTTTAATCGAAATGATTGGTTATAGGTGATTTGTAACAAGTTATGGGTGATAAGTTGGTCTGTAGCACAGTAGATCAGGGAACAGAAGATCAGGAATTCGGGTTTCAAGGTTTCTATTGACCTTAATCTCTTTCACCGGAACCACTCCCCCATCCTTTAAGACCAGTCACGCAACCATTCTAATCAGCAAACAAAAATCAAGTTATGCTTAACACCGTCCTAAGGATCATCCAGTCCCTACCGCCTTTTCAGGATCTATTATCATTGCTGGAAAGTGGACAGGAACTTCCAAACCTGGGTTTACCGCGCGCGGCTCGTCTACCGCTTATTGCTGCGATTAGAGTGTCTCTAAATGTACCTGTCCTATTGTTGACAGACCGAACTGACCACGCCCTAACCTTGGCGGATGAAATGCAGCTATGGGCTCCTGATTGTCCTCAGCAATTTTACCCAGAACCCAACCCTCTTTTTTATGAAAATGCACCCTGGGGGGTCACCACCCGACGGGACCGACTTTTGGCATTGATCAGCCTTGCTTCGCATCAGGTGCCAGCGATACCTAAAGCAGATTGTGCCCCGATCATCATCGCCCCAACTCGGGCGGTCATGGCAAGGACCTTACCCCGGCGAGACTTTGTCAAAGCGATGCGTATCATCAAGGTCGGGCAAATCTTTCAACCCGATGAACTGGTTCGAGGCTGGCTCTCGATTGGCTATCAGGCAGTCAACACCGTTGTTGCTGCAGGACAATTCGCCCGGCGAGGAGGGATCCTGGATATCTGGCCGATGAACGCACCGAACCCTACTCGTTTAGAATTCTTCGGCGATGAGATCGACACCTTGAGGTATTTCAATCCCAGTACACAACGCACGATCACAGCAATTGAAAAGCTGCTGATCCCACCTGCCAGGGAGTATCTCATAGAACCAGGCACAACTATCGAGCGCCTCGAAGGGACTGAAATTTCCGAATATTATATTCCACTGCTGCACAAAAACCCAGCCAGCATCCTGGATTACCTGCCAAAGGAGGCACTGGTGGTCATTGACAACAGGATTGCCTTCCAGGATACCGTCAACGAGATTGAAGAACAATCTCTCTCGCTGCGTAGGGACTATATTGAAGATGGCACGCTGGCAGAAGACTTCCCACTCCCCTATCTAACCTGGGATCAGATCCAAGACGCTCTACCAATTCAACAAACACTAGTCCTAGGCCCGGTATTCGGTGATGAAGACGGGGAGAGTCATGACCGGTTAGCAGATCGATTCAAGCCCAACCCCCGTTTTGGTGGACAGATCAAGCTGGTTCTGGAACATTTCAGCAAGGTCGCTAGAGATAACGACCAGATTGTCATTGTATCCCGACAGACCAAACGGTTGAAAACACTCTGGGAAGAGGTTTATAAACCTGTTACAGATAAAAGCACCACCCCTCTCTTGGTAAATGGCACCTTGTCCGATGGTTGGGTACTGATGAGGGAAGACCAACCAGATATCCATCTTTTCACCGATAGCGAGATATTCGGTTGGCAGCGACCCAGGCCGCGAGTAAGACCGCGGCCAGTAGCAGAAGCACCCGAAGCAGCTTATAAAGACCTGCAACAGGGGGATTGGGTTGTTCATGTCGATCACGGGGTGGGGATGTTTATTGGCCTCGTCCGTCGCATGATCGATAACACTGACCGCGAATATTTATGCATTGAATATGCTGCAGGGGACCAACTCTTTGTCCCCGTCCACCAGGCTGACCGACTCACCCGTTATATAGGCACCAGCAGCCGTGAACCCAACCTCACCCGCCTGGGTGGCACTCAATGGATCAACACCAAGGCTAAGGTACAGCAGGCAGTGGAGGAAATGGCTGAGGAACTCCTGGACCTTTATGCTAAGCGGAGTATCGTTCCAGGGTATGCATTCAGTCAGGATACAGTTTGGCAACGAGAATTGGAAGCCAGCTTCGCATACATGGAAACCCATGACCAGCTGCGGGTCTTAGAGGAAGTTAAAAAAGATATGGAAGCCCCTCAACCGATGGACCGCTTGATCTGTGGGGATGTCGGTTACGGTAAAACAGAAATTGCCCTCCGGGCGGCATTCAAGTCTGTAATGGATGGGAAGCAGGTCGCTGTCCTCGTGCCTACCACTGTCCTGGCGCAACAGCATTTCAATACTTTTCGAGAGCGTTTAGCTGCTTACCCAGTTGAAGTGGAAATGCTCTCCCGGTTCAGGACCCCCCAGCAGCAACGAGACATCCTCTATCGCCTTTCCCAGGGGGTGGTAGACATCATCATCGGTACCCATCGCCTGTTATCCGCTGATGTGGAGTTTAAAGACCTGGGATTACTTGTTATTGATGAAGAGCAGCGTTTTGGCGTTACTCATAAAGAAACGCTTAAACAAATGCGCACCGAGGTGGATGTGCTGACCATGACTGCCACACCAATCCCAAGGACCCTCTATATGACCCTGACCGGGGTTCGCGACATCTCCACGATCACCACGCCACCTGAAGAACGCTTACCGATCATTACCCATGTGGGACCGTACTCAGACCGGATAGTTCGTCGAGCTGTTCTTCGGGAAATCGAAAGGGGTGGGCAGGTTTTCTTCGTCCACAACCGGGTGCAGACCATCGGAGCCATGCGGAGCCACCTGGCGAAACTTATCCCCGAAGCCCGGGTTGGAGTTGCACACGGACAGATGGCGGAACAATCGCTGTCACACCGCATGGAAGATTTTACAGACGCCAAGATCGATATCCTCCTATCGACCTCCATCATCGAATCCGGCTTAGATATTCCTAACGCTAATACGCTTATCGTTGATAGGGCAGACACTTTTGGTTTGGCACAGCTCTACCAATTGCGTGGTCGAGTCGGTCGTGGTGCCCAGAGGGCTTATGCTTATTTCTTTAAACACCCACAACGCAGCCCGACCCCAGAAGGAAGACAACGACTGGAAACCCTGGCAGAAAACACCCAGTTAGGCGCTGGCTTTACGATCGCTATGCGAGACCTGGAGATCCGTGGTGCAGGGGATATCCTGGGTGCCAGACAACACGGTCACATTGCCGCAGTTGGTTTCCATCTCTACACTCGCCTTCTGGCTGAAGCCGTGAAACGAGTAAGGGAGGATAAGGGTCTGCCCCTGGAGAAAGGCTCGTTGGCAATGAAGGCATTCAAACCACTTGTAACGGTTGACCTGCCGCTTCACACCAATATTCCTCCTGACTATGTCCCGGACCAGGCGATGCGTTTAGGTTTATACCGGAGGATAGCGGACGCCCAAGATCTGGAACAGGTCAATAACCTTGCTGGGGAATTTGCTGATCGATTCGGGCCGCTTCCCGAGTCAGTTGAAAACCTCTTCTACCAGATGAAGGTAAAATTTCTGGCAACAGAAGCTGGGTTCAGCAGTGTTAGTATCGAGGGGAACCAGTTGATCCTCCGTTATCCACAAGGGACGAAACCACCACCCCAAGCACAATTTCACCCAGATATTCGTGTCGGTCGAACGGCACTTTGGGTAAAACTGCCCGAGGGGAAAGATTGGAAGCAATTCGTTATCAATATTCTTGATTCTTCCAGTCACACTTCTAGTCATTCACTTTGACATTTATCCTCTTGGAAGGTATAATCTGCCGTCGGCGAATTGGCTGAATAAAGTTATTGGAGAGAGTTGCTATGGCAGCAGAAGAAAAAACCAACCGTACAATAGAAGAAATTAACCGAAAAGAGAAATTTACTGGAACGGTTGTAAAAACAATGCTAGCAGGGGCAATTATCGATATGGGCATTGATGTAATCGGGATCCTTCATATTTCTCAACTGAAAAAGGGGGAGACCGTCAATAAAGTAGAAGATGTCTTAGAAGTTGGCCAAACAATCGATGTTTGGGTGAAGAGGGTATTTCCGAAAAGGAATCGGGTAGAATTGACCATGATAGAACCGCTACCGCTAGAGTGGCGCGAGATCAAAGAAGGCATGGTCCTGAAAGGAACCGTTGAAAGGCTGGAGAAATACGGCGCGT
>CAZTJD010000174.1:0-7306 GCA_964613985.1 uncultured Anaerolineales bacterium
TCCTAAAAAAACAAGCTGGGGTAAAGGACCTTTACCATATTCTTGTCAGGATTTGTACCAAAAAAACTGTTACTATAGATTGATTATTTATCCTGGATAGACCATTTGATTGTGTTTGACGTTCAAGCATGCCGTTGTTAAAATAGTTGCAAGAGGTAGACCATGTCACAAGGGATCAATCGTAAATTACTCATCTCTCTTCGTAAGGTTGTCGAGCAGAAAGAAAATTTCCCCATTGGGATATTAGCTTATTTCGGACCAAGTGATCAACAAATAACAAAAGCTGTTGTGATTGTCATCCCAAATAAAACAGCATCCCCATTATATAAATCATGGACCACCCCAGCAATAAAAACAGATTCACGAGTAGCGACGGAAATTGGTCAATATTTTTTAGAGAACAACGTAAAAGAAGTAGTGATGACAGATGGTGTTGTTGGATGTCCTCATGATGAGGGCATTGATTTTCCAATGGGTGAACAATGTCCTTATTGTCCGTTCTGGGCGGACTATCAAGACTAGATGAATATCCGCAATGTATTGTGTTACAATCTAAATTCCATTACAACTGGAATCTGAAAGCAAGATTAACTTCGATTAAATCAGAAAAATCTATATTATGAAATCGATTATTCAAGCTGTAAAAGGCACAAGGGATTTTTATCCTCATGAAATGGGAGTTCGGAATTGGCTTTATCAGAAAGTTCGAGAAGTCTCAGAAAAATTTGGTTACCAGGAATTCGAGGGACCATTTCTTGAGAAAATTGATCTTTATGCCGCAAAATCTGGAGAAGAACTTGTCAAAGAACAATCTTTTGTTTTCCCAGATCGAGGTGGCGATTTAATTTCTCTCCGCCCTGAGCTAACTCCTACCCTGGTTCGCATGGTTGCACAACGACAATATCAACTTACGTATCCTCTTCGCTGGTGGTCCTTTGGTCCCTTCTGGAGGTATGAAAGGCCACAAAGAGGTCGTGCGCGGGAATTTTTTCAATGGAATATCGACCTGATTGGTGTTGATAATCCCGAAGCTGATGCCGAGATTGTTGCAATAATGGCAAATTTTTTCCGAAGGGTAAATCTGACTCCAAATGAAGTAGGTATAGCAATCAATAACCGTAGATTAATGGAATCGGAATTAACCAAAATTGGAGTTTCTCCAGAACAAAAACCAATCGTATTCCACTTAATTGACCGCAAAGAGAAGTTAAAGCCCCAAAAATGGGAAGCATATGGCATGGAAATTGGTTTAAAACCTGAAATTATTGATGGATTAAATATCCTTCTGGAAAATGATCAATTATGGAAAGAATCCTCAGAACTGATTCGTTTTTTTGAGACGATCGATGTGCTTGGTATAAGAGATTATACCTATTTCGATCCTAAAGTAATACGTGGATTAGATTACTACACGGGTACTGTCTACGAGGGAAAAGCCAAAGCGGCTGAAATTCGTCGATCAATTTCTGGTGGTGGGCGTTATGACAACCTACTAGCCGATGTCGGTGGTGATCCTTTACCGGGGACTGGATTTGCTATGGGTGATATGGTTATCACACTTCTGCTTGAAAAATATAACATCTTACCGCCATCATTTGATTTCTCTCCCGCGCCAATCCTTGTGACCATTTTTGATGACGAACACTTATTAGATTCATATGCTCTCGCCTCTGAAATTCGAGATGGTGAATTAAAGGTGGCAACTTATCCACATGCTGAAAAAATCGGGAAACAATTTAAATATGCAGATAGGGTTGGAGCAAAAATCGCTATTATCCTTGGACCAGATGAAATTGCATCCAGTCAGGTTGCAGTTAAAGATCTACAAGATAGAGATCAGGTGAGTGTGCCTCGTCGAGATGTAATCTCTGTTTTAAAACAAATGCTTGCCGCTGTAGATTCTCCATGATAGAATAAAGATGAGTTTGGCGGTTGTAGCTCAATGGCAGAGCACTGCACTGTGGATGCAGATGTTGCGGGTTCGACCCCCGTCAGCCGCCCCAAGAAAACGGTCAGTTACTCTGACCGTTTTTAGTTTAATACAGAAATAAATCTGAGAACACAGCTCTCCTTTCCCTTATATTCATATTCCGGTTTTCCGTTATGGACATCGTAATTTTAAGATATATAAGGGACTCGCAAGTTTTGCTGCTCTTTTTTGGAAGGTTTCGGGACAGGCTATAGATAATGTTGAAACCGTTTGGACAACCTCTTTTTATTCTTCTCCTAGATTTCTTTCTACTTATGTAGCATTCTTAATTTGGATAATTTCAGCCATAATCCCTAAAGCAATTTCCTCAGGTGATTTCGAACCTAAATCTAAACCAATCGGGCCTCTAATTCTTTTTACCTGATTTTCATTACATCCTGCCGCTACCATTCGTTTTCGTCTTTCTTCCTGAGTATTCTTACTCCCCAAAGCGCCGATATAAAAAACCGGATTATTTAAACCAATCAGCAAGGCAGGATCGTCAATTTTAGGATCATGTGTTAATACTGCAATAGCAGTCGAGCGATCAAGTTCAACTATGTCAAATGCATTCTGAGGCCAGGCATTTATTATCTGATCAACTCCTGGGAAGCGCTTCTGATTGGCAAATTTTCGTCGTGGATCAATAATAATTGTATAAAAACCAAGGATTTTTGATAATTCAGCCAGAAACACCGCAATGTGGACCCCCCCAATGATCACCAATGTTGGTTTTGGTTGTATTATATCAATAAAAATATCCAGATCTTTCTTTTCAAAGTTTTGAGTAGATCCATAATATTTTTGAAGATCATTATTATAAGTAATGTGTTCCCATTTTATCTTCTTTTCTTCAAGTGCTTGCAATGCTATCTGAGTCAATAAATCATCACGTCTATGCGCAAGCTTGTCCGATACATTACCTTCCACAACCATAATTTCCGTTCCAATCAGTTTTTTTGGCCCTGCTATTACTGTCACAATGGTTACATGTCTCCGCTGTTTTATACCTTCTTCTATCTTTCGATACAAATCAAATTCTAGGCATTGTATGAAGACATCGATTTCCCCTCCACATGCCAGCCCCACATTCCATGCCTCATCATCACTAATTCCATAATGGACTAATTTACTTCCCCCTTCTTTCAGTACTTCCAGGCATTCCTGAATAACAGCACCCTCTATACATCCACCACTTACAGATCCTACCATGTCTCCTCGGGAGTTTACTGCCATCTTAGCCCCTAGACTTCGTGGCGATGATCCCCAGGTTTTCACAACTGTCGCCAATGCTATTCGTTCGTCTTTCTCAAACCATTCATCGAGGGATTTATATAATTCATTCATCATTTATCCTTCATCGAGAAATTACGCTATAATTCTAATGTGAGACCATTTCAGCAAATCAGACTATGGAGATTATTTTATGGCTAAATTAGTCCTAGAAAAAGTCGCTCAAGCTGTTGATATTCTCAAAGAATTTAAAATTGACTTTTGGCTTACTTTTGTCCGCGAGACCTCATTACTTGCTGATCCAGTACTCCCTTTGATCTATGGTTATGATCTCACCTGGCAAAGCGCACTGATCCTGACTCGATACGATCAAAGAATCGCCATCGTTGGTCGGTTTGAAGCAGAAACTACAAGGCGAACCGGCGCTTATCAGGAAGTTATCCAATATGATGAAAATTTTCGAACTGCTCTCTTGCAGGTTTTAACCCAGCATGATCCTAAGACGATTGCCATAAATTATTCTATCAACGATCCCGTAGCAGATGGACTGAGTCACGGTATGTATCAACTCCTGGAGGAAATTCTATCAGGAACTCCCTATCATGGACGACTAATTTCAGCTGAAAACATTATTAACGCTTTGCGATGTAGAAAAACCAGAGCGGAGGTCACTCGTATTCGTCAAGCAGTAGCTACAACAGAAGAAATTTACAAGTCTACTTTTGAGTATATTGAACAAGGGATGACAGAATACCAGATTGCAGAGTACATGCATAATCAATTATTAGCACGTCAACTCGATCCAGCCTGGGACTGGGATCATTGTCCAACAGTAAACGCAGGACCTGACTCTCCAATCGGTCATGTTGGGCCTACAGATATCAAAATAAAGCCAGGACAACTTCTTCACTTCGATTTTGGAGTAAAAGAAAACGATTATTGTTCAGATATCCAGCGAGTTGTTTATTTCATGGCTCCCGGCGAAACTGCTCCACCCCAACCTGTAAAGCATGGATTTGAGACGATTGTTCAAGCAATACAAGAAACTGTAAAAAACATGAAACCTGGCATGCAGGGTGTAGAAGTGGATTCAATAGCCAGAAATATTGTCACTCGCGCTGGCTATCCCGAATATAAGTATGGCACGGGACACCATCTTGGACGCGCTGCCCATGACGGTGGAGGACTTTTGGGACCTTTATGGGAAAGATATGGGGACTCTCCCAATCGGGAACTTGAGGTCGGTCATGTTTACACGGTAGAACCAGGCTTACATGTACCGGATTATGGATATATCGGTCTAGAAGAAGATGTTTTGATCACACTAGTAGGCAATGAATTTTTAGGCAATCCCCAAACGGAGTTATTCCTAAAATAATTCCTGCCGAATGCTTGTCTTATGACTTATTCCAATAATCCTTTTTGTACCACTTTATAAGATATTCTCTTTCTTCCGAGCTGCTAAGGTCTCTTTTACCCTCATTAACCTTTCCCCATAAAGTGGAAAAAAGAACAAAGCGATAATTGCCAGAAATGAACTAACAATTACCGGGACAGTCATAAATATTCGAAAACCGGTAGCCACGGTTTCTGGTTGAACTTCCAATGCTGAATCATAACCATAAGCTGGGGCAATCCATCCAAACCACAAAGCGACGATCGAACCGCTTAATTTCATTATAAATTTACTCATTCCGAAATACATTCCCTCTCTACGTTGACCCGTTTTAACCTCATCTTCATCGATAACATCAGCAACAATGACATCGCCCATTAAGATCATTCCAGATAGCCCCAGCCCAAGACCAGCTGCCGCAATTGTAGCCGTCGTTGTATTTGTCGCAAAACCTAGTGGTATAACAGATAAAGCCATAACTGCATTTGCCACCATTAATGTATTTCGTGCTTCTAATCGACTGGCAACCAAGCGACGCCATAATTCGAGGGTCAATGCCGAAACAATAAATGCCACCCCAAGAATTACAGAACCAAAAGATTCCCCCATATCTAGGCTGTACTTCACATAAAAAAGGACACCCGTTGTCAAGGCTCCAGTCCCAACAAACCGGAAAGTTTGTGATATCACAACGCTGATAAAGCTACGATTAATAAATGTCGCTTTCAATGCATCGAGGAAAGGTACATTTTCCGCAATTACAGAACTCCGACGCTCAAACATCCCAGGTAACCCAACAAAATAGGTTACGATGGTGATAAGTGCAAAGATTGCTGCTGTTTGCCACCAACCCAGCTTATCTGTAAGCACAGGAGTTCCTGCCATGCCAATAAACAACCCAATAACCTGGATGATATTCATACTCACAGCTACCTTGGTCCGATCCTCATAAGTAACAAACATTTCCGGTAATAGAGAATAATATGCTGTGGTCGTCATTGTTCCAAGACCTTCCCATAAAAATGGAACAAAAATCATATAGAGTGCTAGTGCCCTGGTTTGCTCGACGCCGTCGTAAGGCGCTAGCCAAATAAAAACAAGGGATAATGCGAATGGAATCGCGCCAAATCGTATATAAGGAATTCGCCTGCCCCACCGAGATTTTGTGCGGTCAGAAATATATCCCATGATTGGATTATTAACCGCATCCCAAATGGAATAAGCAAACATAACCGCTGAAGCAACTGCTACTGGGAGACGCTTAATATCAGTAAAGAAAAATAAGACGAACCCAACCATCTGTGCCGGTATTACATGACCCAGATTGGCAATAGAGTAAAGCCAACGTTGTTTTGAGGTGGGTGAGATGGGTTCAAAGTTATCAATGGTGGTCATCGTATTCTCCTATATTTTTGGTTTTTCTCGACTGATAGAGCGCTTTAATCTTATTCAAATAGATTGAAATATCAGGATTAGAGTTGTGTCGAATATAAAATCTCTGGTATTCGATTCCAATAAAAGAAGACCTATATTAGTTCTTTGATCGCTCTGTACCCAATCACTTGGATCCCGCTATCTTTGATAAAGTCTTGTAAGGATTTACTCTGGAATGCTAAATAATCAGCTACACGGCATTTCCAATCAGGGGTAATTGCCCTTAATTCCGGTGTATCCTGAGATGGATGAATAATAAAGTGAGTAATCCCTGAATCTATATTACCTAAAACGTTTTTCGCGTGATCAATACGTTCTTCTGGTTGTTGTGCACTGTCAAGTTCCAATCCTGCCAGGTGATCAATAAGTGGTAAACCTTGTTCTTCCATCTGAAAAACCATTTGAACTGCCATCTCGGCTGTTTTTTCATCAAAACCCATTTTAATCCACCCATCCTTATCCAACCTCATTAACATCACAGGAAGACCAAATTGAGCACCCAAAGAGAGATAAGAAGGGATAAATTTAATCGAAGCAACGGTCCCCATGTGGGTATCCGCATGAGTGATATCAATCCCGGCAGTAAGGGCTTTCTCAATTTGTGCTTTGATCTCCTGGTGCACTGCATCTGGGTTACCATCATGTTGAGCATCTTCTGATGTTCGATGGAAATATCCCTCATCATCCATCAAACCAGACGATGAATCTCGCGTAGAAATTGGACCCCAGCGATAATCATCCCATTCACTTGTCAGCGTGATGTGGACCCCAAGATCAATATTAGTATTGCCTCGACACAATCGCGCTACCGCGGGGAACCATGAGCAAGGCACCATTGTCGCGCCTGAAGAGATTAATCCAAATTCCCACAGTTCTTGAAATGCACCTACACTTGCCTGACACATGCCAATATCATCTGTATGAATAATGACTATTCGATCGTCATTCTTAAAACCAAGTTTTTTTAACACGGGATTTGGGCCCATTTTTTTCTCCTTATGGTGATACTATCTACGTGCGTTGTCTATAAAAAATATTACTGACTACCAAATATCAGTTCCCATAATTTTATCAAGAAAGTGGAATCTGCTAGTGGTCTGTCAAATCTCATTCTTAATAATGTCATTCTGAACGAAACGAAGTGGAGTGAAGAATCTCTACCTTGTGCTGACTGAAACCTTACCTTCTTTATTGATAGTTATCCTATATATTCATACTTGACAGAATACTAGTACTAAGTCAACCTGAAATAGATGGGTAAAGTCTTTTTAGTT
>CAZTJD010000175.1:0-6450 GCA_964613985.1 uncultured Anaerolineales bacterium
ACCTTAAAATAGCCTATTACCTGGTCCAATCCCGATTAAAGAATCAGCGACCCCAGGTCCCCATTGTTCTGATGCTGGAAATTACCCATGCATGCCAGTTAAATTGCCGGGGTTGTGGTCGTATCCGGGAATATGCCGACACGAAAAATCAGCGACTTACGAGGAGTCATGCCAAAGAAATCATGATTGAAGCTGGGACTCCGGCTGTTTCCATCAGTGGTGGCGAAACACTGCTTCATCCAGAAAGCCCTGGAATTGCTGAAGATGCCTTGAAACTTGGAAAATGTGTATACTTCTGCACAAATGGACTCCTTCTAACGAAGCGGCTGTCCGAGTTTAATCCTCACCCGTATTTTTATTTCAATGTCCACCTGGATGGAAATCCAGCTTTTCACGATGATCTGGTGCAACTGCCAGGAGCCGCTGAACGAGCTTTGGAAGGGATCAAGCATGCAAAAGCCGCTGGTTTTAAAGTGACCACGAACACCACGATCTACCAGGACACTCCGGTAGAAATGATTGCCGACCTTTTAAAACATCTGCTCGCGTTAAATGTCGATGGGTTTTTGATAGCCCCAGCTTTTGCATATGATGTGAACCTCTCCGTGAATGCCATGACGCGTTCAGAAGCCCAGGCGTGGTTTCGTTCCTTGCTGAAATTATGGCCTGGTACAAATTCCCACCATTCCCCCATTTACCTAGAATTTTTAAGTGGTGATAGAGAATTAAACTGCACTCCCTGGGGCACGGTAACCTATAATCCCCAAGGTTGGAAGCAGCCCTGTTACCTGCTCACAGATGGGCATGTCTCCTCCTTAGCAGAATTATTGGATGAAACGGATTGGGATGCCTTGGGTCCCGGTAAAGACCCTCGTTGTGCGAACTGCATGCTTCACAGCGGATTTGAACCTTCTGTGATTGGCAGTCTATACAGAGTCAGAGACTGGGTAAGGATGATCCGCTGGCAATTAGGTGGTTGAAATATTGCCCGATGATCCTGGTTATCCTCCATATTTTAGTATTGTTTATAACCCCATTGATCAAATGCAAAATCCCAGTGAGTGTTGACTTTCTCGATAATTTCAGGAGTCAATACATATTGATTCTTGCGGTAATCTGCAATTGAGTCAGCATAAGTTTGCATATCTTGTTTCGCCACTTCGAAATCAGGCAGTCCCAGGCTCCGATAAATCGTATGGATTGTTTCTATGGGAGAGGCCTCAAGATCCTCGAACCTGACTTCAACGAAGTTATCCTTTGGGATCAAATCTTTCTGCTCTAAAAACCTTCTCATCAGTCTTGAATAAAATTTCAATATATTGGTATCCACCAACTCCCAATCCACATCTTGAAGTTGCGCCCTTGGAAGGACAACTCGATAAAAATGTTCCATGGAAAGGTATATGTCATAAGGGTTTCTTACGAGGTGAATGAATTTAGCGGATGGAAATAGATCAAGAATAAAGGGTAGCCGCCCAAGATGAGCTGGATTCTTAAGCACCAATCGGGCTCCGCCCGTCTTGAAACTGGCTTTTCTTAATATCTCCAGATAGTTTCTACTCAATTCTAACTTTTCTTCTTCAGATATTTTATTCAGGGTGATGTATCGATCGAAAAACCATTCAGCCTCTCGAGGGAATGAGTACATATGCAAATAGGAATACGGGCATAAATTGGCGACCGCATACTCTTCTTCCTGGGGCATATCCATTATCAAGGGGATATTATCGATCATCCGGGTCGGATATAGATTGCCGACGATCCAGGCCAGAATGGGTTTAATGATCTGATCTCCAACAAGGGATAAACCTGGAGCCATCGCTTGATAGGTAGTTACATACCCAAATCCATTATCCTGGCATAATAGGTTATGCAGGTGGGTGGTGCCGGTGCGCCAATGCCCGAGGACAATTACCGGAGAGGGATGGATTTCCAACTTTTGTAAAGATCCATTGTATCGAACCCGTTCATACATTCTCAGTGGGCTTGTCAGAAGTGAGAAAATGCTCACAACCAGGATGCGAGGGATGTATTTTGGATCGATATCCCCTTTCCCATTGAGCAGCTTCAACCAGGATCGAAATGATCCCAAAGCCTGGGGGTGCTCAAGGAGTTTAACCAGGTGATCCTTGTGTACAGTATTAAATTTACGGGGTTGTGTCACGGATCATTACCATACCGAAAATCGTAGTTGAATAAGCAACGCCACCTTCTGGATGGAGGAAAAAGGCTCCAGCCCAATTATTAAACCCCATCCCCCCACCAACGATTTGCTGGTAAACGGTTTCACCGCTGTTGAATTCTATGGCTTTCAAGTACCACTTAGTCATATATGGGGAGTCACCGCGATAGTAAGTGTAGAGCAACCCATTACCAAGAGAAAGCTTGAAGACACCTATATTCGTTTCTCTGCTTGTCCAGATTTCCTTACACCGGTAAATGTCATCCTCGTCCTTGAAAAGGTCAATCCGGGTGATCCCTTGGGCGGCGCGCCCAAATGGAAAAGAGCTGGGTCCCCAATTATTTTCCACAATCGCACTGTAGGCCTCTGTATTACCACTTGAATGATCTGATTGCTGAAAACCTATAGCCGTTATATCTGTGGCACTTTTCCCTGGGAAGAAAAGCGGCTGCGAACACACTGTTTCGCCGTCTGATCTGCGCACGAACAGCAGGTGGATTTGGGGTTCCGCGTTATCTGTCACCACCACGTAGCCTCCTTCACCACCAACAAGCGTTACCGAGGTTCCAGAACCTCTGGTTATCACACCGGGTTTTGGTCCCGGACCTGGATCATATGCCGTTCGCCATGAGTGTTTAATAATCCCATCCCCTTCTTGAACGAAACGGTAAAGGGCCTGGTCGGATAAGATAAATACACCTTCTGAACCAATCGCTATAGAATTCTCGATGATTTCCCCTTCAAGTTGGATGGAATATACCTTTCCAGTCTCGATGTTAATGGTACCCACTTTCCCGGCAGTCGTCGCGAACCAGTAATAGACTCCCTCCCAGTCTGGCAGCACCCAGGCAACACTATCCTGGTGAGGCCACTTTAGGGGCAGCACATCAGAGTTGAGGTCATACTCCCGCACCAACTGGAATTCTTCCCCACGGTCTGGTTCGGGTACCTGGATAACCAGGACCTTGTTTTCTGATGTTGGGATTACGGCTCGATCTTGATTGTCAAGGAAAAAATACATCCCTGCCCCAATATACTCCCAGGGCATTACCCCCTCAAAAATAAATTTCAGGGATCGCGAAGGTAGATCGTAATGAGTGATCTCCTCCAGTGTTCGACTGTCCAGGAGTTCGAGCCTATATTTCCTGGCATTGCCGTAGAGAGCAACCAGGCGTCCATGCCTGTCGAAAGTTATCGTGCCATAACCTCCAAAGCCCCTGGATCTCGTGACGACCTCCAGGTTAATTCCAAGTGGACCATTGGCTTCGTAAGTATCACTCATGGAGGCATCGTTATGCATATTGCTGTTGGCACCCATTGCCATGTATGGATGCTGAGGGATTTTTGTATGAGGAATTGGAGCCGAAAATTCGTTCTCATGAAAACGAGTAAAGCGCTCTTCTTCCTTGATTTCAGCGGCAAAAATCCAGCCAGGTATGGTTTTCATCCCAGGTCCTCCTTTGCTGCCAATCATGTAAACCGCAAGGCACAGGATCAAGAATCCCCCGATAGATACGAGACAGGTAAGTCCCTTCTTTTTTCGCCGCTTCTTCATTCGCGCAAGCACCTCATTGGAATAATTGTAATTTTCCGGGGTGATATTTTCAGGCTCCCGATAATTCCCCAGCAGCGGAATTCACCCTCACCGTTCTATTGTACTCTTTTTTTGATCTGTTGCAGTTTTCTCCTAAAGATGTCGCATGATAATATTCTAATCACAAACTTAACCCGAAACCATTGCCAGCGGATAAAATCGCGGTAAAATCCTTCCTTGTGTGTTACGAACAACCATTGTAGGGACGCATCCTTGCGTCCCTACCTTTACGTCAGGATAGAAAATGAAATTAGGTATTATTGGTTTACCCCAATCTGGTAAGACAACCGTCTTCAACGCTCTCACCCGAGCTGACCGCCCAGTGACGATGAGTGGCGGTCGCTTCGAAGTCCACACTGCAGTGGTGGATGTTCCCGATCCGCGACTGGATGAGTTATCCCAACTCTTCCATCCCAAGAAAACTACCTATGCCAAGGTGACCTACGCCGATATTACTGGGCTGGAAGGTTCCGCCAACGGTAATATCGCTGGGCAATTGCTCAACCAGCTCTCGCAAATGGACGGCTTCATTCATGTGGTGCGCTGCTTCGAAGATGAGTTTGTGCCTCACTCGATGAGCAGTGTTGATACCCAACGCGATATCGACCTTATGGAAGATGAGTTCCTGATCAACGATTTGATCGCCGTGGAAAATAAACTTGAGCGTTTGGCGGAAGAACTGCGCCGTAACAGTCGTGATAAAGGCGAAGTCAACCGTGAAACAATGCTGTTCGAACGTTTACAGGCAGCACTCGTGGAAGGTACTCCCCTGCGCCAAGTGGAATTGACCTCTGAAGAGCACAAGGTCATCTCTGGGTTTGGATTTCTCTCCGCTAAAGATTTGCTGATCGTGCTCAACCTCGCTGAGGGGCAGGCTGCACCTGAGATCGAGTACCCCCGCCAGGTGTACGTGGTTTCCTTGCAAGGCAAATTAGAAATGGAGATCGCCCAGTTGCCGCTTAATGATGCCCAGATGTTCATGGAAGAGTACGATATCAGCGAACCCAGTCTGGATCGCCTGATCCGTAGTTCGTATGACTTGATGAAATTGCAGTCCTTCTTCACGGTTGGCGAGGATGAAGTTCGCGCCTGGACGGTGCGGCGTGGCGCCATTGCCCCGGAAGCTGCCGGCGTAATCCATAGCGATCTGCAGAAAGGCTTTATTAGGGCTGAGGTAGTCCCCTATGGGGAACTTCTAGCCCTCGGTGGGATATCCGCAGCGCGTTCCGAAGGTAAACTACGCCTGGAGGGGAAGGAATACAAAATACAGGATGGGGATATCATGCATGTACGCTTCAATATCTAGTATTTAGGAATTACCTATTTTACCTGGATGCCACGCTCCTTACCTGGATGCCACGCTCCTTACCTGGATGCCACGCTCCTTACCTGGATGAAACGCTCCTTACCTGGATGCCACGCTCCGCGTTGCATCCTTTGCTGAACGCTCCGCGTTACGAACACCATTCCATACACACATCCCCATCCACCTCCACCTCCATCCCCGCATACACCTTTGCACTCGAATACCGCCCTTGTTCGGGCTCATCGACATACCCTCGTCTTTAAGGATTATGATGAACATATTCAACCTTCTGCCGCATCATCTCCTCATCCAGAATCCGCTTCGGACGATGACCCTCCTGCCAGAATTGGTACGGTCGATCCACCCGGTGTTCCAGTTTATGCAGCGCCAATTGCTTCAAAACAAAAACATTGCCATCCCGTTCATAAACATCAATGCACTTCCGGGCTGTGAAGGATTTAAAATTCGCCATCTCTTTTGCAAAGTTCTCGGCACTGGCTAATAAATGAAGATGATTCTCCATCAAGACATAACCATAAACCGCAGCGAATCAAACACAATGTTTGCAACCTCAGGATTGCTGAATAATGGCAGCCGGTTCACTGTAATCTCTGTTAAAAAGACATTTCCGGATTACCTTGATCAATTGGATCGACTGCTCGAATTAGCCTCTTTTGAAATGGCCGATGATCCGACCAAAGAAGAACTGGTATCCGCCTCCGATCTCGTTTGTGACCCCCAGATATCCCGGTTGCATTGGCCGCGATCAACGCCAAGGTCGATTACCTGGTCAGCGAGGACAAAGACGTGACCGCAATCGATGCAACGACTGAATAATTACGCCAGCACCTGCTAGTGTACATTTCCGGCACCTTCTTACGCGAAGTGATGGAGAGGACAACCGCTTTGCCCTGGCGTACTTCCTATCTAATAATTCTCGAATGCTCTCACTGGGTGCAATAATATGATAACACTGAGACATATATTCACGCAACCGGACATCTAAGTGGGTAATAGCTTTCTTAGCTAGTTTAATATCCACAATGAAAACGATATTCTTTGAATTCATGCTATAATAAAATTGAGTAACAATAGGAAAAACGCTGGGGGAAATCGATATTCTTCACAATATGTGACAGCAATTTATTGATACATGTTCAAATATTCGGGAGGTGGAAATATGAAGAAATTTTATTGGGTTGGGATAATAATTTCGATAATTTTTACAGGATGTGGAACATCAGAAAATATGATTCAGACTGCTATAGCTGAAACTCAAGAAGAGATCGGGAAAATACAAACAGCTATCGCTGAGACAGAAGCAGCTAAACCAACTGCAACTAGCACTCTCGCTCACACAATAACCAC
>CAZTJD010000175.1:6460-7257 GCA_964613985.1 uncultured Anaerolineales bacterium
AGCCTAGTGCAACCTTGACCCCAAGCATAATTCCACCAACTGAGACATTAATATCCTCCCCAACTATTACTCCAAAGCTATCTCCGACCGCTTGTTTTTTTGTTATTGACCCATGGTGCCTCTCCCATCAAGGTTGTGCCACAGTGAATATAAAAAACAACTCAGGCTCTACGGTGACAATTCGAATCTGGAAAGATGATGGTTCACTTGATACAACAATTTATCCACCTCCAGGCATTTGTGTTCTCCAGATAAGACCTGGTACTTATAACCAATCATCACTGTCATGCGGTGAATATCAAGAATTTCTTCATTATCCAATGAATGATGTCTGGTGGTGGCACTTTGGTACTTGTCCTTGATGGGTCTTATCATTTCATTGTGGATAATTGTCTGAGGGAAGAAGAGAAATTGGGATGGCATTAAGACAACAATAGCTAATCATAAAAAATTACTGTTCTTTCTCGAAAATATTGTTATTTGGATAGTTCACATAAGTTTTGTAAGCGGACCTTCACGGGGAATGCAACTTCCAGGCGGTCTTTTAAAGGTGATGATATCTCAGGAGAATACCAAGATATTCTAGAAGGAAAAGAACATTTAAAGCATACAACGTATATATTAGTGACAAGTGAGACAGTTATGCAGAGGAAGATGAAAAAGATTTTTATGAAGATAATTTAGATGATTTCACTGAAAAAACGATCTGACAAAGAAAGTCCGAATTGACCCTCCTCAAAATAGGAAAAGTTTAATATAATTAGGCCAACCCAATAAAGGAAGGCCGCAACCATGTT
>CAZTJD010000176.1:0-7239 GCA_964613985.1 uncultured Anaerolineales bacterium
GGCGGTGATCGATTTACCGCAGCCGCTCTCGCCGATGATACCCAGGGTTTGGCCGCGATAAATGTTAAAACTTGCGCCGTCTACGGCGTGAACGATCCCGTCACGGACATCAAATTCAACATGGAGATCTTTTACGACGACTAAGGGTTCTCTGTTTTCTTTACTCATCTTATTTCTCCACGGTCTCTATTTACTATACGGGTCCATGGCATCCCGTAAGCCGTCCCCTAACATATTATAGGAAAGGATAGCCAGCAGTATGAATGGTACGGTCCACAGCAGGTGGGGTGCGAACCGTATGGCCCGGATGGTATTGGCATCTTGCAGCAGGGTTCCCCAACTTACTGTCGGAGGCACCAGTCCCAACCCGAAGTAGCTCAAGGCAGTTTCAAGCAAGATCATGCCAGGGATCTTTAGGGTGGCGATCACGATCACATGGCTCATGGTGGCTGGGATGAGGTGGTTGAAGATGATCCGCCGGTCGCTGGCGCCCATGCTCTGAGCAGCCAGGACGTACTGTTCTTCACGACCTGACAGCACAAGGCCTCGCACCTGACGTGCCAGGCCTCCCCACTGCACCAAGGCCAGTAGGATGGTGATCATAAAGAATACCCGGGTGGAGGGCCAGTCGATTGGGACGGCTGCACCCAACGCCAGGAAGAGTGGTTCCTGCGGGAAAGCGGACAGGAATTCGGTGATGCGCATGATGATAATGTCGGTAGCGCCGCCGTAATAGCCCGAGATGGCTCCCAGGGATACGCCTATTGCCAGGAACACCACCACACTGACAAGACCGATGAACATCGAAATCCGGCCGCCATAGAGAATGCGGGAGAACAGGTCGCGCCCGAGTTTGTCTGTACCCATGATGAAAATGTTCGCATCCGGGTCTTTAGGATCGGTTCCAAACAGGTGCATCCGGGTAGGAATAAAGCCCAGAATCTTAACCGGTTCGCCTTTGACGAAGAAATAGACCGGATATTTTTGGGTCGGGTCATTTATAAAAGTCCTTTTGCGAATGGCTTCGTCAATCACTTCTTGATAACCGTACACATAGGGTCTTAGAGAAAAATTGCCTTTTTGGTCCCGAAAATGGATTCCGGTTGGTACCGCCTCGATATAAGGGCTCTCGAGTTCTTTTGGGTAAGGGGCAAAGAACTCAGCAAAAAAGACACAGACGATATAAAAGATTGACAGCATGATCCCCCCCAGGACCGCGGTGCGGTTCTTTTTAAACTTCCACCATACCAATGCCCAATAGCTCTGGCTGATCTGCTCCCTTTCACTTTGAGCTTGAACAAGGCCTGTGTTGTTTTCTATTTCACTCATGATTTGCCTCCGTTGCTTTACTCAAGCCTGATCCTGGGATCTAGCCACGCCAGGGTGACATCCGCCATCACGGCTCCCACCAGGAGCATCAAGACCAGGAAAACCAGCACCGTGCCAGCCATGTACATGTCCTGAGTCAAGAGCGCCCTGATATACAGTGGTCCCATCGTGGGCAGGCTGAGGACTACTTCCACCAGGATGTTGCCTGCCAGGATGCCAGGGAAGGTCTCGGTCCCCAGGATGACGATCAGGGGGTTGATCGCCATGCGGACAGCGTGCCGCCAGATGACGGTGCTGTTTTTTAAGCCGCGCGCCCGGGCAGCCTCGATGTAAGGTTGGCCCAGGGTGTCCAGCAGGTTGCCGCGCATGATCCTGATGGTGTAGGCTGTACCGGTGATGGCACCGATCAGGGCAGGCACCCACAGGTGCTTGAGCAGGTCCCAGACCTTGGCAAGGCTCCAGGGGGCGTCAACAAACGGGCGCGAGAACAGCCCGACCACATCCTGGTCTAATTTGACTACCGCAATATATAGAACCACCAAAGCCAGTAGAAAAGGTGGAATACCGATCCCCATAAAGCTGATTGTAGTGGCGATCTGGTCTCCCAGGGAGTACTGTTTCACCGCTGAAAAGACCCCGACTGGGATGGCGATTGCCCAGGTAAAGGCTGTCGTTGCCAATGCCAAAGTAAGTGAGAGAGGTAAGCGCTGCTTCAAAAGGGTAGCAACCGGCTGGTCGTATTCAAAGGACAGCCCAAAATCGCCGGTAACGAAATGGGAAGCCCAGATCCAATACTGGGTCAGTAGCGGTTTGTCCAGACCATAACGTACACGATACTCATCAACACGCAATGAAGCGCTTTTATCGCCGCGAGCTTCAAGTTCAGCAATTTTTTGGGTTAAAAAATCGCCAGGTGGCAAGGTGATTATGATAAAGCTGACGAACGAGACAATGACTAGCATGACAAGTGCATAGAAAATTCTGCGAATAAGGAATGAAAGCATAATTCATCCTCCTCTTTCTGCTTCGGTGGAGTAGACAGCAGCAAATGCATCTTCGGTTATTGTGATTTGGTCCTTTATCATCAATGCATTCGTATTATTTTAGAATTTAGGGGAGACTTACTCGTCTCAAGAAGCAAGTCTCCCCTTGGTAAACATGGTTGTGTGGCAGTTACCTGAGTTGTTTAAACTGCCACACAATTAACGAAATATTACTGTTCACTTTCCATCCGCAGTTCTTCTTGCATCCAGAACTGTTCAGGATAGAGGTTTCCGGGGCTTCCGGGTGCCCATGGACCAAGGATGATCAGATCCGGTATTCCCATGAAGCCGTTGCGAACAACCACAGGCATCTGTTGGTCACCAGAACCGCCAATAAAGAAGGGTCCATGTTCAATGTGGATTCGAATGGCTTCCCATACGATCTCATGACGCTCTTGGATTCCAGCGGTTGCAATACCTTCTTTGTACAGTTGCTGCAACTCATAGGCATAGGTTGTATCAGGCTGTGGTTCCCAACCTTCTGCACCACCAGTCTCATAATACTGGCCTTCGAGTGGCCAGGAACGAGGATCACTATTACGCAGTGGGAAGATCCAGTCGGGGAAGGTCCAGATATCCAACTCGGAAACATGTGTATTACAAATCATGAATTTCCCTTGTTGGCGACGCAGACTCCAATCCGGCTGACCCATGAGATCGTTTATTAGAACCTTTACCCCTACTTCCTCCAGATTCGTCTTATAAGCCTCATTGGCGATGATAGGAATAACCTGTCCGCCCCAGTCACCCTGGTCGATAACCAGTGTGAACTCAGCGCCGCTTGGGAGGTCGCGCCAACCATCTCCGTCGGCATCAACAAAGCCTGCAGCGTCAAAGTGTTGCTTCGCAAGTTCGGGATCATATTCTTTATAGACATCACGCCATTCTTCGTAAATTGCCTTTCCCTCGGGGCTGGCGAAGTGCCAGGATTGTGGAGAGATGGTAGCGTTAGTTGGGTAGCCGATGCCATCCCAAGCTACGTCAATCAGGCGCTCTCGATCTAGTGCGTGAGAGAGACCAATGCGGAAATCCTGGTTCCATAAAAGGTCTCGAATTTCCTCCCAGGTATCTGGGTAGGTCTCGGAGTCATTAAAGTTCATATCGACGATCCAACCAGGCCAGGCACCAGCGCCATTAACTGCACCTGGCTGGAGATAATAATCTCCAGCCTCTGCCTGCTCTAGCAGGAAGGGGATATTGGTAGGATCATCCGTTCCACGGAAAGAGGCTTCAGATTTACCCTGGGAAAGTTCCAATAACCGAACTTCTGGATCCGTGACCAACTTGAGATCAAAGGTATCGATATAAGGTAATTGGTTGCCTTCGGCGTCAACTTTCCAGTAGTATGGGTTGCGGGTCAGGATGGTTCGCTCACCTGGAACCACAGTAGTTGGGCACCAGGCATGCAGACAGGGGTAATTCTCAATATTTGTGAGCCATGCTGTGCCATAGACATATTTTTCCAGTTCATCATAGGTGGCATCGGCATTGTAGTTGGGGTCATGTGGGGATAGGAAGTGCTTCGGGCGTTCCATGGGTAGCCATTCCCAGTGACCTTGTGCAACGACGAAGTTCGAGATGTAGTGTGGCTCGCCCCACTGCATCACCATGGTGTAATCATCCGGGAAAGAGACTTCCATGGCAGCACCATCTGAATCTCTACCCCACCAGGGGACGGTGACCAGTTTAAAGTCTTCATTGGTGGCCAACTCCCACCAGTAAGCCATGTCCACGGCAGGGATGAAAGGGGTACCATCGGACCACTTAATTCCTTGGCGGAAGGTCCAGGTCAAGGTCAGACCATCTTCGGAGATCTCCCAGCTCTTCAGCAAACCGGGTTCATAGCCTGTGTAATCTGCTTTCCAGCGCACCGGTGGATCATAAACGGTCATCAGGATGTTTCCGTATTCCTGCCACCAGCTATAGCCGTGCCAGACACCACCGTACTCACCGATACCATCCACACCAGCTACGACCATGATATCATCTTTAACGGGTAGACGTTCTTCGACGGGGGGTAGTTCACCGGCAGCGACCATATCAGCCAGCATGGGAGCTTCGCCATATTCCGAAGACTCAAGGACAATCGGTGTTGGAGTGGCTTCTTCAGCCACGATACCGGCGCCAGTCTCTTCCTCCATGGGCTCTTCTTCCATAGGTTCTTCAGCCGCGGGTTCTTCAGCTGCGGGTTCCTCAGTTGTCGGTGTACCGCAAGCAACGAGAAGCATCGCTGCGACAATCAACAAGCTGAGAAGAAGTAATAATTTTTTTGTGCTTTTCATGAGCACTCCTCCTAGTGTAAAGATATTTTTGTATTTTTGAATAACTTGTGTTGGTTTCACCTATTCGTTCTGTAGATAAGCATCACCTCCTTATAGACCATTAGGAAAAATCCCTGTTCAACCATATTAAAGGATCAGGTTTCCCATAATTTGGTTTGGTGATAAGCCTGGCCTTTCTTGCTAGATAAACAAAATCCACCAATGGATTTCTTGCTATTGGTGGATTTTGAGTATTTAACTTTGTTATGGTGTTAATGCCATTGAGTATGGGCCAAGATTGACCGTCCTTTGTTTGTGTGTTTTGCTGGAATCCCTCTCCACGGCACGGCTTTTCGTTATTCCAGGAATGATTTTCAATCCATTTTGTTCGCCTCGAGTGGGCACATACAGGGTTTAAACCTTGGAAAAGGAAAGGGTCCATGATCAGTGATGAATAATTTTTCGCTAGAAATTTTTCGTATTCCATCTTATGCGATTTCAATTGAATTGTCAATTTGTTGATGAACTGATATGAAAAATATTGTATAGAAATTAATAGTGTCTTAAGGGATGAGTCATGAAGATGGACGTTGAGTTGTGCCACGTACTACGAGATCAACATCTAAGATTTTTTTGACATGATTATCTTTGGAAGGATTATCAAGCATTTCCAATAATAAATTGGCACCATCAATCCCTGATTGGATTAGGTGTTGGTCAATGGTGGTTAGATTTACATATTCAGCATCGCGAATGTTGTCATAACCAATCACAGATAATTCATCTGGGACTTTAATTCCCAATTCCTGGGCGCCATCGATTACGCCGATGGCGTGGGTATCGCTGGCTGCAAAAACAGCGGTGGGTGGATTATCCTGGGAAAGTAGTTGCTTTGCCATCGTTCTGGCATTAATTCGACCACGTTCTCCTTCGATCTGGTATTTTGGTGAGAAAGGAATATTCTCAGCATTTAATACTTCACGATATCCTTGGTATCGTAGGCGCATGGAAGGATGAAATGGTGTAGATAAATAATCACTTAAAAAAGCGATCTTGTGATGACCAAGCTCAATTAAGTGTTGGGTGGCGATTCTACCTCCTTGTTGATCATTGGGATAAACACAGCACATATTGGGGTGGTATCCATCGATTAATACAACTGGGATGTTAGAATAATTCAATGCTTCAGCCTGCTCGTCATCCGGCGGTAATGATATTAACAGCACTCCATCGACTCTGGACTTGAGTGAAAAGTTTTGAAAGTACGAATCTCTTTGAGAGGAATTTTCGATATCATAAAGGACCAGGTCATATTTGCTGTCCGTCAGAACAGATTGAACTCCTCTTAAACGGGCGATGAAAGATGGCATTGTGAGGTAAGGAAGGACGACGCCGATGGTGAGTGTCAGACCGGTGGATAATCGTCTCGCGATCGGGTTTGGAGTATATTCAAGTTCTTCAATGACCGAAATCACCCGCAGGCGTGTTTCATCACGAACCGCAGGGCTATTGTTTAACACCCTTGAAACAGTACCTACTCCTACTTTTGCCTTTTTGGCTACATCCCGAATAGTAACGGGCATTTTATTCCCGGTTTGATCCGTTTTTATACGTCTTATTAATGAGTATATCTGTAATGGCTTTTATTCTACTGAATTGGAACTATTTCGTGGAACCGGTTCCATTAACAATAGATTAACATAATTTACGGTCTCTGTCAAGCATTGTGGGAATATTTTCTTCGAAAATGGATCGGCGGAGATTGGAGAATGAATATACAAGGGGATTTTTATAGGTGGAAGTGACTTCTTTCAGAGATTGGTAAATGTCATGGGATTGATGGTAGATTGACAAAGCAGATTTATCCATGTTAAGCTTGATCAATTATTCTTTACCTGGTTTTTAAATTGGTAATTTATCTGTGAATATTCTTTCTATCAGCGACAAGATCGTTCCATTTATCTATAGCCCCAAAATAAAATCTAAGTTTTATAACATCGATTTCGTTATAGCTTGTGGGGATCTACCTTATTATTATCAAGAATTTATTATCAGTTCTTTAAATGTGCCGCTTTACTTCGTGCGGGGAAATCACGACCCAGAGCTAGAAATTGGGGAACATCATTCTTGCAGCCATCCTTTGGGAGGAATTGACCTTCATCGGAAAGTAGTTCACCAAGATGGAATCTTGATCGCTGGCATTGAAGGTAGTATTCGCTATAAAAAAGAAGGGAAATTTCAGTACACCCAAAGGCAAATGTGGAATCATGTAACCTCGCTAATTCCATGGTTGGTTTATAACCGGATTCGGTATGGTCGATCTTTAGATATCTTTGTAACCCACGCACCACCTTTGGGAATCCACGACAAGTCTGATAGACCTCATCAAGGTGTGAAAGCCTTCCGCTGGTTGCTTCAAATATTCCAGCCAAAATATCACTTTCATGGTCATATACATGTCTATCGACCCGACGAAATCACAAAAACCCTATTCTGTAAAACGCAGGTAATTAATACCTATGGATATCTGGAGACGAAGCTAAAGGTCGAGAACTAGTAGTCTGTCCATCATGAATCTTCTATTCGTCAAAATGAGTGAAACGAAG
>CAZTJD010000177.1:0-7215 GCA_964613985.1 uncultured Anaerolineales bacterium
TCAGCTTGCCTCTTTTGACCTCATCATCGTTGCACTTATGAGTTGAATCTAAGATTCAATTAATAATCTCTCGATAAACCTTTTAAAAATCAAGTGAGTAAAATAACAATTCCAGGTCCTCTTCACTCGATAGAAAATTACGGATCAGTCGTTGTAAACCAATTGTAAGGTCAATCAAAAATTAATAAGTGATAATACAATAAACTGTTCTGGAGACAACCAATTGCCTAAGAATGATTCTCCCATCAATATTATCGGTATCGATTACGATCAAACATTGGAGGATGAGTTAAGCATATTGCTAGATCCAACAAGCTACCAGCTCCAGGTGGTACAGTCTTTTGAACAAGGGGAAAAGGTTCTTAATAATTTCGATGTTGATGTCCTTATTATTTCTTCTTCCATATCCCAAGAAGATCGCATCGGTATTTGTAAACAATTTAAAACAATCAGCAAGACACCTATCCTGGTCTTATCTAATTCGGGTAAACCAGGTATGCTGGAACAAACACTTGACGCAGGAGCAGATGAATATATCATCAAACCCATCTCTGGAAATCTACTGATTGCTCATCTCAATACGTTAGCAAGACGTTTCCGGGAAGAAAAAACAGCGGGGAAACAACAGGCAGAGATGGCGCAAAATGAAGATGCCCAACCTCATTTTGTATAGTTTATCTCGTAAGAAACGAATTTTCCTTACCCAAATTAAGCACCTGAATAATATACAATTTAAAAGTAAAATAATACCAAATCGAAAATAAGCTGTTGACACTTCTAAAATACTTAATGAATTATGTAGGACATGGCTCTTTTAAATCGGATTGGAGTAAAATAATGAGATCTGACCATCATTTTACTCATCTGGAGGTAGCAGTGTATTCTAAAGAAACAACCGCTATTGACGCTTTGAAGCATTTTCAAAATAATCCACGTGTTAGGACCATTCGTTTAATAACTCATGCGGATTGTTGCCCAGTTTGTGCCTCATTCGAGGGAACATATGATAAAGAAGAAGTGCCACCCTTACCGATCGAAGGATGTTCTAATCCAAACGGATGCCGATGTTTTTATGAACCGATGTTAAACATAATATATCCATAAAGATAAAATAACCAATATTTCAGAATTTCTAAAAATTATTTTGACAACGACCTCACGAGACTACTAAAAAAGTGCTGACTAAATTACAAATGGAAAGAATACAAAAGACGGGTTTATTTAACTTGTAAATTCTTATTTTACAAGTTAATCAACGTTAAATGGCAGACTTTTTACAAACTATTCAAAAACTGAGGCTTACATTTATGTTACCTCACCTTTATCTTAGTAATTTAATTTTTTTGGTATTGAGTATCTAATAGTCTTTTTATAAACAGAAATGCATCTTCACGGGTTTTGAGATTTCCCTCCACTTGTTCCTCTCGTATCAATTCTAATAAATGACCAATAATGGGACCAGGTTTGAGGTCAAATTCAACCAACAAGTCATTGCCTCGAATCAAACTCACTGGTTTGATTTCCTTTTCAGGATCTTTCCACCAAGCATTCAGCAGTTGTTCAACAACTGCTATCTGTTTTATCCACCTTTCCTGAGGAATTGCTGGTCCATAAGTCGCTAATAAATCAGCGAGAGATAATAAACAAATATCAATCCCTGTTTCTTTAAAGTCTCGAAAAAATCGATAAATCGTCCGAGGTGTTGGTTCCTTTTCAAGGTGCGCCAGATGAGTGGGTCGCATATGCCCCTTGACAATTAATCTCACTCGATTGATTTCTTCATTGCTCAACCTCAGAGCAGTACCTCGTTTTTCTATCAAATCACTACCTAATTCTTCGTGATTAAAGAAACGAAACCGACCCTCTTTATCTATCGTTTTTACTTGTGGTTTTCCTGAATCGTGATAGAGAGCCGCAAAAAAAACCAAAGAACGAACTGGACGATTTAGCACCAATTCTTTACTCATAAGGGTCAAGATTTCATCCCGGAACCTGCCTAATCGAATCTCAAAATGATGAAAGATCAAGTTTTGCTTATCCTTAACCTTCTCATCCTTGATAAGGTGTTCATTTATCTCCATTGAAGGAAAATCATCGGGTAAATTTTCTAATACACTGATAATTTTTTCAAGATAATTTAAAGTATCAAGGGTATGCAACCAAACATTCTTAATATGAGGGGGAGATTGTTTGACATCTCTCAAGGATATGAGTTCAGGAAGTAAATACGGTAAAGTTCCTAAGATATCAAGAGCAAGGATTGATTTAGCTGGTTTTGGACCAGCTAATATTCGAAACAGCTCATCTCGCAATCGTTCAGGAGATACATGCTCTAAGAATGAGACTGCTCCAGTCATTAGTGATCGTGTTTTTGGAAGGATCTTAAGTTCATAACCAGCTGCCAAACGAATTGCCCGGAGGATTCTCACTGGGTCACTTGTAAAAGAAGTGTTCGAACAAGCTCTTAATACACTATTGAACAAATCTGTTGATCCTGCCATAGGATCCAATAATTTATCTGGTTCATTCAAACTAGATGCAATGGCATTTACTGTAAAATCCCGCTCCTTGAGATCACTCTCCAAGTCATTGCCCCGGATAGCTGCAAAATCAAAGGTTGTCATGATGCCATTGTTATCATTTAGGATAACTCGGGCAGTCTGACGTTCTTCATCGAGAAGGAAGAAAACCCCACCAAAATGATCAGCTACTTTTCGAGCAAGCTCCAAACTATTTTCGCTGAGGATAATATCATAATCATGGATTGGTCGGCTTAGCAAAGCGTCTCTTAATGCACCTCCCACAAGGTATACCTTTACATCATCTAACAGCAAACCACGTACCCTGTTGAAAATAGGGGAGAAGGTCAGTGGATTCTTTGTGGGGACATAAGAAATGTAGGGGGTTTCCTTATATCTGGTAATTGATGCAGCTTGAAGCGCCTGTTCAGGGGTACCACCTTGCCCAACAACTCTATTGTTGATTACGGCTATCCACCGACCTGCGTAAAGACCGAAATCATTACTCATTGATCATTTACCTAATCATCTGGGGGTTGAAATTTATCCAAATCCACAATCCCAATGAATGGCAAATTTCGATAATATTCATCAAGGTCTAGTCCATAACCAAATACAAAATTATCTGGAATCACAAAACCAACATAATCAACCTGGACAACAACCTCCCTTCGGTCAACTTTATCCAACAAGGTACATATCTTCAAGCTAGCAGGTTTTCGAACACTAAGTAATTCTATAACGGAGGACAAAGTGTACCCACTATCAATAATATCCTCCACCAATAAAACGTTTCTACCATGAATATCATCTTTAAGATCCATTGATAGACGTACTTGTCCGCTTGATTCTCGTGTTCCAGAGCCATAAGAAGATATCGCCATAAAATCAATCGTGTGGGGTACAGTTATCTGACGCATCAAATCGGTTAAGAACATTACTCCCCCTCGTAAAATGCAAATCAGGTGTGGGTCTTTTCCTGCGTAATCACGGCTAATTTCTGCACCAAGTTCCGCGATCCGGGCTTGCAAAGTATCTGCATCAATCAGGATTTCACTGAGAAACGCCTCATAATTCTTCATTATCGTATCCGGTTTTATTGATATTTAATTTCAAATCAGTTATTTTGATAATACGAACGTTTGATGTAAAGCATAATCCCCGGTTTCTATCCTACCACGCGTTGTGAATCACAACATCGGGATTAACCTTCATTTAAGGGGGAAATTATCATCATTTTGGAACCTCATGATGTTTCCTGCATCTAGCTTCATAGAGTTCTGCAGCACCGACAATGACGACTGGGTCCCCATAATTTGCTGGCTTACCATTAACCAGGCGTTGGGTTCGAGAAGCCTCCTCGCCACAAACAACACAAATCGCGTGCAACTTATCAACTTTTTCTGCTTTTGCCATCAAGATAGGCATAGGACCAAACGGCTCTCCGCGAAAATCAGTATCCAAACCAGCGATTATCACCCTAATTCCCTTATCTGCCAGCGTTTGGCTTATCATAATGATCTCATCATCGAAGAATTGAGCTTCGTCAATAGCAACAACCGTGGTATCGTCTTTAATCAAGGAGAGAATCTCCCTGGCACCCTGAATTGGAAAAGCATCATAATTAAGTCCTGCGTGGGAGGTAACTTTCTTTTCTGAGTAGCGATTATCAATCTTTGGTTTAAAAACCTGGACTTTTTGTTTGGCAATGGTTGCTCTGCGCAATCTACGTATTGTTTCCTCAGTTTTTCCGCAAAACATCGAACCTGTAATAACTTCAATTGAACCGGTATGGTGCTTCATTTTCCTCTCCACAAATAAATTCTTGAAATAAATTCTAACACAGTTAGGTTTCTAGATAAGGCACCGTTTGAGGTCCTTCTGGTAAAACTGCAATGGAAGAAGTCTTTCCACTTCGTGCGTTGATTAGATTTATCGTGGCGGTAATATCCCTGCTGGGGATAAATAATGATGCCTGAATTTCCTCATCTGATAATCCATCACTATAGACGTATACATCAGCTCTTTTTTGGATCATTGCCTGAATTTGGACCTGCCACTGGTCTGGTGCTTTAAATCCAGGTGTATTCACCATCCTGAGTAAATCATCGGGGGAACCCGCATCACGAAGAAGGCGAAAATATCCACCATGTTTCGGGACTCCATCCTCACAAGCGACAACTGAAATGATGCTCCCACCAGTTTTCACAATTCGGTTAGCAGCACTCATTCCTTTTACAGATTGGTACAAATTTTGATCCAATGGGTAACCACTGTTGGTTGTGATTACGATATCGTATGGTTCACACACAGATACCATTGTATTCTTTTTTACGAATTCACACCCTTTAGCATGTGCAGCGATTAAATTACCAGCAAACACTGCTGTAATTCTACGTTCTGAATTTAAGGCGATATTTACCAAAAAAGTAGGATCTGTCATCAAAGCAACTTCTAGCATCTCCTCCCAAATAGGATTGCCTCGCGTCGTCCCCCAGGTTGCAGCTGGATGGACAATATTGCTGGGTGAATGATTTGTCCATACACTCTCGAAACCTGCGAGCGCTGGAAGTACAGCCTTGGGACCCCCACTAAAACCGGCAAAGAAATGAGGCTCGATAAATCCTGTGAGAATTCTTACATCAGCTTCGAGATATTTCCGGTTGATTCGAACAGGATTTCCCCAGGAGGTAGTTCCCAATGAGGTTAAATTCATATCATCCCTGGCATCGTGTTGGATACAGTGATAATGTCGTTTAACATTTTTCCCTAACATCATTTTCAATTCTGTCTCTGTTTGAAAACGATGCGTGCCAAGCCCATTTAATAAAAAGATATCCCTGGTATTTATCCCTGCTGTCTCTAACTCCTTGATAATAACTGGTAAGAGCCGATCATTCGGTGTAGGTCTGGTAATATCTGTATGTACAATACACACTTTATTTCCATGAGTGACAAGATCTTTTAGCGGTGGGGATTCGATTGGATATTGTAAGGATCTGAGAATTGCTGCTTTTTCGCAATTTACACCCGGAACAAACTGCGAACGGATAACTCGTGAATGATTAGGAATGGTAATTAATAAACCATCTCTACCATATTGAAGATTTACTTTCATTTTTTTATTCTTCTAACTAAGGAATTCATCTAATTATTTTGAGGCCAGTATAATACAAAAAAACCGCCTTCATCTAGAAAGCGGTTTTTTCCATTTATCGATACCATGCATTAGATGGTTATTTCTGAGGCAGCTTCAGGTATTTCATACCCAAACTTACGGAGGGCTTTCTTCACATCAGCAAGCGATTTACGACCAAAACCGTCCAAACCAAGTAAGCCTGATTCGCCTTCTTCCAGGCGTTCAAGAATATTGCCCACATTTGTGATCTTACCTTTGCTGAGAATCCCTTCAACGCGTGAGTTAAGACCCAACTCAGAAATAGGACGCTCAGGGGAAATTCGAGCTGCTGCAACTGCTTCTTTTTCTGCCAGGTATTCCTGTCGTGCCTGTAATTTCTTATAGAAACGGTCGACCTGTCCTTCAGTGTCAACAATTCGCTGTTCACCGGTGAAAAATGGGTGGCACTTAGAACACACATCCGTACGTATCTCTTTTTGGGTTGAACCAGTCGTCCAGCTGTTTCCACAAGCACAGATAACAACGGCATCCGAATAATATGTTGGATGAATATCTTTCTTCATAATATACCTTTACTCGAGAGGAAAAACACTAACGCGTTTTCTGCCTCCACGGATCGTTTCGAATTTTACTGCTCCATCAATGGTGGCAAAAATTGTGTAATCTCTGCCAAGACCAACATTTAATCCTGGTTTGATCTTGGTACCCCGTTGGCGGACAATTATATTGCCCGAACGGACGAATTCACCACCAAATTTCTTAACGCCTAAGCGTTTTGATTCACTATCTCGACCATTTCGAGTTGAACCGCCACCTTTTTTATGCGCCATGACGTATCTCCTTATTACACCGTAATTTCATCGATTTGTATACGAGTATATTTTTGTCGATGTCCTATTTTCCGGCGATATCGAATTCTTGGTTTATACTTAAAAACAATAATTTTTTGCCCTTTAAAGTGTTCCAACACCGTAGCTTTTACCAGGGCTCCTTCGATTGTAGGGGTTCCAATTTTTACATCTGTTTCGTCTGAAACAAGGAGGACCTGATTCAGTTCAATCTCAGTCCCCTCATCAACATGCAAGCGGTCAACTTCAATGGTACCACCTGGGACGGCTTTATATTGTTTACCGCCGCTTTCAATAATCGCGTACATTTTTTCTCCAATCTTCACTTCGCCACATAAATCGCGTTAATTGAGGTTTATCCACCGCCATCATGTGGGGAAGTTGGGGATAATATGAATTGTATTCTCAAAGAACACACACTTGCCCCAGCGTTTTCTGCCGGGGCCGTATAATTATACAGATATCCAGCACGATTGTCAACAAGGATTATGGGATTTTCGTATAAACCTTGAGGGACGGTTGGCACTGTACAGGCATCACCAATATAGTATTATTATTGATATATTATGAAAGGACGATTAGACTTGAGATATATTATTAGTTATTTTAGAACCATAATCAGTTTACTTCGTTTATTAGACGTATAATATAAAGGCTCAATATTGCAATCAAGACTTAGGAATTATATCAAAGTGATATTAATTAGGAG
>CAZTJD010000178.1:0-7138 GCA_964613985.1 uncultured Anaerolineales bacterium
TCTAAATGGAGCAAGGGTTTTTCAGCGATAAATGGCAGTATGAATACCCTTGCTTAATTTTTTATTAAGATCGATTGAAATGAAATCCTCAGATCAGGGAATCAGCCTTAAACGCTATACCATCATCCCCAGAACACTTATCTTCATCACCAGTGGTGACCAGGTTTTACTCCTCAAAGGTGCTCCAACAAAACGGATCTGGGCAAACCTGTACAACGGAATCGGTGGACATATCGAAAAAGGAGAAGACCCCCTCACAGCCGCCAGAAGAGAACTCAAGGAGGAAACTGGTTTAATCGTGAAGGATTTATGGCTATGCGCGACGATTTCAGTCGATACAGGTACCACGCCAGGAATTGGGATTTTCGTTTATAGGGGAGAATGCCCACAATGTCTATCTTGCAAACTGATCCATTCATCTGAAGGAACTTTATCCTGGATACCAAGAGACGAATTAATGTATTACCCTCTGGTGGATGATTTATTTACTTTGTTACCGCGAATACTTCGTTTACCCAAAATGGCACCCCCAATTTCCGTGTTATACGAATATGATCGGGATGATCGATTAGTAATCAAAATAAATGAATAAATAAAATGACTTGAGTGCCAAAACCAGGTTTTTCGAATAAGATGGAAAAAGTCTACCACTTTTCGATGAAAGGATTGCAAAATAAGGGATTACAAGCTAGCAAAATCCCAACGTGCTGGCTTTTACTCTTCGCCATTAAGCAGAGAATAAAAAACTAATAATGTACTTCCGTATTTACGTTGATCAAAAGTAGCTAAATTTATTAATTGGATCGGTTCAAATTCAGTGGGATCAATTTGAACGATAACCCAGGCATCTTGTGATAACCACCCGATATTCCTATCTATGGCCTGCAACGCAGACTGCCACATTTCTTTATATTGTGGTGGAGCAATAAATAAATAATCAAAAGTGCGATCAATCGCCCCATTTAGCAAACGATAAGCATCCATTTGGATGACATCTGCTTTTCTTGAGAGTTTGGTTATTGCCAGGTTTTCTCTTATCGTCCTGACCGCAGCGTTGAGGCGGTCATTAAAGCGCACATAGCTGGCACCACGACTTAAAGCCTCGATGCCAACACTACCTGTTCCAGCAAAAAGATCCAGCAGGGAGGCGTTATAAATGTCTGCCCCTATGATATTAAACAATGCCTCTTTTACCCGATCGGTAATTGGTCTGGTGCTGTCTCCTGGAACAGATTTCAATCGCATCCCGCGCGCAATTCCTGATATCACTCGTGGGGTAGACATTATTTCCAGTCTTCAACTACCTTTCTTGCTGCCATGAGATTACCAAAAGGTGCAGTAATCGGGGTTACACATCCTGTACCTAAAATCAATCGCACGCCATTTGTTTGTTCAATGGCATCCTTCGCTTCTTTTACAACATCCTGTGGTGTACCTAATACCATGGTTTCATGTCGTCGTAGACCTCCACAGACGACGCCTGAATAAATAGATAGGGCATCTTCTAAGCTAGGAGAAGTCTCTCGATCATGCCAGTTTAGGATCGATAATGGGTAATCCAGGAAACGTTCAAATATGACATCCACACCATGGAGATGCAGCATATTCAACCACAGGTCCCCAACTGGTTGGAGTACTTTGAGATCAAATGGACAGCCAAATGTCTCATACTCTAATGGTGATAGAAGACGATAACTTGCATGCTGTACCGCATAAAACACTCCCGCAGCACCGGTATTAAGAACAGCTTCCACAAACCTCTGGGTTGTTTCCGTTATCGTTTTTAATCCTGCGAGGAGTAAATCTGGAAATTGCCTCAAATGAACCAGCAGCATATCGGGTCCTACCAGGTTTTTCGCTTGCGATAATGGGTTAAATATGGTTTGAATGACAGGGACTTCTGGACCTAACTCTTTTACCAGCAACTCGAGGCTTGCCAACTGTGCGCCTAGGTAGCCATCCTTAGGATCCAATACATTAAGTTTCAACCAATCATCTGGATGATGAATAACACGGTGAGTATAATCTCTCGTCCCCTCCGCTGAACCTCGCCAGGAATCTTGAACACCCCAATCTTTGAGGCAGAAGGAGGATGCAGGTGTATATTTAATTAAATCAAAATCAAAAATGCGTTGAAAATTGATCACAGCTGAAGCTAATCCCTGGGGGGTTTGGTCATCGACAGGGAAATGGCGCCATAAGGCAACAGGGACACGGTCCGGTCGATCCCCAGAGAGACAACGTTCCAACCGTTCTCGATGAGAAATTTCTTTCACAATTTAAACTCCTTGATCATTTATTAATTCTACAACTTAAAAATGCGAGAAATCGCCTTATTTAATTCTTCTTCTTCTACGCCTTGCTGCTCGAGGTACTTAGAAATGAAGTCAGATCTTCGCAACCGTAATGCCATAGGGGCGATAGAATAGAGGTCTTCATTGTGGACCTCTAAATGTCCAGCTGCGATAGCATGGGCTCGTGCAGCTTCAAAAAGGGTGATTTCAGCTCGAAGCGTATCAATCTTTAATGAATTTATTAATTCCAAACCTAAACGAGCAACCTTATCAGGTAGGGTTACTTGTGACAACAATTCCCGGGCTACTTGGATTTCATCTTGAGCGATTTTAGTTTCTTCAGCAAATTGCGCCAAGGTTTTACGAGCGTTTATGTGGTAAGAGTGCACCCGACGATAAGCCTGAAGACGCTCTTCGGGGTTATCCAGGCCTCGTACGATCACCCTTAAACCAAAACGGTCCATGATTTGAGGACGAAGATAACCTTCCTCAGGATTCATGGAACCAATCAAAATAAACCTGGATCGATAGGTTGCAGATACAGGTCCACGGCGGACTATATAATACCCCTGAGCAGCGGCATCCAAGATTACATCAATCACATCATCCCCGAGTAAGTTCACCTCATCCACAAAAAGTAAATTACGATCTGCTTGGGCGAGTATGCCTCTACGCAACCGCATCCGGTCGTGGATAGCTGCACGTTCATCAATACCCCCAATAACATCGTCGATCTGGGAATTCAACGGAAGCTCAAACAACCGAGCCCGGTCCATTACAGCTAAAGGTTTTCCTTCACCATACTTTTTCGCGCACTCGGGACAGACCGCATCCATGCCCCCTGATTCCACATCTTCAGGCAAACAGCCATAGAAACAAAGACTTCTCGGTACCTCAGGAAGCAGATCCATCAAACTCCTAACAATGGTGGTTTTCCCCGTCCCTCTTGGTCCGATTAATAATACACCTCCCATGTTAGGATTAATAATAGACAGCAAGAGAGCAAGCTTCATCTCTGACTGTCCAACGATGGCTAGAAATGGAAATGGAACCACCTCAGCAAGACCGGAATCCTCTTGAGGGGTAGAAACATCGATGCTTTTCCCGGAAACCTGGTTAATTAGATCTTGTAGTGAACGGATATTAGGTGCATGATCTCCTGATCTATCACCAGAATCTTGTATATTAAATTCGTTTTGCATGACCAACCATTACAATTTTTCGCTCAAAAGTCCTTTTCTTTGAGTAATCTCAAAGCTTGATGAATATGTTTTCATCTAGAAATTGATGTTCCTTTTTCGTTTCAGCAAATAAAGAGGGTATTCCAACTCGAGATTTTCTCATCCTTTTCCCCTCAACCTGATTCATAATGACCTGCTAATCCATATCTTCTTTAAGTTCATGCGCGTGGATGGGTTGTAATTGATATGGTTCTTCATCTAACACATCAACGGTTGAGTATGTCAATTCAGGCATCATTCTTGCCAGGGGAACAGACGCTGGTACCCTAATTTTTTTAGGAGGTGAGGGAGGTTTTCGTCTTGGTAGCGTATAATCATAGGATCGTTTCCTCAGTATTCGTGGGTCATCAGACAGCCAACCGACATAGATCCCCAATACAGAATAAACCTCACGCTTTTCCGTTACCCAACCTATCCATTCACCCTGGTTGTTGAATAGATGAGGATAAACAAGGTATGCGCCTAAATCCCCTCTGGATGTATAAATTGGAAATATATTTCTTTTACCTGCCATAATATTTAAATTATACCTGCTATTCCTCGATAAAAATCAGCATCCATAACTGCAAACCCTCAATCTAAAAAATTTTATTCAACATCATTATAAGTCCAATAACGATTAACAAAATAATTCCACATCATCACTACAAGGATAGCAAATGCCAAAGCTGCATTATTGCCAAGCATTTCAGCTGGTAAATCCTTAATCACAGGGATATTTATCAATTCAAAAAGGCGCGCCAGTGGACCACTAAGCCATGCAAAAAGGGGAGTACGGATAGCAAGGCCTATGACATTAACGATGGAAAAAACAATCAGTTGGTTGGATATTGGCTTCGATCGGGAATCCGGATATGTCCAATAACGGTTCCAGGTGAAGTTAGACAGGATCGCGGCAGTAAAGGAGAAGACACTTGCTACAACGTGATGGATATAAAAAACCCCGGAGAATAGGTTGAATGTAGCAAAATCTACCAACGCACCAATCGTACCCACAATAGCAAATCTAATAAACCTCCTCCGCTCTTGTGGATCAGTTATGACACGTAACTTCATTTCAGTCCCAATTGATCCCTAAAATATGGAATGGTTTTGATAATCCCCTCAACGATTGTTATTTTGGGCTCCCAACCCAGTTCTTTTTTCGCCCGGCGAATATCTGGTCTACGTTGTTGTGGGTCACCTTCTCCTCGCTTTTGGGACTCAAAAGTTACAGCCTTGTTCCCAATTAAATCATTAATAATATTCGCAAAATCAAGAATGCTAACCTCCGATGGATTTCCAATATTCACAGGTTCATGGAGATCAGACAACAATAAGCGGTAAATTCCATCGATTAAATCATCCACGTAACAGAAACTCCTGGTCTGGCTGCCATTGCCATAAACTGTGAGTGGCTTTCCATCTAAAGCTTGTTTCAGGAAATTCGGAACAACTCGACCATCATCGATATGCATTCTAGGTCCATAGGTATTAAATATCCGAGCAATTCGGGTATCGATGCCATGGAAACGATGATAAGCCATGGTTAGAGCCTCAGCAAACCTTTTTGCTTCATCGTAAACGGATCGAACACCAATCGGATTCACATGACCCCAATACGATTCTGCTTGTGGATGTTCTAATGGATCCCCATATATTTCACTGGTGGACGCTAAAAGGAACCTGGCATTATACGCTTTTGCTACACCGAGTGTGTTATGGGTACCTAAAGCACCAGCTTTCATCGTCTGAATCGGTAGATTAACATATCCAAAAGGTGAGTTTGGATTTGGGCTTGCTGGAGATGCAAAATGTAATACCCCATCTAATGTTCCGGGAACAAATATAAAATCAGAGACATCATGTTGGATAAATGAAAACCGTTGATGTCCAGAGAGATGAGCCAGGTTTTGGGCGTTGCCGGTAATAAAATTATCCATCCCAATTACATCATGTCCTTCAACAAGCAACCGATCACAGAGATGTGATCCCAAGAAACCAGCGGCACCAGTAACCAATAATCTCATGCTATTATTCCTCTAGATGTTGTATGATTTTTGCCTGGAACTCAGTTCTACTGCGACTTGAGCAGCAATTTTAGCATTATTAAGAAGGAGGCTCAAGTTTGTAGTCAAGCTTGACTTTTCCGTCAGTTCGCTGACTCGGGATAATAAAAAAGGCGTAACAGCTTGTCCTCTAATTCCTTCTGCTTTTGCGTCCTGCAGAGCTTGTTCGATTTTAAAATTAATTTCATTAAAAGGCATAGAAAAAGCTTCTGGAGGTGGTACTGTAACCAAAATTGCGCTGGATAAGCCCATCTGCCAATGAATTTGGGCGATGTCCACAATTCCCTTAATTGAATCTACCCGCTGGCTGACTTGATATTCACTTTCTCTCGAAAAAAAGGCTGGGAAAGTATCCGTTTGGAATCCTAACACGGGTACACCTATCGTTTCCAGGGATTCTGTTGTTGCGGAAAGATCAAGGATCGATTTCGCCCCAGAACATACAACCATTAAAGGTCTTCGGGAAAGTTCAGGTATATCAGCAGAGATATCAAATGGCGCGTTCCGATGAACACCTCCAATTCCACCAGTAGCAAAAACCTTTAGTCCGACCTGGTGAGCTGCAACTAATGTGCCAGCAACTGTTGTGCCACCGCTTGCACCGGTCGCTAAGGCTGTTCCAAAATCACGACTACTAATCTTCCGCACATCTTTTTCATTTGCCAGTTCGCGTATTTGATTTTCCTTCATCCCGATGATCACCTTACCGCGCAATAAACCGATCGTTGCGGGTAAAGCTCCCTCTGACCATACCATTTGCTCCATGTCTAAAGCTAACTTTATATTTTCCGGATACGGAAGGCCATGAGTTATGACAGTGGTCTCCAAAGCTACAATCGGCGTATTCAAACGTCTTGCCTGGATGACCTCCGGAGATAAAGAATAAAAATCTGGAATGACTTTGTTCAAATTATTCTCCAAGCGGTAAATTTAAAAAAATTAATCAACAAAATAAACTTGTTACCTGGTCAAATTACCAAAGTATCATAAAGCTTTTCGAGTGTTAGATCGGGAAGGACAGCTCCGCGATGCCGTAAGGTCAGCGAAGCGGCAGAAACACCAAGCCGGATGGCGTCATCCAAAGGAATATTATTTAACAAGGAAAATATCACTGTTGCTGTCAGGGCATCACCGGCACCTATTGGATCAACTATCTCCGTGCGGATTGCAGGGATGGAACCACTGGTTTCCGCAGTTGCATAACAAACGCCAAGCTCCGCCAGGTTGATGATCGCAATGTTAACCCCTTTTGATACCAAGTTTTTGGCGGATTCGATAGCAAGGTTTGGTTCAATATCATCAAAAGGTTGTTCACAATAGACTGCTGCTTCAGAACTGTTTGGGGTGATCATCTCTATTCTTGGTAAATAAGGGACAAGTTTTGGAGCCAGAATTGTCGATGTTGGGTCTGCGACGATGGGTTTTTTAGCCCTGTGAGCTAAGGAGATTGCTGTTTTAAGTGCCGGTTCTGGAAGATTCGCGTCTACAAACAGCAAAGAGGCTTCTTTGAATAAAGAATAGTTGTCTCGGAGATAAGCGGGAGATAGCATTTGAA
>CAZTJD010000179.1:0-7090 GCA_964613985.1 uncultured Anaerolineales bacterium
GGCTGCCTCTAATCGACAAAACCCTGGAAGCAATTTCGAGACAATAAAGGCTGAGTAGTTAAATCAATTCCTTCTATACCGAGATTATGACTCTACCAGGTTTCATTTCACTGCAGACCAAACCTGCCTGTCTGCCTTTATCCGAATCTACTGGTATACTGGTCACCTGATAAACTGATCTATAAAAATCCTGTCCTGCTCATCCCTGGTCCTTGACCTCATTCAGTTTCCGCCGATGCCACCTCTCCCCCCACCTGTAGCTGCCCTGATAACTCTCCTCCTTGATAACCTCCAAGCTCTCCTCGGGCCGGAACTGGTCGGTATTTACCTGCGCGGCTCCCTGGCAAGCGGGGATTTTGAACCCGAGCGCAGCGACATTGACCTGCTGGTGGTGACTGAAACAGCGCTAAACGAAGCCCAGTTTACCCATTTGAAGGCATTCCACGACCAAATCGCGGCTTCTGATAACGCCTACGCCAGGCGAATAGAGCTTGCTTATATCGATCGTCAAAGCTTACGGGTCTACCATCCCGGACAGCAGCATCCAACCCTGGGACAGGGCGAGGAGCTAAGCTGGCAGGTGCATGGCGCGAACTGGCTGCTGGAACGCTGGATGCTGCGGGAGGAGGGTCGCACGCTGACCGGCCCTAACCCAAAGACCCTGATAGATCCCATCCCTGCGCCAGGTTTAAAAGGTGCTGTCGCTTCACGAGTCCTGGATTGGGCCGCCTGGGCTCGGGATGAAGCGGACCCTGACTGGCAACTCCCTCTCAGCCACAAAGCCTATGCGATAGACACAATGTGCAGGATTTTATTCACAGCATCGAAAGGTGCGCTTACCAGCAAAGCCGACTCTGTCGCTTGGGCCTTAGACACCCTCCCTGAACCATGGCGCGACCTGGTACTTCGTTCTCGGGATTGGCGCCTGGACCAGCAGGTTGACCTCTCCGTAAACCCTGAAATACGGAACTTTATCCGCTGGACTGCAAACCAGGTAGAAGAATTGGTCCAAGAGACTGAGTCAGCCCTGGAGGAACCGGATTGACTGCCATCCTGCTTTCCCTTGGCGCCTGCCTGGGTTGGGGTGTAGCTGACTTCATCGCAGGAATAAAAAGCCGCCGGTTGCCGCCACTGGCGGTGATGATCCTGGCAAACCCTTTTGGAATCCTGATCGTCTCTGCAATCGTCATTGAACATAAGGTCCCCTTTCCAAGAAGTCCGGCGATGCTTTGGGCTGTCCTATCTGGTTTTGCTGGTGTGTTCGCTCTCTACCTGCTCTACCAGGGTCTTGCCGTGGGTCCCATGGCCATCGTCGCCCCCATCTCTGGCACCGGCGTGATCATCCCCGTCCTGGCTGGCTTGCTGCAGGGAGATTCCCTCACCATGATGCAGCTCCTGGGTATCCTGACTGCCGTGGTGGGTACCTTCTTCGCCGCAAGGGAGAAAAAAGCACCAGAGTCCCCACCCAGGCTGGTGCGCGGCCTGAACTACGCCCTGACTTCCGCCATCGGTGTTGGCCTGTATTTCATCTTCATGGACTGGGCAAGTGATTCCAACCCTTATTGGGCTTCCCTGGTCATGCGCACCTCCTACGGCCTGGTCCTGCTGCCCATCATCTTCCTCACTCGCACTTCTTTGAAAGGTACTCGCCCTCACCTCCTGCCCATCGCTGTCATGGGCATTATTGACGCCCTTGCTGGTTTCAGCTTCGCCCTGGCATCCACGATGGGCATGCTCAGCAAGGTTTCCGTAGTCAGCGCCCTCTACCCCGGCGTCACGGTGTTGCTCTCCAGTATCTTCCTACGAGAACGGATCCAACTTTCCCAGGGTTTGGGGGTCCTACTCGCCCTCACCGGCATCGTCCTGATCTCGGCGAGTTGATGATCTTGGTGATCCGTCCCAGTCTAATTCTAAACCGTCATTATTCATAACCTGGTGGACTGTCAAAGATGCAGATTTAGTATGATTCGATTATTTAAGAGAGGCTGTTTTTGCAATTCCGAGATAGAGATGCTTCATTCCGCTTTGCTCCATTCAGCATGACATTCAAAAGATTCATGTTTGACAGTCTACTGGTGAGTTATTTTTTCGATTCACCCGCACGGCGGTAAAGGGAATCGGACCGACATAAACGTACCCCCTTACCGATCAAAAGTCCCGATTTCCACCAGCACAATGAGACGGATCCAACCATCAGTCCCATAGACAAAAAAATTTAAGCAAACGTACTCTACCAATCCGATTGGAAATAAGGCTGAAATCCTAAAGAATCAGATTTAACTAAAGTTCAGGATTGTTTTCCATAAAGACAGGCATCCAACTTGAGGGTAAAATATGACTAATTTTGTATCTACCCATCAAGAAAACCCATTAGAAAAAGGAAGGAGTGAAAAGAATGTTGAAAGAATTTAAAGAATTCATCATGAAAGGTAATGTTTTGGACCTGGCAGTCGCGGTCATCATTGGGGCAGCATTTGGGGCAATTGTGAATTCATTCGTTGCTGATATTTTGATGCCACCGATCGGTTTGCTGCTTGGGAAAGTTGATTTCTCAAATCTATTCGCAAGTCTAGATGGTCAATCCTATCTTAGCCTGGCAGCTGCGCAAGAAGCAGGCGCGCCCACCCTCAATTACGGCTTGTTCATTAATACGATCATCAATTTCCTGATCGTTGCCTTTGCAATCTTTATGGTTATCCGGGTGGTAAACCGATTTGAAAAACCAGCAGCGCCTCCTGCCCCAGCCACAAAAGATTGTCCCTTCTGTAAAACAGAGATCCCTTTGGAGGCAAGCCGCTGCCCTAACTGTACGTCCCAATTGTAGCCAGGCACGAGATCAGCTTCGAGACAATGATTATGCTTAATCCAGATACAAGGCAAACCTGGTCTTCTGGATGCAATCTTTTAATTCGAAGAAGTCTAAGACTGGACATTCACCTTACGGGCCAGGTCCTCGCCTGGTGGGGGTATTTGCGTGGACTGAGCTAATCCTTCAGCAGGAAGTTATTAATCAGAGACTGTGCGGTTTTTTGGGGGGATTGGGTGTCAAGAACCTTAGAAAAACTCATATCAGGAGTACCCCCCCACCCATTGGCGTTGAAGCGTGGCGCTCGAAACCAAAAACCGGGAAAGGGCTAAGTATTGGGAGATGGTAAGGTTCAGGGTGGTAATATCAAGTAACAGCGTGAAATGGCGATAAGGGTATGCGAGGCGACAGGGTGTTTGGGTTGGTGGATCCCTGTTTTCGGGCGAGGATAGGGGAGATCATGGATTTTTAGATTAGGTTGATCCTTATAAGGGATGTGATTGTGCTATCCTTTTTGAGGTCCCCCCTATTATACCATAAAAAGAATATTTGTTCTATATTAAGGACCAGGGATTGGTTGAAGTTGGTCGCACCGAAGGAGTTAATGGTTTTGGGTGACAAAGAAGCAAATATAAACACGAAGGGATTACCAGAAAGCTGGTTTATCAGAAAGTTTGGGCTGCTAACCTCTTCAAAAACTATCTAAGCGAGGATTTCGTAGTAAGATATCTGGTTATAACACGTCATGCCAAAGGAAACAATAATGGGAACACAAGTACCAAGTACATCCCTCACTCCTGAGCGAAATTCCTTGATCGAAGTTGTGGAACTGACCAAAAGGTTCGATGACGTAACTGCCGTTGATAGAATCAGCTTTACTGTACAGCAGGGAGAGCTTTTTGGCTTCCTGGGTCCGAATGGGGCGGGGAAAACCACGACGATCAATATCCTCACCGGGCTTGCCAGGCCGGACTCGGGCGACATTAGAATCAGCGGCTTGGATTGTACGAGGAATCCCAAGGCAGCCCAACATCTCATTGGCATTGTGCCTGATGAGAGCAACCTTTATCCGGAGTTGTCAGGTTTCGATAACCTCAGTTTCTGTGCATCCCTCTACGGTATGCCCGGTAGCGAACGCCAGGTGCGCGCCAGAGAATTGCTTGAACTATTCGGGTTGAAGGACGCCGCGGACCGTAAATTCGCAGGGTACTCGAAAGGGATGAAACGCAAACTGACGATTGCCTCCGGCATTATTCACCAGCCGCAGATATTGTTTCTGGATGAACCGACGACGGGAATTGATGTTCGCAGCGCTCGCCAGATCAGGCAGCTCATTGCCCGGCTCCACGCCGCTGGAACGACGATCTTTCTTACCACCCATTACATCGAGGAAGCTGAACGTCTATGTGAGCGGATTGCTTTCATCGTTGAAGGGCAGATCGTACGAGTCGATACCGTCGCGAACCTTTTGCAGCCGATCCAGGCAAGAAAAGCGATGCTGATTTCGGTATCGAACGCTGCCAACGGGCTCAGCGATAAACTTGCCGCAGCCTTCCCTGGTTTTACATTCCAGGCGGTTTCTAATGAGCAGGTCCGAGTGGAGTCAGCGGATACAATCAATATCGGCCCCCTGGTGAGGTTTATTGAGGACCAGGGTGTTGAGATTACGGAAGCTCGCCGGCTGAGGCCATCGCTGGAGGAAGTTTTTATTCAAGTCACAGGGATTGAGTTGGATACCATGAAAAGAGATAAGGAAAAAGGGAAGGGCAGCCTATGAAACGGTGGATTGCTTTTTGGAGTATTGTGTCTAAGGATATGCGGGCTTATTATCTCAAGCCACCCAACATCAGTTGGGGGCTGATCTTTCCAGTGGCATGGACAGGAATGTTCTTTATCAAGTCGGGCAGTGGTTTAGATAGCATCCTTACCCTTTTACCCGGCGTGATCGCGATTTCAATCCTGTTCGGGACCACTTCTATGCTGGCTGTAACCATAACATTCGAGAAAAAGAACCGCTCATTCGAACGGTTGCTGCTCGCCCCCATCCCATTGGGAGTACTCATGTTAGCCAAAACGGTCGGGGCAATTTTTTTCGGTGTCTTCAATGCTTTTGTACCGATCATCCTGGCTTTTTTCCTGGCCGATCTTTCTCAAGTTGACTGGATGGCTGTATTCCCTGCCCTTGTATTGATCGCCATTTCATCGACATTCCTGGGGCTTTTTATCGCCGTATCCGTCAGTGAAGTATTTGAAGCCCAGACATTCTCTAACTTTTTCCGTTTCCCAATGATCTTCCTTTGCGGGTTGTTCTTTCCCATCGCATTGATCCCCGCATTCATACGCCCGTTGTCTTATTTGTTTCCATTAACTTATGGCGTTGATATCCTCCACGGCGCAATCCAGGGTGAAAATATAATGCCGTTATCGCTGGATTTTGCCGTCATCGCTGGGTTCTGTGTGGTCCTGTTTTATATTAGTTTACGAAATGTACACAGGAGATGGATCTTATAAGCTTTGGCCTATGCCGTTATTAAAGGACCAGGTTAACGTCCCAGGGGAAGCGGCGCGATTTACTCAATTTAATGCAGGGTAAAGACCCGGAAACTGTAGAGCCGGATGAGGGGCAAAGTCTCAAGTCCGGTTCGGAGGAGGGCAGCGAGGTTGCTTTCCCCGTCCTCACTGTCCTGCTTCGCGCTCGCGACCGCCTTCAGCTCCTGGGAGCGCTCCTTCATTGCGTATCTCGCTACGCCGGTGAAGCTCTCGTTAGCAATGTTCCCTGGTTCCAATGCTCCCTGGCTCCAACAATGGTCTCCGTCCCTGGTTCCATCCCCAAATTGGGGCGTCTCCGTTGGAACCCCATCCAAACGCTCCTGCGTTGTCCTCCCTTTGCCTAAACCTGCCGTAAGCAACGCCTTGCATCGCGACTTTACCCATCGGATAACACCCCGTTAACCCGAAAGAAGGGAGACAAGAGATGATTAGAGAAAGAAAAATCAGAGTGGGGTCAGTGGAGATTAACTGTGCTGAAGGCCCGCAATCGGGATTACCGCTTGTTCTTCTGCATGGGCTTCCAGGGCGCTGGCAAGAGCTGATGCCACTCATGCCAACATTAATACCACGGTGGCAAGTTTTTGCATTGGATTTTCGGGGGCAGGGAAAATCAGGTAGAGCACCAGGTCAATATCAAGCGAAGTATTATGTTGCAGATGTTGCTCAATTCCTTCAACAACAACTTGCTGAACCAGCAATCCTTTTTGGCCATTCAGCCGGTGGAGCGGTAGCGCTAAATGTAGCAGCACAAATTCCTGGGCATGTCAAAGCAGTCATCATCGGTGATTCTCCAATTGATCTAAAGGTACTGATTGGATGGATGACAAGCGATGGTTTCAAGCGTCATTTTTCAGCGTTACAAAAAATCGCTGAGTTAGAAGATCGTTCTGTTCAAGAAATTGCGGGGGAGATTGGTAATATTTCAGTTCAAGTACCCGGACAAGATGTACAAATACGATATGGAGATAGTCCCGGAGTCGATGAAATTCACATCCAGCAGTTAGCGATTACCTTGAGCCAAATGGATCCAGGAGTGTTGGAATATCACGCTACAGGTCGAGCGAAGGAATTCTTAGAAGGATTTGATTTAGATGAGATACTCGAAAAGATTGAATGCCCGATACTCCTTTTGCAGGGAAACCCTTCATTGGGTGGTATGATGACAGATGATGTGGTCAACCATATCAAATCAAGATTACCCGGAGCGGTACATTCATTACTGGAAGCATTTGGGCATGGTCTGGGATTGGATATCTGGGAAGTTTCATCCTTACTTCGATCGATGATGAGTTTTTTGGATATGTTGTAAAATGAGTACGGATTAACCCAGCATAAACAGACCCGCCTGTGCCCGACATGGTTGGCCGCTACTACAGCGTGCAGTTCACTGACCCGTTTGATGTCAACTTCGCCTACGTCGGCACCCGCACCACGGGCACGCAGGAGGGTGACTACCTCATAACAGGTCCAAACTGGCAGGGCACAGTGCCGGACGGCATGAAACCGATATCCTCACCGAACAACTCGGTGCTCGTTTTGGGCCGCGTCCTCGTGTACAGCGACAGCGACACGTCGACTGCCTACGAGCTAGCAAAGCAGATACAGCTAACACCGCTAAACAAAAAGTGATGGGATAATAAATATGAACAGAACATCCACTTATCTGACGGTGCTCAACAGCGTGATATGCGGCTTTTTCTTCATCCGTTTATTCTTCTTTGCCCAAACAAGAAC
>CAZTJD010000180.1:0-2499 GCA_964613985.1 uncultured Anaerolineales bacterium
TCCCATTGCCCGTAGAATTGAGCGTAAAGCTTCATAATGCAGAAAGCCTGCATCCTTTCCGGTTGGCGCCAGGTTAACCAGCTGCGGCTGTGGCTTTGCTGTATCAGGCGTAGATCGAATTCGGCGTTGTAAATGCCCACCTGCCGCCCGGTAAGGACCGCTTCTACTTCAGGCCAGACCTCCTGCCATGGTACAGCATTGGAAACCAGGGATTGATCGATGCCATGGACCCTCTGGGCCTCCGGGTGGATTCTACCGGCTGGTTTAACCAGGGTGTCAATCAGCACCTGCCCATCATGGTCGACGATGGCGATTTCCAGGATCGTATCGTTGGGACCTGTCCCGGTGGTTTCCGTATCCAGGTAAACAGGTTTCTGCCTTAAAAATTCCTGGGCTTTTTGGGCGGCATCATTTTGAGGGGACAGGCTCATACTATTCTCCAAATTCAAGCTCGAAGTCAAGCTCGTCGTCCCAGCCGTTGGAAGTCTCCAGGGTGATCTCGCCGAACAGGGATTCCTGGTTCGCTATGATGAAATGGCGTCTGACCAGTTCGAGCATCGCCAGGAAGGTGACCACCACCTCCAGGCGTGAACGTGGGTTACCCAGCAAGGAACGGAAGGAAGTGACTCCAGCAGAACGCAGGTTTTTCACAATGATGCTGATCTTCTCGCGAATGGTCACGATTGGTGCCGCCACAACGGTGCTCAGCTCTTCGCGGTTATCGGCTTCGAGAAAGGCTGCCCTGGCAGCTTGCCAGATATCATGGATGGTATATTCGCTAAGGTCGACCTGGGCCTCAACCTTGGGTGGGGATACCAGGCGCAGGTAGGTTCGGAGTCCCTGTGACTCTCTCGCTTTCAAGAGGTTGGCAATCTCTTTATAGCGCCGGTATTCCCGCAGCTGCCGGGCAAGTTCCTCGCCCGGATCCTCTTCGCCAGACTCCCGCTCCGGTGGTCGAGGCAGTAAAGCTTCTGACTTGATCTGCAGGAGTTTGGCAGCAATGACCAGGAATGCCGAAACCTCTTCAGCATTTTGAATTCGCAACGCTCGCATATGGTTGAGATACTGGTCGGTCACCTGGGCTAACGCCAGCCTGGTGATGTCCAGCTCCGCCCTTTCGATCAAGGTTAAGAGCAGGTCGAGCGGACCCTGATAGACCGCTGTAGCCACCTGGTAATCCACGGAACCGCGCCTTGTGAAGGTGATATTCATGGCGCAGATTATACCTGACAATGGGGGACTCTCATGCTATACTTTCGGGGATGCCGCAAACTGAAGGTTTGCTTACAGCAGTTGGCCGAACAAAAAACGTCCGGCTTGGCCTTTAGAAAACCGCCAAACTGCAACAAGTATAATCTGGAGATTGGAGATTGTTGATGGGACTGGGTTCCTCAACCTGTAACAACATTTTATAGTGGATCAATTGTCCCTTGAAATTAACATTGAGGAGTCGTTGTGATGAGTACCGATTGGATGGAAGTGGTTGCGGAATGGCAAGATGGATTGACCTTTTTAGGTAAGAATGACCTGGGGAACAGCGTCCAAATGGGGGATAAACAAAATAAGGGGAACATCTCCCCCATGGAACTTCTGCTGTTAGGTTTGGCAGGGTGCACCGGTTACGATGTCGTCAGTATATTGGAGAAGATGCGCCAACATCCGGAGGCATTTAAGGTAATTGTTCGGGGTGTGAGAGCGGACGATTATCCCATGGTATATACCGAGATTGAAGTTGAGTATCACCTCTGGGGCAGCAGCTTGACAGAGAAAGCAGTCCGCCAGGCGATTGAACTTTCCGAAGAGAAATATTGTTCCGCCAGTGTCATGTTGGGGAAAGTCGCCGAGATACGCTCCTCCTACAAGATATACGAATCAGCAGAAAGTGATTGAAACCTTTTTCACAAAATTGCATCTAAATGATTTGACAAGTTACAGGGTATCAGGGAAGCGTGATTAGCTACCAGGAATCTAAGGGAGGCTAATACAAATTTGCCTGATCAACTGATTTACTAATTTACCAATTTACAGATCTACTGAATACCTGATTTAATAATAAAACCAAAGGAGTACGAAAGAATGATTAATGAACCTGTTCATGTGACTGACGCTGCTTTTGAGAAGACCGTTATGCAATCCGAGCTGCCAGTAGTGGTGGATTTTTGGGCACCTTGGTGCGGTCCCTGCCGCATGGTTGCCCCCGTCCTGGAAAAATTAGCCAAAGAAATGGCTGGGAAATTACTCATCGCCAAGGTGAACACCGATGACAATCCGCAGTGGGCGCAAAAGTTCAACGTACAGGGTATTCCGACCATGTTGTTTGTCGCTAATGGGAAAGTTATCCATCTACAGGTCGGTGCCTTGCCTGAACCCATACTGCGCAGCACGGTCGACCAGTTTTTGAATGTGGTGAATGAGAAGGTGGAAGAAGAATAAGACATTCGAATCTTTTATTAGGTTTATTTCATCATGTCATCCTGAATGGAGTGTAACGGAATGAGG
>CAZTJD010000180.1:2599-6897 GCA_964613985.1 uncultured Anaerolineales bacterium
GATCTCTGCTGTCAAGAGAGAGATTCTTCGCTTCGCTCAGAATGACACACCTGATCGCTCAGAATGACACACCTGATGATGAAGTTTGACTGTCTATTAGTGGCTCAAGTGTATTGTCCGCTGAGTAAAAATTGTAAATTTTGTCATCCTGAATGGAGTGTAGCGGAATGAAGGATCTCTGCTGTCAAGAGAGAGATTCTTCGCTTCGCTCAGAATGACACACCTGATGATGAGGTTTGGCGGACTACTAAATTTATAAAATTTTTCTGAAAAACTTAACCACTGTTTGTTTACTAAAAACCTTAGAAAGCTTGGTTGAAACCTTGAGTTCTCTGAGGTTTTTTGATGTTTGGTGGACCATTAAATCATTGATGACCACCAATTACAAGGCTGTTATTTACGTTGATTCTTTGCTTGATTTCATTAACTTTAAATAACAGTTTTCTTACTATTTTAATCCTGCGAACAGAGGTACAAAACGCACACGATTGTCATGGATCGCCATGGATTGCCATGGATTGCCATTGATCGCCATTGGTCGCCATCGATCGTCATCGGTCGTCATCGATCGTCATTGATCGCCATGTATTGTCATCGATCGCTATGGATCGTCATGGATCGTCATGGATCGTCATGGATCGTCATCGATCGTCATGGATCACCATCGATCTCCATCAAACGCCATGGATCGTCATTGATCGTCATTGATCGTCATGGATCGCCATCGATCGCCATTGATCGTCATGGATCGCCATCGATCGCCATCGATCGTCATCGATCGCCATCAAACGCCATGGATCGTCATTGATCGTCATGGATCGTCATGGATCGCCATCGATCGCCATTGATCGTCATGGATCGCCATCGATCGCCATTGATCGTCATGGATCGCCATGGATCGTCATCGATCGTCATGGATCGCCATCGATCGCCATTCATCGCCATCGAATGAATTCGATGGCTGAAAATAGAAACGCGCTGAAGCGCGTTGTTGATCGAGATTTATTTTTGATTCCTGGGTGATTAGTGGAATCTAGGTATTCCTAGTTGAAAGATTTAAAGTCATTTCGGATTAAGGCGGCTTAGAAGTTATCCACATCTTTTTTTATGTTTCATACCATCTCCGTTGTCCCGCAAACTTTTCATGATCTCAAGGAAAGCGCTCGATACTGGCGCCCAACGCCTGCAACTTCTCTTCGATCCGCTCATACCCCCGATCCACCTGTCCGATGTTGCGGATGACCGATTCCCCTTCAGCAGCCAGGGCAGCAAGAATCAAGGCAAGGCCGGCGCGAATGTCAGGGCTGTCCACCCGTTCACCAATCAATTTTCTTGGGCCAATCACCATGCAGCGATGGGGGTCGCACAGCACGATCTGGGCACCCATCGAAGATAGTTTATCCGTAAAGTACATCCGACCTTCGTACATCCATTCATGAAAGAGGACGATCCCGCGCGCCTGGGTGGCGACAACGATGGCAACACTTAACAGGTCGGTGGGAAAGGCCGGCCAGGGCATTACCTTGATTTGGGGGATGACCTCCCCCAAGTCTTGTTGGATGACCAGATTTTGGTTTGCGGGGACAAGGATATCTTCCCCCTGCACTTCCCAGTCGACACCAAGACGGTTGAAAACCAGGCGGATCATATTCAGGTACTCTGGCCCGGCATTGCGTATCCGGATCGATCCCCCGGTTACCACCGCAGCACCAATAAAACTGACCACCTCCAAATAATCAGGTCCAATGGCGAACTCGCCCCCTCTCAGCTTTTCAACCCCTTTGATATGGAGGGTATTGGAGCGGATATGGGTGATCTTTGCTCCCAGGCTATTGAGAAAATGGCACAATTCCTGGACATGCGGTTCCGAAGCAGCGTTGCGTAAGATGGTCGTCCCTTCCGCCAGGACGGCAGCCATGATCGCGTTTTCGGTTGCAGTTACGCTGGCTTCATCCAATAAGATATCCGCTCCGACCAGGTCTTTTGCAGAAAATTCGAAGACCCGTTTCCCCTGGTGGTAGTCAGCGTGGGCACCCAGGGCTCTCAAAGCCAGGAAGTGAGTGTCCACCCGGCGCCGTCCGATGACATCTCCTCCCGGCGGAGAGAGTTTTAATTCCCCTGAACGAGCAATCATTGGGCCTGCTAACAATATGGAGGCACGGATCTGTTGGCAGATATCAGGATCTATATCCGCAGCATGGATGTGGCTTGCCTGGATCCGCCAGGAGTGACCGCCAATTTCCTGAACGGAAACTCCCAGGCTCGAGATCAGGTCGCGCATTGTGGCGACATCCTGGATCTCAGGAACATTATGCAAAATGACCGGTTCTTCGGTCAACAGGCAGGCAGCGAGCAGGGGAAGGGTGGCATTTTTGTTCCCGGATGGTGTAACTTCCCCACTCAACGGTACTCCGCCGTGGATGATGAATTTTGTCATAGGAATCTCCTGTGTTTCATCGTCACTCAGACGACCAGGATTATTTTATTATTGATTGCCAAGTTTAACAGGTTTACAGCACTTTGTCGATTAGCAGCGATTTCGATCAAGCCGCTGCTGCCCACGATGAAACCACACCTGCCATCCGGGATTTCCGTAAAATTTGCCACCCAACTAAGCTTGACTTTGCCAGGGAGGTGAACCTGCGATTTGTGCAGGTTAATTTCAGCCTGAAGGCATTCACCAATCCAGGGGTGAAATGCATAAGTGTCCTGGTCCTGGGGGAAAAATTGTCCAAGACTGGTGAGGGCATTCCCAAAACGGTCAATGTGGATCACCTCGCCCTCCAGGCGACCCGTCCCAGACCATGAGAGAGCGGGTTGGGGGATACGGATCAGCTCTTTCAGCAGGGGGCCAAAGTTACTGGCAGGGACACCAGAAGCAGCATGAGCCGCAGCGGGAGCGAAAATGTCCCGTCCGTGGAAGGTAGTACCTGTTTGAGGTAGAGCCAGGTCCGGGTTTCCTAACTCCCAGGCTTGATAACCTTCCCTGAGAATATAAGAAAAGGTGCCATTATCAGGACCAATGAAGGTAAAACCCTGAGACTGGAGCAGAATCGAGCGGCGGCGGGTTCCTACACCAGGATCGATGACGGTTAATATCACACTGCCATCCGGGAGATAAGGCAGAGATTGCCACAGAGTGATTGCCCCTGAACGGATATCACCCGGTGGGACCTCATGGGTTAAGTCAATAAGCTGGATATTTGGGTTGATGTCACTGATCACGGCTTTCATGATGCCCACAAAAGGGTCTTTTGTGCCAAAATCAGTGAGGAGGAAGATAGGAGCAGGCATGGCTGGTGAGAGGTTGGTGGGGAGGGTTGGATTTTGGGTGATTAATAAAGAAGGTAAGGTGTACTGCGGTTAGGCATTGGTCTGCCTGTTTGTTGATTATAAACCATCCTCCTCAGTGGAGGTATAATGACCTATTATGGTGGTGCTTATTGGATTTCTTGGGTTATTAAGCGGCATGTTCGTAAATTATTTTGCCGATGTGCTACCGGTTAAAAGGCGGTTTACCAGACCAATATGTACCTATTGTTTCGAAGAGCAACATTTGCGTAATTACTTTTTGTGGCCCAGGCGATGCCAGGAATGCGGTAAACCTCGTCCCTGGCGGGTATGGGTTGTTGATTTGTTTTTCACTGGCATCAGTCTCTGGTTATGGTCAACACCGCCTGAAGAAATTGGCTATTTCCTGGGGATGGGCTTGATGGTTTATTTTGGTATCGTGATTATCATTGACCTTGAACACCGTTTAATCTTGCATCCGGTGAGTTTGACAGGTGCAGCACTTGGCCTTGGAATCGGCTGGCACCTTCATGGTTTACTGCTCACCTTGATCGGTGGGGCATTTGGATTTCTACTGATGCTAGGGTTATATTATTTTGGTATGATCTTTGTCCGTTGGCTGGGTCGTAGAAGGAGCGTAGCTATCACCGAGGAAGCGCTGGGTTTCGGTGATGTAAATCTATCGGGGGTTTTAGGCCTGTTATTAGGTTGGCCTGGGATTCTGGCTGGTTTATGGATAGCCATCCTGTTTGGAGGCCTCGTCAGCCTGGTTTATTTGCTGTTAATGGTCGTCACCCGGCGATATCAAGTGTTTACAGCCATTCCTTATGGCCCTTTCCTGGTGCTGAGTGCAGTGTTCTTGCTGTTTTTGAAGGACTTTCTGGTTTAATCTTCGCTGGGGAAATAGCCTTTTCATTGGATGATCGTAATAACTAGTAGTCTGTCAAACATCGGATGATCCTAATAAATAGCAATTTGTTAAACATAGGAAGACCGTAATAACTAGT
>CAZTJD010000181.1:0-6861 GCA_964613985.1 uncultured Anaerolineales bacterium
TGCCTTCCACTTAACAGCTCCGCCGCACCCGACAAACCATCGCACACCGGATGCGTTTGGATACATTATAAAACATTAAGGTTTCACCGATCTTCTATTCTTCTAATTCGATACCTCGATGTAATAAGCAATTCCGAAAGGTTCAGCTACGTTTTGATGATCGGTGAAAAATTTTTCTACCATAGATACCATGCTGGTAAATTAAGCCACCAGAAGTCGATCGTGTTTCTACGGATAAAATCTGATAACAAAATAGCCGGCCCGTTTTGTATACTGGGCGCATATTCTTTGATCGAATTCCGCTTGTCTTCAATTATTTTCTTTGTTTCAGTTTGGGTATAACTTCGGATCATTTCTATTGCTGTAGGCCATTGGTTTACTAATGGAGAGTGTTTGATATCAAACACCGTGTCTGAGTAAGTGACTGAAGATCCCTCATCTTCTATGATGCTGAATAAATATCTACTGTGATCGACCAGGATTGCCGGTAGTTGGACCAATAGACCTAGAATAAATAGCACGTAGAAGAAGGTTTTTCCTCCAAGAAAGACTTTTCCTTCCAGGAGGCTTCCTAGAGGCAAGATTAACAAAGGGATTATAGGCAACAGAAACCGCGGTCCCCAGTTGAAACCTCCAGTCCAAAAATTATAGGGGGCATAAAACAACAAGAAAAACAGACCGATTCCGCCAATTAAGAGACTCTCCGCTTTGTTCCGTTGAGCGAAAGCTACCATTCCAATTCCACTCAGAATTGTAAGAGGTGCATAGAGGAAAAAACCTTTCCCAGGACTAAACAGTAAACCGTATAAACCCAGGAAGAATGGATAGTCCCAGGCAACTTCTTGATATCCTGTCTGAAAAATCGAGTCAAAACGAACCAGGTTATACGCCGCGGTCACCAATAAACCAACCCCGACACCAATCATCAAAGGCATCATCCATTGCCAATTTCTCTTATTGAGAGAAACAAAAAATAAGTAAACAACAATCGGGACTAATGCCACTAGAGAACTCAATCGAATCAGGATCATCAATCCCATCGATCCTGCTAATACCCACGCCCAGAGATCAAATCGAGTCACTTTCCAGCGGTAGGCGGCATAGACGGATAGTGTCAGAAAGAAAGCCACAGACGGTTGTGGATAAAATTCTTTGACATAAGGCCACATCATCGTGGAAAACAAGGCCGCAATCGATGCCCAAAGACTGGTTTGGGGTGAATAACCAAGGCTTCTGCTAAAAACCATCATCAACCAACCACAACCAGCCAAGGCAAGTGGATTTAACATTGAGACCCAAAGCCGGGATGACCACCCCTCCATTTGGATCTGATTTTTTCCTGATCCTAATCCTTCTAACATATCCCCCAGAAAATATAATGGAAGAGACAATAAACTTTGTCCCAATCCGTATTTTGAGTAGGTTCTATCATCTCTTCCTGGAACCGCCGAAGTTGTTACGACCACCATATCATCCTCTGGTAAAAGTGGTTTCGGCTGAGCAGGGAAGGTGAAGACCTCTTTTCCCACAGGAAAACCATTTCCATTTACCAGATTCTGAGTGACCCTGAACATAGTCTCCGAATCCCCTTGTACAATATGTCCACCGGCACTCATCACAAGGATAATGAGAAGAATAAAAAAATAAATAATATCAGACCTGTTGTGGGTATTTTGAATCATCTTGAAATAATTCCAAATTCATCAGGCCGAAGGGTATCTGATAGATGAAAAAAAATCAGATAATCCCCGATTTCGTTTTCTTTCCAGCTGATATTATTTTCAGTAAATGTTTCTCTGATAATATCATTTAGGACGGGGTGGTGGGTGGTAATATAAGCGATCCGACCTGCTGACTCTACTATTTCTCTATATGGTGCATAACGGTCATCCCGCTCAGTAAACCTTAAATCTTCATGGTAGGGAAGTCGAGGTATGAAAATCAATCTTTCCTCAGAAAGGAAGGCTAATGGATAGGCCACCCAATAATTTGTGTATCCTCTAGTCTCGCCTTGTGCCTCTAAAAAACAGACCAATTCATCTAAGTATCTCGAGTCTACCTGGGTAATGGGGTTAAATTGGGTCGTGATTCCTGGAGGATACCAGTTTACTGATGCATAGATGCCCCAAAAATTATATACCAGGACAAGCCCAATTAACCCACAAGCCCAATGAGAATTTTTTTTTGCCAGTCGCGCGGTCATCTCAGCAGCAAATAATGATAGCGGAATGATCATCGGCACAAAATATCGACCAGATGGATCAACACCAAACGGCGTAAATGTAAAACCGATCCCTAGTACCAAAATTGTGCTGAGCAACAAAGCAGCTCCATATCGATTTGAATATCCTATACGCAAGCGCACTAAACTATATATTGAAACGGAAATCCAGAAAATAAGTATGAGCGGCATCAAGGGGAAACCCAACCACCGGATTTCCCAAGAAGGACGCATGCCATAAACAGCTGTACTACCAAATAAAATCAACCTTCCAAAATGCTGGAGTGAACTTTGCAGCCATGGGGATTGCTCGACTGCAATGGCTGATCCAGCTAATTCCCTTAACATAACTCCTAGCTCGTTTTGAATGGCATAGATCCACAACGGTATAGCGCCAATGAAGAAACCAAACCAGGAATAAAGAACTGCTCTCCACGTACTCCAAGACTTTATAAACAAAGATAACTCTGGATTCATTTTCCATAAACTGAAAAGCAAAAAAACACCCATAGGTATGCTGAAAACTAAGCTAATTCCGAATGCCCACATTCCAAAACCTGTCAAACTACCCCAAAAAATCCATTGCCACACTTCAACAGATTTTTCTTGATGGATACGGTTAACGATTAATAATCCAACGATCAGGTTTAAATTCCCGATTAATATCGCTTCTCCATAACCACCTATCGAAACTGTCGTATATAGCGTAACGATCACGTTAGGAATAGCCAACAAATATATTGCTAATAAACCGACTTTTTTAGAACCTAGTGCCAGCCTGCCAAGGAAATATGTGCTGACCATGATTCCCAGATATAATATAGTCTGCACACCACGGATCACCCAGACATGTTCACCGAATATTTGGAAACCCAAAGCAACAATCCAGGCGTCGAGGCTCCCCATATATGCCTGACCATAAAAGAAGATAGGTTTCGCCCCTTGTAAAATATGACGCGCCATCAAAGCAACCACAGCTTCATCGCTGTTGAAAGGCATAATGTCACTAAGAATTAACCAGAATTTCAGGATAGAGGCAGTTAATAATGCACCTACCACTAAAAGCATATGTAAGTATTTTTTAGACTTTTCATCTCCTCGAAATTTCATTGGTTACTTTAAAATCTTTCTGGGAATTCTCTTGCTATATCGCAGCGTTGCTTCTATAATCTCACTATTCATATTCGAAGTAGCATGTCAGACCTGAATCGGAATTCGAGATTCAGCATTAGCACGCTTGTCCAGGTCGTGTCTTTCACAACTGAATAATCACTGATCATTAATTATTTGATTCTTAACCACGCATAGAAATACAGAGCTAAAACAAATAGTTAACCGAGCACCATGTTGGACATATTTTAGCCTGTAATCATAAGAATTCAACCCTGAATAACAAGAATGATAGCTATTCACTTGAAGAAAGACGAACTCGATAATAAATCATATCCCCTTGTATATTTATTTTTATTTATCATCATGCTGTTGGGTGGCTTTGTCCGCCTAATCCAGGTCATTCACCTGGATTTTCCACTCAATGATGGAGGAGCCTTCTACCAGATGATGCGTGATCTTCAAGCTTCTGGTTACACCCTGCCGAGATTCACAAATTATAATCAAGCTGGTATCCCTTTTGCGTATCCACCACTTGCATTTTATATAGGAGCAATCGCTGCAGATCTATTCAAGATAAATCTTCTTGATATCCTTCGCTTGCTACCTGCGATCATCAGCATCCTAACAATCCCAGCATTCTATTTTTTCGCCAGTAGAATATTTTCGGATCCGATCAGAGTTTTGTTTGCTACCTTTGCATTTACTTTTTTACCCACATCTTTCGACTGGCTCGTTGTCGGTGGGGGACTCAGTCGTTCTTTCGGATTCCTTTTTGCGATTCTATATCTAGGTCAGGTCTATTCTCTCTTAACACAAGGTGGCAGAAAACCAATCATTTGGGCAACGGTCTTCGCCAGCCTGACAGTGCTAAGCCATCCTGGGACGGCATTCTTTGCATGCTATGGCACTTTAGTTTTTCTGATATTTCAGGTTAAAAAAAGTGATAAAGGTCTTCAAAAGATGCTCCTGGTTGGGCTGATGACTATTCTTCTAACCTCTCCCTGGTGGCTTACGGTAGCCCAAACCCACGGCTTCCAGGTTTTATTCTATCCTTTTCAGACCGAAAACCGTTCAATTGCATCCCTGTTAACACCTTTCACATTTTTGTTCACAAATGAACCTTTATTGGACATCCTTGCTTTCTTTGGCTTGATAGGTGTATTTATCAATTTAAGAAAACGAGGATTTTTCCTACCTGTTTGGCTGTTGTTAATCTTCCTATTCGATCCTCGCTTAGGTGCAACGTATGCAGTCTTGCCAATGTCTCTGCTTGTAAGTGTGGGAATTGTTGAAGGTATGATTCCTATTTTTAATCATCACAATGAACAGGTATCAAAATCCAGAATTAATTGGATACCAAGAATAGCATTGGTGTATCTTACAATCTATGTAATACTTAATGCTTATATTGGGGTTAATTACCTCACAGTTACCAGGGAACAGAGGGAGACCATGGATTGGATAGCCGAGAAAACGCCTAAAGACAGTAAATTCTTGGTCTTAACTGGGAACCCAGAATACGGAATTGATCCAGTCTCAGAATGGTTCCCTACATTAAGCAGCCGGCAAAGCCTGACCACACCCCAACTCCATGAATGGCTCCCTAACCAAGAATTTTCCAACCGTGTTTTGTTACATGCAGAACTCCAAGCTTGTGCTAGCTGGGATTTGGAATGCGTCGAAACCTGGTCAAGGTTGAATTCAATCCAATTTACTCACATCTACATCCCCAATCCGGTACTCATTCCTTCTGTTGATATTAATAAATATCAAATCCTCTACGAGCACCCTGGCGGCATTGTCCTAGTTCGAAAGGAAATCAAAGAAGGCTTCATTTATCATGAAAAGTATTTTCAGAACTGATTGGCCTTTCGTTATTCTACTCATCTTCCTAAGTGTTTTTTACTTTTGGGGAATACGATTCATTCCTTTCCACCCTGATGAGAGCACGCAACTATATATGAGCAGTGATTTTAAACTCATTTTTACGAATCCCTCAGAAATGTTCTGGCATCCTGAATTCGAAACTAATTCCAGGCAGCAATACCGACTTCTAGATGCCCCTCTCACCAGGTATTTGATTGGATTTGCTTTTTTCATAACTGGTAATCAACCTCTGGGTGTAGATTGGGATTGGTCCAAATCTTGGGAGGAAAATCTTGAAGGAGGAGCATACCCTGACACGAAGCTGCTTCAAATAAGCCGGATCTGCATTACATCTCTGCTACCAATCAGCTTATTATTTGTTTACTTGATTTGTAAAAAAATTGGAGACAACACATTGGGGCTGCTGGCAGTGTTCCTCGTTGGTACCCAGTCAGTGATCTTGCTTCACGGGCGGAGAGCAATGGCTGAAGGGATGCTGCTGATGGGTGTATGCTTCGCTACCTGGACCTTGCTTAAAGCACAGGATCGTCCCTGGTTGGCTGGATTGGGTATGGCGGTCGCTTTCAATGCTAAACAATCTTCCCTAGCCCTTTTACCTGTATTCATAATAGCCTTGGTCTGGTTGCCCCAAAATGGGAAAATTAAAATATTTAATTTGGGGAAGAACTTACTTATTTTCTGCCTCGTTTTTGTGACCATAACGTTTGTTCTGAATCCGGTTTTTTGGAATAAGCCAATTCAAGCCTTTCATAGTGCAATTGGTACTCGCGCTGACCTTACTCAAAGTCAAGTGGAAGACACAAAATCCATTGCGCCTGAAAAATACCTTCAAACCCTCCCTCAACGTGCATTTATGCTGGTCTTGAATCTATTTATCAGTCCCCCGGAGCACAGCCTGGTTGGAAATCTGGCACCAACGCAGCAATCGGTCAATGACTATATCGACATGCCTGGATATAATCTTTTCCGCGGCGTGATATGGGGAGGTATATTTTTAACATTAACTTTGTTTGGTTTTTTCGTGGCGATACGAAAAGCATTTCTTTATCAAGGTGATAAGAAACGCAACCTTGTCTTGCTTCTCCTAGCTTCCATTTCCATGGCAGGTGGTTTGATCTTTGCGGTCCCATTACCGTGGATACGGTTTAGTGTGCCACTGATCCCCTTTTCTTATATCTGGATTGCATTTGGAATTACACCCTTAATTTCTATAGGCAGAAAAACTAAAAACGAAAAAAAATAAATATCAAATATTCTAATTTTCTATAAGTAGATTTCTTCCAAAGAATTTCAATGGTGAAGCATTAAGCAATCTTATCTATATTTACTGGATATATTTTATGCCGATACTCCTCTTACGAATACTACCATATCTTTAATGTTTAGAAATGATTTCGGAGAATGATTGAGGATAATAAAGATCCAACTAAGTTCGATTAATGAAATTACATAATTCACGAATTATAAGAACCATGTAAAAAGTTCTAATTGGATTAGTAATCACCAAACAAAGAGAAATGCTGATCGTTGAGGTCCTAGTTTAATCCTCATGTAAATTTTAACCTACCAGCTGCTAAGATCACCATTCTTAATAATAACAATCCGTGTTTCCAACGCTGGATATTGGTAGAACCATACTT
>CAZTJD010000182.1:0-6604 GCA_964613985.1 uncultured Anaerolineales bacterium
TGTAGTAACAAGCCAACGGATCTTGGAGATTGGTCCAATTTGAAGATGCAGATAGCTTGGACCAATCTTATGAAATCCTTAATGTTGGATTCTTCAGAATTCCTTAAATTATGAATGTTCGTTAGGCTTATGCAGATTGGTCCAAGCAAGGATGATTCAGGATTCGTTGGAAGGGGGTAATGTATGAAGGCGCATCTGATCATAAACTACTGCCAACCCGCTCTTGTTGCGGATGGCGTATTCACACTTTGCCATACTCTCTGCATGGCTGGGCGCTAAATAGAAAAAACGAGGGTCAGGAGAAGTTGTGAAAGGGTTTTCTTTTGGATTGTGTCTTCCAGGTGTCGTACAACCTTATTTTTGCGACACACTTTCAGCCAGGAATTGATCTAGAAATTAAAAAATTAAAACTTTCCAGCTTGAAAAGGGTAAAATGATCATCCTATAATACATTCAATTCGGATAAAGTACTATCGGTTATTCTGAATTTTATATACAAACGAGGGAATACCCATGACGAAAAGAAAAATTTTTCTGGATTTCTTTAGGCTATTGGATTTATCTCTATTCTTCTATTTCCTGGTTGCGTTCAAACCAACGAGATCCAAACCGTAACGGATATTCTAGACACAGACACCCCCAAACACACAGACACAGCGACATTGACGCAAACCTGGACGCTTGTGCCTACGGAGACCTCCACCGCGACACCAGAGGTGACCAATACGCCGGAGGCGAGGTAACAACAGAACCCACGGCAACCCCTGAGGTGAAATTCGGCGAAGGAAACCTCTACCTTATCTGGAACGACAGGGGCCCTGATACGGCTCCTGATATAAACGTTCAAGAATATGTAAAGACCATTACCCCAGAGATTTGGAAAAACGCTATACGCTTGTTGGTCAACACCAACGGGGAAATGAGCGAACTTCCATGGGACGCGCGTTTAGTCATATAAACCCCGTATAGAACCATGTTTGGTTACCCGTGTGTTGTCGGAAAAGTATTGGAAGATACAAGCAAAGTCAATCCAAAAAAACTCTACGTGCCATTTATTTTCCCAGAACGAGGCGACATGATTGTTGCGACAGACGCACTAAAATTTGACGTCATTTCGATAAGCCTGAAAGAGACATTTTATAGCGTTGGCGCCAAGGGTAGACCAGCCGAATGGCTACACAGTACAGTGGATGATTCCATCACCGCAGATGTATTTACTGCCTATTATTACAGTGATGAGTGGACTTTTTCTGCTATCACTGTGGGCCCTGTAGAGGAAGAGGATGCGATGCGCAGGGTAGAAGGGTCATAAATACTCGTATTCTTCGTCGATTTTCCGTCAGATGGATACTTTTGTTAAGGGGAACGGATCAATAAATTATTCCGCGTAGACACACCGATACCAGACGGCATGGTTGACGCAATAAACATTCCGTTTATGGTAATCCTTCCGTAAGTCCCTCAAAGGCACTGGTGGTTCAGGCTGTTTTGTATCAGCGTCTAGTCTCTGTTGTCATGTAGGTATTTTTTGTTATATGACAGAGATATGCGCATACACGTGATTGCCCGCGGTGTACTGTTGTTCTGTTTTCTTCTTTTCACTCTGCCAGCACATGCAGAAGATATGTGTTATGGATCCCGGACTGTCAATGGGCATCGGTGTGCACCATCAGCACTACCAGGCGGAGAACCACCATGTGGTGAATGGGCATCCACAGCGCCGGAAACCGGATGCATTGGTAAAAGCACTGTATCTGCTAATGCTGCTAAAAAAATTTTGAAGGAAGTTGTGAAACAGACACATATCCAGGCGCAGAATGTGCTGCTCCGTATTGCGTGTCATACGGCACAATTGCTCCTGGTCAATCCTGGACGTGTACTGTCCAGAGTTTTTCTGCCGGGTGTAATGCGCCACCAGACTGCCAGGCAATTGCCGCGGTCTCCGAGTGCCAGGTTGCGGTCACTGGTGATTCGTGTATAGAAAGTGCACAAATGTATAAGTTTTGATGGTAATTAGGGAAAAAATCAATCTTCCTTCTATTCCCATCAATTTTTGGAATGACCTGTAAGACATAATTGAATACTATGGGGGAAATCCAAACCAAAACAATTCAATCCTACATCACGAGGTTGATATCATTCTTAGGTGGAGTTTCATGGAACGATTTGATTGATAAGGTATTGAATTTTAGAATAATGAAGGGGAAGCGAGCTGGGCATGGTGAAATTTATTAAGAACTGGATTACGAATCCACTTGACAGGAAGCCAGATTCTTGATATATTTTATTACTATTGCATGGTATAGCATCATATAGCATACTACAGCATTGTATATATAATATGGATGATTTGCTTACAACAAAACAAGTCCAGGAATACCTGCAGGTTGACCGTACAACGATCTATCGTATGTTGAACGATGGCCGGTTGACCGGGGTAAAAGTGGGGCATCAATGGCGTTTTCCACGCTCACAAATAACCGCTGTCCTAAAAGAGGTCATGGTTTTATCCAAGGATGAACAACCATCAATTACGCCCGAAATTTTGCCTATCCATTGTATTCAGGTTATTCAGGATGTTTTCGCTGATATAGCTGGTGTAGGCTCAGTGACAACCACAAAGGAAGGGCAACCATTAACCAACATCAGCAACGCATGTCGATTCTGTTATCTGATCCTCGCTAGCGAAATGGGCTACCGGGCTTGTGTAAACACCTGGAAAAAATTAGCCATACGCAATCCGGCTGAGGATAGGACTTTTTTAACCTGTCATACTGGGCTGCAATACGCCTATTCGCGCATAAATATCGATAACGAATTCGCCGCACTACTGATCGCCGGGCAATATCTATTAGAAGATTCTGACCCGGAAGGAGCTGCGGTACGCAGTAGTAAACTGGCCCAGCAGTACGGCATCAACGCAGCTGAATTAGCAGAAGCCGCTAGGGATGTCCCTGTCCTTGAGGAACGAATTCAAAGCAAAATAGATAAATGGCTACGGAAAGTAGCCGTGACCTTCGGGGAGATCAGTAACGAACGGGCAGAACTCATGAGTCGTTTAAACCGCATCGCCGAAATGACTAAGATAAAAGATTAACCTTACAAAAAACTAGATCCGAAAATAGGGTTAAATTTTTTATTAACAAACAACAAACAAAGGATGAAGTATGTCTCAAAATTTCGATGTAGAGTTAGATTGCAAAGGTTTGTCGTGCCCCATGCCGATTCTAAAAACTAAAAAGTTTGTAGATGGCATGGAAACCGGTCAGGTAGTAAAAATGACCGCCACTGACGCTGGCTCAATCCCTGATGTTCAAGCCTGGACTAAAAAGACCGGACATGAACTTGTCAGTTATGATGAGCAGGATGGAGTGTATACATTCTATATCAAGAAAATGACCCGTGCGTAACGCGGGTCATTTTTGTTTTGCTGAAAGGATCAAAATTTATGACCGCAAAACGATTAGCGATAATCGCTGGACACGGCACCCTCGATGCCGCCTACCCGCCTCTGATTTTGGCTACCTCCGCTGTAGCGATGGACTTAGAGGCGGCAATATTCTTCACTTTTTATGGGCTAGAAATACTCAAGAAAGGTAAAGCTGATAAACTCCAGGTTTCACCTATTGCCAATCCCGCCATGCCGCAACCTGTTCCTGGGATTTCCGTTCCCAATATCCTGGGTGTGCTGCCGGGAATGACTGCTGTTGCAACCGGCATGATGAATAGCTGGATGAAAAGAGCAAATGTCGCCAAACTTAGTGAATTGATCAAAATGGCACTTGAATTTGATGTCAAGCTAATTGCCTGCCAGATGACGATGGATGTCATGCAGATAAAGAAAGAAGACCTCATCGACGGGGTTGATGTAGGCGGAGCAGCGACCTTTTTGGAGTTTGCCAGCCAGGATGCAATTGCGTTGTCATTCTAGGTGTGTAGATACGCCGTAAAATAGCGAAGGTTTCACAGGATTATCAACAGAGTAGAATAAACCGCATTCTTTACGTCCATGCGGTCGAATTCGAATAGAAAAGGAGCAATTTATGGACGAAGACAAAGTAATGATTATTATGACCAGCGGTCCTGACACCCCGCGGCGCTGCGCCACCCCATTTTTCTTTGCCTCCCTAGGCGTGGCAATGGACTATGAAGTCACCATGTTCTTCACGATTGACGGCACGCTGTTGCTCAAAAAAGGCGTTGCTGAAACGATTTACCCCAAGGAGGGTGGCAAACCGGTCAGTGGTTTCCTTCAGGATGCGCTGGATGCGGGCGTGAAATTTATGGCCTGCACCGCCTCTGCCGAATTACACGACATCAATCCCGATACCGACCTGATCGAGGGCGTCAAAATGGTCGGCGGCGCTTGGATGTGGCAAGAAGCAGAAGATTGTAAAACTGTCCTGACATTCTAAAACGTTTACTTATCACATATCTTGAAATTGGAGGAAATTATGGCAAAAATCAACAACTGTGATTTACCTGAAGACCTGTATTATTTCATCGAGAAACACGTCTGGGCTAAACCAATGTACGATGGTACCGTGCGTATAGGTCTTACTACCGTGGCTGGAAAGTTAGCCGGCGGCAAATTGGATGGTGCGACGATCAAGCGTAAAGCCGTAGGCCAGGAAGTGAGTCAAGGCAAAAGTATTGCTACCATCGAGAGCAGTAAATACGTCGGTCCTGTACCCACCCCGATCACCGGCATATTGTTACACGGCAACGATAAATTAGCTACTGACCCGAACCTCCCAATCAGTGATCCCTATGGCGAAGGCTGGATTGCCGAGATACAACCCTCGAACTGGGAGGGTGAAAAAGGCGCTTTAGCCACCGGTGCTGCTGGGCTGGCGGAGTACCAGGCCAGACTCGAAGCCGATGGCATTTCATGCGCATAAGAAAATTCCCGGGTTCTCTGGAATGATGTATTTATCAATTTATTACATTGGCGGAGAATACTTCGAACTAGGTTGAATTGAAGAAACCGGGTTTCTGGATGCATAACAAGGAGAATGTTATGAATGACGAAACCATCTACCAACATCTGCAAAAACAAGGTATCTCCCGGCGCGATTTTCTCAAGCTGTGCGGGACTCTGGTCGGCGCGATGGGCTTGTCGGTACCCCCACTTGGAAGTAGCAACCTGCCAGGGCATCTGGACTCTTTTGAAGAAAAAACCATCCTTAAAGTTGCCCATGCCCTGGAAAGCAAACCACGCCTCCCTGTGATCTGGCTGGAATTTCAAGATTGCGCTGGGTGTAGCGAAGCTTTGACTCGTTCCCAATCCCCAACGCTGATTGACCTTGTGCTTAACACCATTTCTGTGGAGTATCACGAAACACTAACCGCTGCGGCAGGATTCCAAACTGAAGAAAATAAGGAAGCCATCATGCAAGCCTACAATGGACAGTACTTATTGGTTGTGGAAGGTAGCATTCCTACTGCAGAAAACGGTGCCTATTGTACCATCGGTGGACGCAGCGCCTTGAATGTGCTTCGAGAAGCTGCAGAAGGCGCAGCCGCTATCGTCGCTACTGGCAATTGCGCTGCATTTGGCGGATTGCCGAAAGCAGCTCCCAACCCAACCGGAGCCAAAGGCACCTGGGAGATCATCACGAACAAGCCGGTCGTTAACATCCCCGGCTGTCCTGCTATCCCCGAGGTCTTCACCGGCACGTTAGCTCACTTTGTGGTCTTCGGTTCGCTGCCTGAACTGGACAGCCTAAACCGACCAGTGACTTTTTATGGAAAGACCATTCACGACCGTTGCTTACGGCGTCCCTTCTACGAGGCGGGTAAGTTTGCCCTCTCCTTTGATGATGATGGCGCTAAAGAGGGCTGGTGTCTGTACAAATTGGGATGCAAAGGTCCCACCACCTACAACGCCTGCGCTTCCATCAAATGGGATCAGGGTCTGTCATTCCCCGTGCAATCCGGACATCCCTGCCTGGGTTGTTCACAACCGGATTTCTGGGATGGGGGTGGCTTCTACCAGGGTCAATCAGCGCCACTAAACCGTCCAGGTCTAACTGCGGTAGGCGCAGCCGTTGGTGCAGGCGCTGTTGTCGGCGCAGCCATGGCTGCAAGCAATGCCGCCCAAAAGAAACATGCAGTGGCAGAAAGTGAAGAGTAGAGGAACAAATCATGAACAGTAATTTATTTCTTGAATTTACCCGTGGTCCACTCTTTTATATCGCTTTGTTAATCTTTGTTGGAGGCATGAGCTACCGTCTCATCCGAATCATTTTCCTCGGTTGGAAACGTGATCGAGTCCCCGCAAATGGAAGCAAATTTGGCGGAGTAGTTAAGTCCTTCTTAAAAGGGATTCTGATCTGGCCTTTCATCCCTTGGATCAAGAACACGTTCAAACGCAACCCAGTAATTTATATCGGTGGTGGTCTGTTCCACCTGGGTTTATTCGCGGTAATTCTGCTGGGTACTCCTCACATGCTGGTTTGGAAAAGTTTACTCGGTTTTGGTTGGTGGACTCTACCTCTGCCCATCGTTGATTGGCTGGCGGCTGCTGGGATTGTTGGGATGATTATCGTCCTTATCAACCGCATTATCCATCCAGTGTTGAAACTGATCTCCGGTCCAGCTG
>CAZTJD010000183.1:0-6496 GCA_964613985.1 uncultured Anaerolineales bacterium
CTACTCCGGCATAAGAGATTCTTCGTTTCACTCAGAATGACAAGATCGGGAGGAGATTCTTCGTTTCACTCAGAATGACGATGTTGGGAGGGGATGCTTCGCTCCTTCAGAATGACAGGTTTCAGAATGATTGGTTTCTAAACCTTATACATACTTAAAACAACTCTTTACACCCAAACAATCAACTTTACAGGAGGCATTACAAACTAATATGAACGACAACTTATATTCAGCAATGGCCCAATCGATCATCGATGGAGAAATCGAACAGGCTGCCGAACTGGCAAACCGTGCCATCGAACAGGGTATCGAGCCGTTAGATGCGATCAACAAGGGTTTCATCCTGGGGGTAAACACCGTTGGGGAAGCCTTCAGCTGCGGCGATGCCTTCCTGCCTGAACTGGTCATGGCAGGAGAAGCGATGAAAGCAGCAGTCGAAGTACTAGAACCTGAACTTGCCCGGCGAGGGGAGAAGCGCGAAGTGCTGGGGGTGGTGGTCCTAGGCACGATCGAAGGTGATATCCATGACATTGGAAAGACCCTGGTGGGCACGATGATGTCCGCAGCCGGATTCGAGGTATACGACCTGGGGGTGGATGTTCCAGTGGTGACACTGGTGGAAAAAGCACGTGAGGTGAAGGCAGATATCGTCGCCGTCAGCGCCTTACTGACTACCACGATGGTCAGACAAAGTAACTTGGTTGAGGCTTTGGAAGATGCCGGGTTGGGGAATGTCAAGGTAATGGTTGGGGGAGCACCGGTCACCCGCAGTTGGATGGAGGAGATCGGTGCAGATGGTTACAGCGAGGATGCCATTGGTGCGGTCTCTGCCGCCAAGGAATTGCTGGGGAAAGACTGAGATGACACAAAAAATCAAATCGATCAGCAACCCGAAATTAAGCTTACAGATCCTCAGCCCGGAGGATGTATACAAAATCCATGAAGCCACCCTGGAGGTAATCGAGCATACCGGTGTCCGCTTCCCTTCTAAACGAGCCCTGGGTATCTGGGAAGAACACGGCGCCGAGGTCGACCATGATAAGCAGGTAGTCAAGGCACCAAAAGCCTTAATTGAAGCAGCCGTAAAACACTGCCCACCGGCTTATCCCCTGGCAGCCCGCAACCCTGCCCAGGATCTGGCTCTCGACGGCAACCATGTCTACGTTGGCACGGATGGCTGTGGAGTGCAAATTCTTGACCTTCACAGCGGTGAATTACGTCGCAGCACCCTACAAGACGTCGCCGACATCGCCAGGATTGCAGATGCGACCCCTGAAATCGCTTTCCACTGGGTACCGGTCTCCGCCCAAGACCGTCCACCAGAAACGCGCGGCCTTCACGAACTGCTGGCGATCTGGAGGAATTCTACCAAGCACGTCCAAACCGAGAGCATTTACAACGAGGTAGAAGCCCGGGCAGCGGTGGAGATGGCAACCTTGATCGCCGGGGACAGCGCCAGCCTACGGGAACGCCCGTTGCTGTCGATCATGCAGTGCTCAGCTCCACCCCTGGGGCATGACGGTGGCAGCCTCGATGCCGCCTTGATCGCAGCCGAGGCAGGCATCCCAGTCGGTTTCATGACCATGACCGCCTGCCTGACCACCGCCCCTGCCACACTGGCAGGCAACCTGGTGGTGGGGAATGCCGAAGTGATCAGCGGCGCGGCTTTGATCCAGTTAGCTCATCCCGGAGCGCCATTCTTTTATGCAGCAGCCCAAACCGCATCCGACCTGCGGACTGGAGCCTACACCGGCGGTGGACCAGAGGATTTCTTATTTGGTGCCGCAACCAATGTCCTTTCCGATTTCTATGACGTTCCGCTCTCGATGGGCTCCTTTGCCACCGGGGCAAAAGAACCCAACTGGCAGGCGGGGGTGGACAACAGCCTGTCGACCTTCATGGCAAGCCTGGTGATGTCCGATATGCTGCTCGGGGTGGGTCTGCTGCATGGGAGCAGGATCTGGTCTTACGAACAGATGATGATGGACTGCGAAATATTTGATATCGTGCAGCGTATCATGAGCGGGATCGAGGTCAATGAGGAGACCCTGGCACTGGATGCCATCCACAACGTTGGATCCCATGGCAACTTCCTCACCCAGCGACATACTCGCCAGCACATGCGCGAAATCTGGGTGCCGAAATACATGGACCGGCGTTCCTACGAGGTCTGGCAGGAATCGGGGGATGGACCTCGAGATTGGGCTCAAGCTGAAGCGCTAAAACGATACGACACCCACCAACCCGAACCCCTTGATCCCAAACTCAACCAGGAACTCCAGCGCATCATCACCAGCCTGGAAAAGGAATAAATCCATGCAGCCAAAACTCCAAATCCTTTCCCCAGACTTACCCAGCCGTGTCCTCGAAGAGGCCTTTACCCTGATGATGCATCCTGGTATTAAGGTGCTGTTACCCGAAGCGCGGGCGTTATTAGCCGAAGCTGGTGCTCAAATTGATGAAAATGTAGAAGTCGCTCATATCCCTGAAGCAGTCGCCCGTAAAGCACTGGAGACGGTGCCAAAGAACTTCGACCTGTTCAGCACTGATGGTGAAGCGACCATCCATTACGGAGGGGATGAAGTCCATTTCGATCCTGGTTCATCGGGTGTCAACGTATTCGATGCAGAGACCTTAAAACATAGACCAGCAATGACTGGCGACCTGGTAAAGGTGATTAAGATTGCCGATGCCCTACCCCAGTACGATGCCCAATCGACCGCCCTGGTCTGCAGCGAGGTCCCCAAGGAGATCGGCGACCTGTACCGGTTGTACCTGGTGCTGCGCTATTCTCGTAAACCTGTTGTCACCGGGGCCTTCTCTGTCAAAACCACCCACACCATGTTCGAGATGCTGGCACTCTTCAGTGATGGTATGGAGGGGCTGCGCCAGAAACCTATTGCGGTCTTCGATGTCTGCCCTTCCCCCCCATTGATCTGGAGCAACTTCGGCGCTCAAAACCTGATTGATCTCGCCCGGGCTGGGGTACCGGCACAGATCGTCTCGATGCCCCTGGCAGGTGCAGCCTCCCCGGTCACCCTGATCGGTTCAGTGGTACAGCACGCCGCAGAATGCATCAGTGGGATGACCATCCACCAACTGGCACATCCTGGCTCCCCGATAGTGTGGGGTGGTGCACCGGCAGTCATGGATATGCGGCAAGGTACCACCCCGATGGGTGCGGTCGAGACTGCCATGATCGATGCAGCTTATGCTCAAGTTGGCAAAACCCTGGGGTTCCCCACCCATACCTACCTCTGCGCCAGCGATGCCAAGGTAGTCGACGCTCAGGCAGGGATGGAAAGCGGGATTTCAGCAATGATTGGCGCCCTAGCAGGGATCAACATGATCTCCGGAGCAGGGATGCTTGATTTCCTCGCCGCAATCAGCCTGGAAAAGCTAGTGATTGATGCTGAAGCGATTGGTATGGCGAAACGGATGCTGCAAGGGATCAAGGTGCACACAGAGACCCTGGGGACCGAATTTTTCGAGGGCATCAACTTTACTGGCGCCTTCCTCAAGCAAAAGGCAACGCGCACCTTATTAAAGGAAGAACAATACCTTCCTTCGAGTGTAATCGACCGTGGTTCAATTCGTACCTGGCAGGGTGGCGGAGAGCTCAATACCTTCGAAAGGGCGAAACAACGGGTGAGCGAGGTCCTCAATACCTACCAGCTGCCTCAACTCCCCCAGGACCAGGTCGATGCCCTGGATGAAATGGTAGTAAACCTGGCTCAAAAAGCTGGGCTTGCTGCCCTACCGCCACTAGAGGATTAACCAGAATGGAACCGTGGAAAATTATTTCTGACGAAGAAGTGGAAGCCATCCACCAGTCAACTCTGCGGGTGCTCAATGAGGTGGGAATCCTGCTGGACCACCCTGAGATCGCAGCGATGCTGGTCGATCTTGGGGCGAAAAAACAGGGAAAACGGGTCAGACTCCCAGCGGACCTTGTCGAAGGATCCCTGGAGCGTTGCACCAAGCAGGTGGAGATCAAAGGTCGTAATGGCGACACCGTGGTATTAGGCGATGGCTCCCTGCATTGGCATAATCTCGGTGGAGCCAGGCAGGTTTATCAACCAGAGGACGGCCAAGTCCGTAATGCTACGGTCCAAGATGTCGTTAATGCCACCCGGGTGCTTGATGCCCTTGACCAGGCAACTACGGTCACACCCTTCTTCACACCCACCGATGTCCCTGGCGAACTTATGTCCCTGGCAATGTACCGCCATTGCTTAAGCCACACCACCAAACCGGTCCAGGGTCCGGGGATACAGACCGCCCGGGAGACACAATATGCGATTGACCTAGCTAAGGTGATCGGACCGGCGCGTGAATTCCTCACTTTGAGCGTCTCCCCGATCAGCCCCCTGACCTTTCCAGCTAACCTGGCTGAGTCTATGGTCGAAATCGCCCGGCAGGGGATTGGTTTTGGTCCCTTGCCCTGTCCTACGGCAGGAACAACTGCGCCGATGTCCCTGGCAGGGGCTTTGACCCAGCAGAATGCGGAAGTACTAGCTTCCATTGTGATCGCCCAGTCAGTCTGTCCTGGGCTGCCAATCATCTATTGTGGGCGATTGGCGATGATGGAACCTCGCACTGCCACCTCGGTCTGGGGTGGAGTCGAGCTGGGCATCGCCTCCGCTGCAACGGTCCAGATCGGTCACCGCTACGGGCTTCCAGTCAACGTCTATGGCTTCTCTACCAATGCCCACATCCTCGACATCCAAAGCGGATACGAACGAGCCTTGAATGCCATCCTCCCTGCCCTGGCTGGCGCGGATGAGCTCTCTGGGATTGGGGAAATGAGCGCAGGGGTGATGGGTTCCTTGGCCCAGATGGTCTGCGATAATGACATCGCTGCTGCTGTTCAGCGCTGCCGTCGCGGTTTTACCGTCGATGAAGAAGCCCTTGCCGTCGAGGTGATCCGGGATGTCATGGACGGACCACGGAACTTCATGACCGAGATGCATACTGTAAAATTCCTGCGCGCTGGGGAAATTCTCACCGAAACCCTGGGCGTCAGACAAACCTACGAACAGTGGTTAAAGGACGGTGGAGAGGATTTCAGGAGCAAGGCGCACTCGCAGGCAAAGATGATCCTGGCAACCCACCAGGTGCCCGAATTGTCCTCCGTCCAGGAAACAGAAATGGACCGTATTATGAAGGCAGCAGAAAATGAATTCCTGCCCTAAAAATATCTTATCTGCGAAATCTAGATTCATTTCGTAGAGAAAATAAGGTACAATTCATTAAGAATCTAACCCCACCCAAAAATCCAGGCAAGCTCTGGAGATTTAGAAACTCTTATATATAGGAAAGAAAGGAGGTGTAAATAAGAAATATTGCAACCTGTATTCATCAGACTGACAGGTTTCTAGATCCCATCTCGTCGGGGAATGAGCCAAAGTCCTACCCACAGACTGGATTGAGACTTCCGAAACCTTACCAACCCCAAATTAAACAAACCTAGATTCAATTAAGGAGGAAGAAACTAATGACGCAAAAGAAACTGTTTATTATTCTGTCCTTTCTGGTGATCCTTGCCCTTGCCCTTCCCGCATGTGCGGCACCAGCTACAGAGGAACCTGCTGTTGAAGAACCCGCGGTGGAGGAACCCGCTGCCGAAGAACCTGCTGCCGAAGAACCCGCTGCTGAGGAACCTGTCGTTGAAGAACCCGCGGTGGAGGAACCAGAAGCAGAAGAACCCGTGGTAGAAGAACCTGCCGAACCGAAAGTGGTTGTTTTTGCCTGGACGCAGGAGCCGGACTCGCTCAATCCCTTCTACACCGATATGTGGTTCTCTGCCGTCCTACAGCAGCTATATCTGTGCTGGGCCTGGGAATATGATGATATGAATGTTCCTTTCCCACATCTGGTGGCCGAAATGCCCACTGTCGAGAATGGGGGACTTTCTGAAGATGGGCTGACCATCACCTTGAACCTCCGGGATAATATCGTCTGGTCCGATGGTACTCCCATCACTTCAGCTGACTTCAAGTTCACCTACGACATGATCATGAACGATGCCAATTCAGCTAACTCGCAATACCCATACGATGCGCTGGAATCCGTAGATGCGCCCGATCCACTGACCGTGGTGATGAATTTTGCGGAACCCTTCTCAGCATGGGAAGCTAATTTCTGGCATGGCATCTTACCTGCCCATATTCTGCAGCCTGTTTTTGACTCTGAGGGCTCAATTATAGAAGCTGACTGGAACCGAGCTCCAACGGTTAGCTGCGGCCCGTACTTGTTTGGCGAGTGGGAATCAGGCAGTTTCTTGCGCTTTGTCAAGAATGATAACTACTGGAAAGGCACAGCCAATATCGACGATGTCTTCCTGCAGTTCGTGCCCGATGACGCAGCCCAGACCGCAGCCTTGATTGCCGGTGATGCAGACCTGGGGACTTTTGTACCCCTTTCTGATGTCCCAACTTTCAAAGACGCCGGGCTTTCGGTGGTAATAGGAGACAGTGGTTACGCAGAAGGATGG
>CAZTJD010000184.1:0-6377 GCA_964613985.1 uncultured Anaerolineales bacterium
TCCACAAAAAATGATATTGTCCAAAAATTTAAAGTAAATCCGGAGAAAATTAATGTCATCCCCGAAGGCGTTGATAAACGTTTTTTTGAGCCTTACCCAAGCACAAAAATCAACAATGTAATCAAAAAATATCAAATCACCCCCCCCTTTTTCTTATTTGTTGGAGAAAGACGCCCTCATAAAAACCTGGTGAATGCAGTCAAGTCGTTTGAATTATTTACAAGGAAGAGTGATGTAAAATACCAATTTATTATTTCTGGGAGAAGTTACGTGGATTATGATGAACCAGAGAAATGCGTGAGGAAACTTGGTTTGGAAGAAGATGTTCAATTTATTTATGTTACCGATGTTGATTTGCCAGTAATGTATCAAGCTGCAGATGGATTTGTCACTCTTTCATATTATGAAGGCTTTGGCTTACCTGTAATTGAAGCCATGGCTTCTGGGACGCCTGTCATCGCATCGAATACCACCTCACTCCCTGAAATAATTGGTGAGGCGGGTATACTTGTTGATCCTAATAACGTTGAAGAGGCTGCAAACGCGATGGTAACTTTAGCACAACAGCAAAGGCTACGGGACCACTTGATTCAAGCCGGGATTGTACGGGCAGCTGAATTTACCTGGGAGCAATGCGCTCAAAAAACACTAGACGTTTATACCCATACTTCATCTTCATCATGATAAGAAAAAAGAATAACAACCTTATCAAAGTCCTCCACCCTATCACCCGCCTTATCGTTGGCGGCGCGCAAGAAAATACGATGTATACGGCAGCGATGGTAGATAATACACGGTTTGATGTTTGTATCGTATCTGGTTCTCAGACAGGTAGTGAGGGGAGCCTGATTGATGAAGTTCATACCAAAGAAATCCCTCTAACAATTATTCCCGAGCTTGTGCGGGAAATCAATCCTTTGAAAGATGGGGCAGCACTCTGGAAAATGATAAAAATGATGAAAGATGAGCGCTATCTGATTGTACATACACACAGTTCAAAAGCAGGTGTGTTGGGTAGAATTGCTGCTAAAATTGCAGGTGTACCTATCATCATTCATACAATCCATGGATGGAGCTTCCATGAACATATGCAGCTATGGCGAAAATGGCTCTTTGTTTGTCTGGAAAAAATGGTAACTAAGTTCAGCGATTGCTTGATTGTGGTAGCAGAGGTGGATATTTACAAAGGGTTAAAAGAAGGTATTGGAGAACCAGAAACGTATCAATTAATCCGAAGTGCCATACCCATTTCTATATTTAATCCTGATTTATTCGATAGCAACCTGGTTCGTCGGCAGCTTGGTTTCCCTGTTGATGTCCCGATCCTTGGAAATGTTGGCAGGTTTTCCCCTCAAAAGAATCCTTTGGATTGGGTTAAAGTCGCATCTACCGTCAGCAGAGTAATCCCGGATTGTCATTTTCTCCTGGTAGGGGACGGTCCATTACGTCATGAGGTTGAGATAGTTTTCGAAAAGCTTGGATTATTAAATCACTGTGTTTTCACCGGATTGCGTAGAGATGTCCCCCAGATGATGGCAGCTATGGATATTTTTTTGTTAACCTCCTTATGGGAAGGATTGCCAAGGGTTATCCCTCAATGTATGGCAATGGGTTTACCCATTGTCGCTTACCGCACCGACGGTGCTGTTGAAGCGATCAATCATGGGCAAACAGGGTTTCTATGCGAACCTGGTGAAATTGACGAAATGGCAAAATTCTGTATTACTTTACTTCAAGATTATAATTTACGAAAAGAGATGGGGGAAAATGCTCGCGAAGTCGTAGCTGATACTTATGATTTGAGCAAGATGATCCGCCAGATTGAAAGTCTTTATAATCAATTGTTGATAGAAAAAGGGATTATCGATTTAGGAGAAAAACACCCCTTTTAAATGCCATGAAGATCCGAAAAAGAAAAACGATTTTCTTGGGGAAATTATTTTTATGGGGTGCAAGGAAAATGATCCAGCGCCGAGTTATCTCTGTCCAATCGTATGAAGTAAGGCGAAATTAGCTGGTTGCATCGCACCGATAGGGAAGCCAGCAAGGAGGACAACCTCCTGACCTGGTTGTAAATCAGTCGCAGAGATGATCGCTGCTTCAACATGGGTGAGCATGACCTCAACTGTTTCCGCTTGTGGGACCAGGTAAGGGGTTACTCCCCACATCATCGCCATATTTTGGTAGGTTCGTTCATTTGGCGTGAAGGCAAAAATCGGCACGTTGGGTCGTCCTTTGGACATCATTCTTGCTGTTCTACCGCTGGATGTAAAGACAGCAATTGCAGCAACATCACGATCTTGAGCGAGTTCACGAGCAGCACGGGTAATGAATAAGGCATCATCATGAGGGATATCTACATTTAATGTAGTCTCACCTGGTCCCCATTCTTCGATGTGCTTTTCAGCCTGAAGTATGATCGCCTCCATCATTTCAATCACTTTGACAGGATATTTTCCAATTGCAGTTTCTCCCGACAGCATCACTGCATCGCTGCCATCAAAAATTGCATTGGCTACATCAGAGGCTTCAGCTCTTGTTGGCCGAGGATTGTAAATCATCGATTCCAGCATTTGGGTAGCCGTGATTACGATTTTTGCGTGTTGATTTGCAATTTGGATGATCTCCTTTTGAGCAATCGGCACCTCTTCGGGTGACATCTCAACTCCGAGATCCCCCCGAGCCACCATTACACCATCTGTCGCATGAATAATATCGTGCAAGTTTGTTAATGCTTCTGGACGCTCAAGTTTGGCAATAATGGGTATTTTTATCATTTCTGGTGCGATACAGGCGATTTCTTGTTTCAACCGAGCAATATCTTGGGCTGTACGAACGAAAGACAGTGCTACAGCATCAACGCCTAATTCGAGTCCAAATGCCAGGTCCGCTTTATCCTTGTCCGTAAAAGTCTGGATGCTTAAATTGGTTCCAGGAAGATTTACACCCTTATGAGATTTTAAGATTCCCCCCAAGATGACTTCGGTTTTAACAAAATCATCCCCAACCTCCTTGACCAATAACTCTAAATTGCCATCGTCAAGCAGGATATGACCATCAGGTTTTACACTAAATGGCAAATCCTTATAATCAATTGAGATTTTATGGTCGTCTCCTACTATTTCATTTATTGTCAGGATCAGGGTTTGTCCAGCTTTGATTTCGACTGCGCCATTTTTAATTTCACCAGTACGTATTTTAGGCCCTTGCAAATCCTGAAGTATGGTAACAGGCTGATTTGAAAAACGAGATGCTCGACGAATCCGGTTAATTGATTCCTTGTGGTCTTCTTTGCTGCCGTGGGAAAAATTAATTCGGGCAACGTTCATCCCGGCTTTTATCAAATCGCGAATTACATGTTCATCGTAAGAAGCTGGACCAATGGTTGCGACAATTTTCGCGCGGCGTTTCCTCATTTTTAGTATCTCCTACAACTGTAATTAAGTCTTTGATAAATCTTCAAATATCCAAAAATTAACCGTTGTCATGGTTGTATTTCCGAGAAATAGTAAGGACCTTCCACCTTTTCTAATAGGATCGGAGATTATAATAATCGCTTCTTGATAACAATAAATTCAGGTAGAGGTTGGATAGAGTACCAGAACAAGTTAAATATAGTTTAATTCCTTTGCCTGCCTTTCTAAATCTTCACGGAACTCGGGATGGGCGATTTGGATAAGATTCTTCGCCCTTTGTCTGATAGTTTTCCCATAAAGTTCTGCGATTCCATATTCTGTTACGATGTAATGGACATGATTCCGAGTGGTAACAACGCCAGCACCTTGTTTCAGCATTGCTACGATGCGGCTGAAGCTCTTCGTTTTACTTGGCAAAGCTATAATAGGTACGCCGCCTTTTGAGCGGGAGGCGCCATATATGAAATCAAGCTGACCGCCGACACCGCTGTATAGTTTTGGACCGATACTATCGGCACATACCTGTCCGGTAAGATCGACTTCGATCGCTGAGTTTATCGCAACCATGCGGTGGTTCTGTGATACGACAAAGGGATCATTTACATATTCCGTCCGATGGAACTCGATCAGCGGATTATTATGACACCAATCATAGAGATGTTGGCTACCTAAGATAAATCCAGCAATTATTTTTCCGGGATGGATTGTCTTACACGAATTTGTCAGAACGCCTGCTTCCACAAGGTCAATCACCCCATCAGAAAAGAGCTCTGTGTGAACTCCCAAATCTTTTCTATCGTATAAGTGTTTCAAAACAGCATCAGGGATTGCACCAATACCCATTTGCATTGTCGCTTCATCCGGGATAAGATCAGCGATATATCCTGCAATCTTATCTACCACCTCGTCCCCTTCACCGCCCATCGGAACTTCAGGTAAAGGGTAATTTACCGGGATGATATAATCGAGCTTGTTTACGTGGATAAAAGAATCCCCTAAAGTTCGTGGCATTTTTTCATTGACTTCAGCGATGATGATACGGGATGATTCTGCGATCGTTTTGCTTAAGCCGACTTCAACCCCAAAACTGCAGAATCCGTGTTCATCCGGTGGGGACAAGTGTACCATTGAGACATCGACAGGCAAATGACCTTCTTTGAACAATAGCGTAAACTCTGAAAGCAAAACAGGGGTGTAATCGGCTCGTCCTTCTTGCACTGCTTGACGAACATTTGGACCAATGAACAGAGCATTCACCCTTAAATGCCCAAACATTTCTGGTGAAACGTAATCCGCTGATCCAATCGTAAGTGCATGGCATATTTCAACATCTGACAACTCATGAGCACGTTTAACCAACGCGTCCAGGATGATGACTGGGACAGAACAGTTGCCTGTTAGAAAAACCCTATCTCCAGATTTAATAGCTCTGACAGCTTCAGATGGGGTAACAACCTTCTGTTTAAATTGTTCCATCCATTTCATCAGGTTTATATCCTCCCTTCGAGTGAGTCACGTAGATAGGGATGGATTAATTCACCTTTATAGATATAAATTCCCCGTTTCAGACTTGTGTTTGCTTCCAAGGCAGTTTCAAGACCAACTTCAGCTATTAACTTCACATAAGGCCACGATGCATTGTTCATAGCGTGGGTTGCTGTGCGACCGAGGACGCCGGTCATGTTTGGAACACAGTAATGAATGATTCCTTCCTCGAAGTAAGTCGGGTTGCTGTGGGTGGTTGGTCGGCTGGTTTCAATGCAGCCTCCTTGATCAATTGAAAGGTCAATGATAATTGAGCGTTGTCGCATGGATTTGACCATTTCCCTAGTTATTACCACAGGAGTCCGTTCTCCTGGTACTAGAATTGCGCCAACGAGTACATCCGCAAATGCACAGACTTTTTCCAGATTAAATTCATGAGACACCATGGTAACCAACTTCCCCTGAAAGTGGTGATCCAATACTCTCAGCTTGGCAAGATTTTGATCGAAAACATAAACGGTAGCACCCATACCAATAAAGTTCCTTGCTGCAGCCCTGCCCGATGTGCCACCGCCTATAATGATTACTTCAGCAGGAGGAACACCAGGGATTCCTCCTAACAGGATTCCTTTACCGCCATAATTATTTTGCGCGAGTGAAGCTGCGACTTGTGGAACCATTCTTCCCCCAAGTTGACTGAGAGGAATCAACACGGGAAGGCTACCATCATCATCCTGGATAATTTCATAACCGATTGCGGTTATTTTCTTCTTTATCAGGTGGTTAACCTTTTCTTTTCGCCCGGCTATTAGATGGAGAAAACCCATTAAAATTGTATTTTCCTGAAGATATTCTATCTCTTCCAAGAGAGGTTTAGATACTTTTAGAAGAAGATCCGCACGGCCATAAACTTCTTCTCCACTGTATACAATCTGTCCACCCGATTTTTGGTAATCATAATCACTGAAACCGCTTCCTAAACCTGCCTCATGTTCAACAAAACAGGTGTGACCACTATTTGTTAGTAGCTTCACACCTGCGGGGGTTAAACCAACTCTAAATTCAGAATCGCGTCTTTCTTTTGGAATGCAGATGTTCATGAGAAACCTCAAATAAAATTATAAAACAGTGATTATTTAATAAGTAGACATGCAAGATTAAGCCTTGCCAAGCAATCTAACCAGAATGGCTTTTTGGGCATGGAGGCGGTTATGTGCCTGAGGAAATAGTCGAGAATGTGGTCCATCGGCAACTTCATCCGTAATTTCTTCTCCTCGATGAGCCGGAAGGCAGTGCATTACAATTACATGAGGTTTTGCCTTGGATACAAGGTTTTCATTAACCTGGTAGGGAGGAAATACTTGCTGTCTTTTTTTTGTTTCTTCTTCCTGACCCATACTCGTCCAGGTGTCTGTATAAATCACATCAGCATTTTTAACGGCCTGGTCTGGTGAGTTTAATATGGTTATGGAGCTA
>CAZTJD010000185.1:0-6182 GCA_964613985.1 uncultured Anaerolineales bacterium
AGGAAAAAGGGTGCAGCAGATGCAAAGCGGGGCGCAATTTTTACCCGCCTCGCGAAAGAAATTGCAATCGCTGCCCGTGAAGGGGGAGGAGACCCAGAAGTAAATTTTAAACTCCGATTGGCTGTTGATAAGGCAAAAGGATCGAATATGCCCAAAGATAATATTGAAAGGGCAATTCGAAGAGGTACTGGCGAGGATAAAGATGCTGCCATAATTGAGGAAGTCTTCTACGAAGGATATGCTCCTCATGGAGTGGCATTGATGATTGAGTGTCTAACAGATAATCGTAATCGTGCAGTCGCTGACATCAGGCATGTACTTAATAGGTTTGGTGGAGGTATGGGTGAAAGTGGTTCCGTTGCCTGGCAATTTAGAAAAGTTTCATACTTTGCATTTTCACCGCAGGATCTTGATGAGAACCAGGTCTTTGAAATTGCGATTGAAGGGGGTGCTGACGACGTTATTTTCGACGAGGAGATCACAGAGATTATTGGTCCGGTCGAATCATTTAAGACCATCAGCGATCAACTGGATTTAGCTGGACTTGGTCTTGATGAAGCTGGTTTGAGGATGATGCCAAATCAAGAGATTGATCTGGACATCGAACAGACTATTAAGGTTATGAAGGTCATAGATGCCCTGGAAGATTTAGACGATGTTCAGGATGTTTATTCCAATCTTAGAATCTCTGATGATGCCATGGCGGTACTTGAGGTAGACTAGGTTTCATGCTGGTTATAGGGATAGACCCCGGGATTGCCATAATTGGGTATGGATTAATACATCAGGAGCATCAGTCAGACAACCTAACTGTAGTAGATTATGGTGTGATTCATACATCTGAAAAAACACCGATGCCTGAAAGGCTGCTTCAGATATACACCCAATTGAAAGAGATTCTCCTTTTCCACCGCCCTGATTCAGCAGCGGTGGAAAAGTTGTTTTTCCAAAAAAACGTTCGGACCGCGATTAGCGTTGGACAAGGTTGCGGTGTAGCAATTCTAACCTTGGCAGAAGCCAACCTCCCTGTAACTGAATACTCTCCCCTAGAAGTAAAGCAAGCTGTTGTGGGTTACGGTGGTGCTGAAAAAATCCAAATACAGCAAATGGTCAAGGCCATTCTTGGATTGGATGAGATTCCTCGCCCTGATGATGCCGCTGATGCGTTGGCAGTAGCAATCTGCCACCTGCACAGTTCATGGATGATGGAAATAAAAAATAATCGATAATTCTTGTACATCGTATTTCGCATTTTGGATTAGAACCATTAATGTACGCGCTTTTGAGTTTCACAAGGTATCTTTGTAGACTTGCTGTGAGATATTTGAACGAGGAGTTTTTACGATTGTAGGGGGATCTTTTACTTTTCGAAAATATATGGTATGGGATTTTAGTAAGTATTAGCAATAGGCATTGGAAAACAATTAATAACATAAGAAGCAGGAAATCCCAGTAATTATATTCAAAAAGGTTATTTGGAGAATCTTATGATTGCCAGTATTGAAGGTCAGGTGATTGAACAGAAAATTGATTGCATTGTCGTCAAAGTTGGCGGGGTCGGTATCCAGGTTTTTGTCCCGACACATCTTAGGAGTAACATTCAGTTGGGTTCTCGTGTTCATTTGCATACATATTTATCCGTTCGTGAAGACAATTTGTCCTTATTTGGTTTTTTAACAGCAGAAGAACTGGAGTTTTTCGTTATGCTACTTGGTGTGAATGGTGTAGGACCAAAGTTAGCGCTTGCTGGGATCTCCACATTAAATCCAGATACGATTCGCAGAGCGGTGTATTCAGAGCAGGCAGAAATCTTTAGCAGAATACCTGGAATAGGTAAAAAGACTGCACAAAGGATATTACTGCACCTTCAAGGGAAAGTACCCTCCGGGGAGGGGATTGAATCATTATCAGCAATGGATGATCTGGATACTCAAATTATGGAGGCATTGGTTGGATTGGGATATAGCGTCGTTGAAGCGCAGACAGCCATGCAAACAATTCCTTCAGACGCGCCGAATGATCTTGAAGCGAGGATCAGATTGGCATTACGTTATTTTTCATCATAATCAAGAATGGAGATCATTGTGTTTGAAAACAAAAATATTTCATTTATTGGTTCAGGTGTAATGGCAGAGGCTATGATTTCGGGGTTGATCAAGAATAAAGTGATTGTTAAGGAATCAATCTACGCGTCAGGCCCACGACAAGAGAGGCTCGATACCTTACAACTTCATTATGGAATTCACACATTTACTAGTAATCTAGAAGCTGCTTGTCAGGGAGATGTAATTGTATTATCGATTAAACCCCAAGCCTTAGATAAAGTCTTAGAAGAAATATCCGATTGTCTTAAGCCGGAGGTTTTAATCCTCTCTATTGTGGCAGGCGCTCCAATAGCTAAGATTAAGGATGGTTTAAAGAAGAATATGGTTGTACGATCCATGCCCAATACGCCAGCACAGATCGGGGAGGGAATAACAGTCTGGACTTCATCGAAGGATGTTACTGAGTCGCAGAGATTAATGGCGAGATCCATCTTGAAGGCATTCGGTGAAGAAGTTTATATGGAGGAAGAATATTTTTTAGATATGGCTACGGCTTTATCTGGTACTGGTCCTGCCTATGTCTTTCTATTTTTAGAAGCCATGGTCGATGCAGGCGTTCACTTAGGGTTCCCCAGGCATATTGCTGAACGATTAGTTATCCAAACGGTCCGAGGATCTGTGAATTATTTTGATCACCGTGATTTTCCAGTCCATTTAGCCAGGTTGCGAAATCAAGTTACCTCAGCGGGTGGCACAACTGCTGCCGCTTTGTATTATTTAGAGAAAGCAGGTTTCAGAACGGCTATTTCCCGGGCTATCTGGGCGGCTTATGAAAGATCACGGGAGTTGGGAAGCGATACAAAACCGCACTCTCCTGAACGTGGCTAGCATTTAAGGTAGAATGTGCTAACTGATATTCATCAACTAGACAACCTGAAACCTTTCAGGTATTATTCTACCGTTTAATCAATTCAATAGGAAAACAACAATTTCAATACATAGGTCTAAATGGATTCAACAAAAATACTACTCAAAGAATTAACAGAAATTAATGGTGTACCTGGATATGAGACTCCTGTTCGAGCAGTTATCCGTAGTTATTTAGAACCTCTCGGTTCAATTTCACAAGACAAAATTGGTAGTGTGATTTGCGAATGTGTCGGGCAGAAAGAATCTCCCCGAATCATGATAGCGGGTCACATGGATGAAATTGGCCTTATGGTCAAACACATTACGAAAGATGGCTTTATTAAATTTGTTCCTCTTGGTGGATGGTTTGATCAAATTCTCTTGGGACAAAGGGTAATTATCAAAACCCGAAAAGGCGATGTCCCAGGAATAATTGGGGCAAAACCACCGCACCTGTTATCACAAGATGAACGGGGGAAAATCATCGAAAAGAAAGACATGTACATCGATATCGGAGTATCAAGCAATGACGAGGTTACTGCCGTAGGAGTTCACCTCGGTGACCCGGTCATCCCTCGTGCAGATTTTGTCGAACTAGCAAATGGGATGACATATATGTCTAAGGCGTTCGATGATCGCGTGGGTATTGCATTGATCATCTCTTCCTTACAACAACTTAAAGATACTGAACATCCTAATACAGTTTTTGGCGTTGCAACTGTGCAGGAAGAGGTAGGACTTCGTGGAGCAACAACCAGTGTTTATGCTGTAGACCCCGACCTTGCCATTATTTTGGAATCGGATATTGCTGGTGACATACCTGGAATTAAAGAGGAAGAATCAGCGATAAAGCTTGGCGCAGGGCCGACGGTTTTGTTATATGATGCGCGGATGATCCCAAACACCAAGTTTCGAGATTTCGTTTTTGATGTTGCAGAAGAATTAGAAATTCCCATCCAACCATCAACCATAACCGGAGGTGCAACGGATGGAGGCGCAATTCATCTGCATAAAACTGGGGTTCCTACGATCGTGATTGGTGTACCAGCACGACATATTCACTCAGATAGTTCGATTATCCATCGTAGTGATTATGATCGCACAGTTCGGTTACTTATTGCCATGCTAACTCGTTTAGACACGAACCTGGTAGCTGAATTCACAAAATAACTAGGCCAGGAGGCAAAATGTCTGATCTGATTAACCAAATTACCGCAGACTTTCAAAAGCAAATTGAACAATTCCAACCAGAATTAGAAATAAGAGATGTTGGAACGGTTATAGAGGATGGTGATGGTATAGCCAGGGCGACGGGTTTATCCGATGTGCGTTCTCAAGAATTGATACAGTTTGAAAATGGAGACCTTGGCATAGCCTTCAACCTTGAACAAGATTCAGTCGGAATCATTATTATGGGTGATTATTCTAAAATTAAAGAGGGAATGCGGGTACATTCAACAGGTAGGATTTCCTCTGTTCCGGTTGGAGATGGTCTTATAGGACGAGTTGTCAATGCGTTAGGGCAACCTATAGATGGTAAAGGACCAATAAAATCGGCTGGATTTCGTCCAATTGAACGTATTGCGCCCGGTGTGGTTGAACGACAGGATGTTGATACACCGGTTCAGACAGGCATAAAAGCAATAGATTCGATGATTCCTATAGGACGCGGTCAACGGGAGTTGATCATTGGTGATCGGCAGACAGGAAAAACTGCCATTGCGATTGATACGATAATAAATCAAAAAGGGAAAGATTTAACCTGCATCTATGTCGCAATTGGTCAAAAGGAAGCTGCCATTGCTCGCACAGTTTCTATCCTAGAGCAATATGATGCGATGGATCACACAATAGTTGTGGTAGCTTCTGCGGGGGAGCCAGCCGCTCTTCAATATATTGCTCCATATGCAGGTTGTGCAATGGGGGAAGAATTTATGGAAACGGGTAGAGATGCATTGGTGATTTATGATGACCTTTCAAAGCACGCCTGGGCTTATCGTCAGGTCTCCCTCCTTTTGCGAAGACCTCCAGGTCGTGAAGCGTATCCAGGAGACTTATTTTATTTGCATTCACGATTATTAGAAAGGGCTGCTCGACTTGCAGATAAGTTTGTTATCGTTGATAAAGAGTTAGGATGTGAAGTTGCCAAAGCTGAAGACTCAATCAACAGTGTTATTTATGGTGGTCCTTTATCACGCCAGGATTCTGAAAGTGCGCATAAAAAGTTAGAATATTCAGAAAATTATAAAGTGGTTAAGGTAATGGGTTCTGGTGGATCATTAACTGCTTTACCGATTATCGAGACGTTATTAGGTGATGTTTCCGCATATGTACCTACTAATGTTATCTCCATCACCGATGGTCAAATATACCTTGAGAATAACCTATTTTATGCTGGTATCAGACCAGCAGTAAATGTTGGTCTTTCCGTTTCTCGCGTCGGTGGTGATGCACAAACACGGGCGATGAAACAGGTTGCTGGTAGATTGAGGTTGGATATGGCGTCATTCAGGGAATTGGCTGCCTTCGCCCAATTTGGTTCTGACCTTGATAAATCGACCCAATACCGTCTGAAACAAGGACAAAAGCTCCAAGAAATACTCAAACAACCTCAACATGAACCAGTTCCTTTGCAAGATCAGGTCATCACGATTTACGCAGGAATTAATGGTTTCACCGATGAAGTTCCTGTTGAAAGAATTTCTGAATGGGAACAGGATTTGCAGCGATATATGGAATCTTCACATCCAGAAATCGGGAAACAGATTAATCTTCAAGGAAGGCTATCGCGTGAAACTGAAGAAAGTCTCCGACAAGCGTTGACAACATTTATGACAACATGGAATTAACATCTTATTTATTATGGCCTCTGCTAGAGAAGTTAAGTTACGCATAGTTAGTATTAGAAATATCGCTCAGGTTACACGTGCATTGCAAGCCGTGAGTGCAAGTAAGGTTCAAAAGGCTATGCAGGCTTTGTATAGAACACGTCCTTATGCAACGAAAGCTTGGCAGGTATTAACCCATTTAGCTAAACAACCTGGGCGAGGTGAGTTGCACCCTCTCCTCTCCCCGCGAGAAGAAATTAAAAATGTTCTGGTCGTAATGATAAGCGGCGATCGTGGACTTGCTGGCGCATACAATACCAATTTGGTTCGTTTTGTTTTAGAAGAATTTAGAGATTTCAAGACGCCAACAAAATATATCACCATTGGGCGAAAAGGCCGA
>CAZTJD010000186.1:0-6176 GCA_964613985.1 uncultured Anaerolineales bacterium
TAGACTCATTCATAAATTCAAAAGGGGGAATATTTATACTTATGCATGAGCTAGTGGTATTGCTTGACGATGCAGCAAGAAATGTACCCGAATTATCAACTTTTAAGAGTGCCTGTATAAAAATCTTGGGGTAATATACAGAACAGCAATACCCACTTTTGGTAAGGAGTGATTTAACTAGAGAGGAAATGCTCCAATCTCTATCAGACGGGATAATTAGGTTAAGAAAATAACAATTCAAGACAATTTTTACTAAGGTTTTTACTCCTTACTGGATACAACCTTACACTCACCTACATGGATGCGATGTTCCAGGTTGCATCCCAGAGGATGACGTTCGGCGTTATGTCTCTTTCGCATTCCCATCGAATGAATTCGATGGCTTAATAACAAAACACGCTGAAGCGTGTTGGATGAACAGTATTCGCCCTTGATGCATTGTTCTAGGTTGCATCCCAAAGTCTAATGCTCCGCGTTTTGTTTCAATATCGATCCCCATCCCCCATCGAATGAATTCGATGGCTTAATAACAAAACACGCTGAAGCGTGTTAGATGATTTACCTGTCTCCGAGATGCAATGTTCCACTTGATAGCGAAGAAGCCGTCGCAATGCCTAAATCCGACCTGCCGTAATAAACCTCCACTTATCTCATTAACCCTATAAGGAAAGAAAAAACAATCCCACCTCCGGTGGCTGAGGTCAAAATCTCGCTGCTATTATGGTCCAGTCTTAATCACCGCCTCCACCTGCTCCTGCGTCCCCTCCCATAGCCCCTCTACCCACCAGGTCGCGCCGGCCTCTGCCCATGACTGCAAGACCTCCACTCGTTCAGCCTCCTCCAGATCGGACACCTTCCCACTGGCAACGAAATCAAAAGGCGTGGACAGGGTGCGGTTTTCCTCCACATAGGCTTTCATCTGGCGCAGGTCTTCAGTGGTGACTGTCTGTGGTTCTCCTTCGAGGCTGATCTTCTCCAGAAACATGCCATCACATTTTAATACTCGCTCCATAGATTTTTCACGAGGCCAGATGCCCGGGATCCAGATTGGGATGCGCGGCTGCTGTACGGGCTGAGGCGGGTAGTACATCACGTCAAGCTCATTGAGTTTGAGATGGAAATGCCTGCCATCATAATCAAAAGGTTGACATTGGTAGAATAAGGTCAGGATATCGATCGTCTCGTCCAGCATTTCCGCCCGTGCTCTGTTCCCGGTGACCTCATCCGGAAAAGCGTACCACCCCATCCACACCGCGCCGGTTGCAAGTCCCAGGGTTAGCCGTCCATCGGAAAGCCGGTCCAGGGCAATCGATTCGCTGGCAAGCTTCCAGGGACGCCGGATCGGGACGGGGATGATCATCGTACCCAGGCGGATTTTTTCGGTGACCACAGCTGCTGCTGCCAGGGCGATCATGGGGTCTTCACACCAGATGGCATCTCCAAGGAACAGGCCATCCCAGCCGGCATCCTCCGCCATTCGAGCATAACGCACCACGTTTGGTCCGATGTTGTACGGTAATGCCAGTCCAAATTTCATGTTCATTTCATCCTTTTCTCGATAATGCCCTGGACCGTGCCCGGATTTCCTCCAGCCCAATATCCTCAATCTGCTGCACAAAGACCAGTTCGTTCCCATCAAGGTCCCTGATCCGGAACTGCCTCTCTCCCCAGAACTGGTTGACGATCTCCGACTCAACCGGCCATCCCTGAACCAGGACTCGGGTGTAGACGGCATCCACATCTTCAACATAAACCCAAATCGAACAATGATGACATACCTCCCCTTCTTCTAATTCTTCTGACCGGGATAGGTTAAGACGCAACGCGGGTGCACCCTTTTTCATCACGCTGCCGAACAAACAACATCCCTGCTCATCAAAGGTGTCGAAATGGCCTCGCCAGCCCAGGACGCGTTCGTACCAGGCAGCGGTACCCTCCACAGAAGGCACATACAAGGTGAGGATGATCTTCTGAATAATATCCATTGTCGGAATCCTTTTCTAGACTAATAAACCAAGCGACATCTCTATAGTCCAATCACTGCTCTATCGCACCAATATCACAGGCTGAGTCACCATCTCCATCTCCATCCTCTGGTCGGGTAGATCCATAGACATCCTCTGCTGGACAGGCATCATTATCTCCGGCGTCAATTGCAGGACTGCCGGTCTGAAGGTGAAGGTCTACCTCAGGCCAACCGGAAACAAAAAGAGGTTCGACAGCCAGGCTGCCTTGACCTTGACCGGTTCGATCTGTCCAGGTGCCATTCTCAAAGTCCTGGCGGCTGACCTCAGTTCCCAGGAACTCAGCAGTGATCTCCTCATTAGCTCTACTGAAGTACAGGTTATGGTGCTCTGTGACCTGCACGCCGCTGCCAAGATACAGCCCGGTAGGATCTCCAAGCTGGGGACCGCCATTGAAGGCGAAGATGTTATTCACCAGTAGTAGTTCGACCTGAGGTTCATCGATCTCCTCGGGATACCCAACAACTAAAGCCCAGTTCCGTTCGCCAAAAGTGGGGTCATACATGTTGTAGGCGATGGTGTTGTTGATCACTTCCAGGGTGCTGTGGAAGGTGCCTGCCCAAATGGCGCTGTTGCCTTGGCCCCAGACGAGGTTATTCTCAATCCGTCCTCCAGCCCAGAGTTTGATGCCATTAAGATGGTTGCGGACAACTCTATTGCGGCGTACAACCACGCCGGTAGCGTGCCCCTCACGATCGCGCGAGTTCAAGTCAATGCCATCCCCGCCATTGTCATGGACATAACAGTCTTCAATCAAGACCGGATAACCACGGGCGAACTCGATACCATCTGAGCCGTAAAAGGCTTCTGCTCCCAAACCGGTTCCATAGACCTCCACCCGCCGCACCACCATGTGGTTGCAAGGTCCAGGAGTGCAGTCAACGGCTGAATACTGGCTGCCATGGATCAGGCTGTCTTCCAAGGTGATATACTCCACCGGTCCTTCCGCAGGAGGTCCTTCGAAGCTCTCCCCGTAAGTAAAATGAATTGCTGCTTCCCCACCGATGATATCCAGGTGGTCGAAATTGACATAGCGGTTCTCACCTGAGACTTCGATGCCCCAGATTCGGAAATTCTGCAGGGTAAAACCGCTGAAACGCAAATAGGAACTGTGCTGCTGTAGCACAAGAATTTCCCCCACTTCCCCACCCCCATCCAGGACAGGTCGTTCGCCCGGGTAAGCGATGTAGGTGATTAAAGCCTGCTCAGTACCAGATTGGGTAATTGTTGACATACCATCAAGGGTATAAATTCCATCTCGGAAGCAAATCGTGTCACCTGGGTAAGCCGTATCCGCGGCATGCTGGAAGGAAGCCCATGGTTGGGTCTCAGCTCCTGAATTTCCATCATCGCCGCTGGGAGCCACAAAATAGGTACAGGGAATATCCTCACCTGCAAGCATGGGCGCGGGAGGTGCCCCCTCTTCGGGGATGTAGGGCGTGAAGTCAGCGGCAGGGACTTCTTCTTCCGCCTGCTCTTCCCCTTCTCCCCCCGGGAGGATATCGGTGACCAGGTTGCAGGATATCAGGATCAAAACAATAAGCGTTATAAGAATCCATATCCCCCTATGATCTGAACGATTGAACTTCATTATTCACCTCCAAGTCAACCAACTTAGAAATCCAGGTTAATAATATTGCCTTTCCATGGTTTGGTGAGGGATTAATGGATCAGCTTAGGGCCGCATTGAGGGTCCGGCATGTTCTTTATTGCTTCTCTTATTATACAACCAACTTCTATAAGCAAGCCTACCCAGAGACTCTTCCGTCCTTTCAGGTACCTTCTGCAGCCTGAAAAGTTCTTTCGCAAGTATACTGGTACCGATTGTACCGGAGGACGACCACGTTTTTACTCCCTACCAGGTCTTATTTTTTATAAGTAGGATTGGGAGTTTCTATTTATTCAATCACTGACTTCTCCAGCTTGACTTCATCCCAGACCGGATCATGCCAGGTAACCATCACGATCACGGCAAGGATTGCCAGACCATAGATCCCAAGGCCGAATGAATAGATCTTGTCATCCGGTCGAAGGAGATATTGCATCACAAAGGCATAGATACTGTTCATCACACCGTGGATGAACACAACAACCCAGATGTTTTCCGCCTTAATCATGGCAGAACCAAAGATAAATCCGACCAGTAGGAAAGGCACTGGTGGTGGTCTCCAGTGGAGTCGATGATGTTGTTTCGCTGCCAGGAGGTTGTGCGGTTATCCTGGTTTCCACCGATGAGACAGTGTCCGATGAAGTAGCAGACACTGCGGTCGGTGACAATTTCTGGGGTGTTGGCATCAGGGTTTATTCTCGAATCAAGGAAGGTGTCTGACACCCCGAAAATAATAACATCATCAGGAAAATCGTGATCAATATCCAGATTTGTGAATCTCGGGAAGAAAACCAGACCTGATCTGGTGATCAAATCATAATGGGAAGATCGCTGAAGGTCTTACTCTACACGGTTTTCACTTCCGAACGATAGATCCAATTCACCAACCACAATACGCTGAGTACGGTCAGGGGCAAGGAAATTGCCAGGTAAGCGGTCCAATGCTGCTGCCCGCCACTCAAGATTACATACAAGATTGCCAACGCAAAGTATAGGATCGCTCCAACCCAGGGCCAACGCCAGGCTAAAAGCAATCCCCCGACCAGGAGGTAAACCGGGACCAGGTGGATCAGCAACCCCAGGAGTGTCTCCCAAAAGCCATAGCCCTCTCCAAATACATCCAACGCGAAAAGGCTGATAAAAATCGCAAAGAGAATGCTTAACACTCTTGGCGCCCAATAAATGAATCGTCTCAAACCTTTATTCATCGGTTCCTCCTCTTTCTTCACAAGCCTGACGGGCTTCCAAACCGTTTACATAAATAGATTATATTACAATGTCCAGAGCAATTTACCCGGTATCGATACCCGCCAGTTTTCTCAAACCTTTTCTCTCTTTGCGTTCAACAGCTACTGAATCTTGACCGCTTTTGTGGCAATAAATACCTCCGTAAACGTATCCAAAACTAGTTCTCCCTTGTCTTCATAGAAGCCCGTAATATGGAATCCCGCTGCGATCTGCCCCTGGATCAGATCGGTCAGGCTATGACCATATTCGAATGGAATCTTTTCCTGCAGATACTTTTTCACTTCTTGAGCAGGGAGCGCAGTTGGATCCGCGTAAGGGATGGAATACTTTAACCGGCAGACCCCACTTTGATCAGCTTCTTCCCAGTCGACCATGTATACCAGAGGATTTGTAAATCCAGAAAGCAAGACGCCGTCTTGGATTAGGACCCTGGCACATTCTCGCCAAACGGGCAAGACATCATCGATAAAGACATTAGAGACGGGGTGAATGATCATATCAAAGACGCCATCATTAATAGCACTCAAGTCCTGCATATTGCCTTGTATTGTCTGAATCCGCAAGCCATACGCAGCAGCAGCTTCTTCATCCCGCTGCAGCTGCCGATCGGAATTGTCGAAGACAGTTACCTCTGCCCCGGCTGCGACCAAGATAGGTCCCTGCTGGCCCCCTCCTGAAGCCAGGCAAAGCACCTTCCTACCTTCAAGGTCACCCAGCCAGTCTTTGGGAACAGGTTTGTAGGGCGTCAACAAAATCTTGACATCCCCCCTTACCGCGTCATCGATCTCCTTCCTCGTTACCGGGATGGTCCACTGGTTGCCTTTTGCCACCTCGTTGTTCCAGGCAGCTCGATTGTGTTCGAGGATATCCATTTCATTCCTTCCGTTCAATTATCTATCCTTCCAGGGAGGTCTTACCCGGTGTCCGATTGTGGAGATATTGTTCTCCTCCACCTCTTCTCCTTCTTCCCAGGCTTCTCCCCGGCAGATTGAAAGCACCTGATTGAGTTCACCAGCGTGATAAACATGGTGTTGGGCGATGATTGTGACGATCCAATACAGCGGTTTTTCCTCCCCCCAGTGCACTTTATGGTTCATAGCAACCTGGGAGTCCTCCAAGGCTTTAAGGTTCTCTATCCATTTATGGTGTGCTTGCCTAAACCAGTCAATCACCGCTTCTAGATAATCCTGCGACTTGATCACCTGATCCCTCAGACCATAAGGCCAACCTGTATCTGCCCAATTTCGCGGTTGATCCTCAAAAGCATAAGAATGGTAAACATGACTCCAGGCGGC
>CAZTJD010000187.1:0-5976 GCA_964613985.1 uncultured Anaerolineales bacterium
ACACCTAAACCAACCAAAACCGCCAGGATACCCCCCACCCTGACAGCCTCACCTACTCTAACACCTACCTCAACCGCTGCCACCCTTGCTGAAATTGTCGAGCACCTCGACACCCCCGAGAAATTAAGCGCCTTCCTGCTGCAGGAGATCACCTTTACGGACCACGACGGCTGCCTCTCCTACTGGCCTGATGTCTTCTACCAAAAGCGAGCGGGCAACTGCAAGGACTATTCCACCTTCGCTTCCTATGTCCTCGCCCAAAATAGCTATCCAGCCCGGCGCATCGTCTATACCTTCTATCGCAACGGGATTCAGTTAGGTCACGAAGTAGCCGCATACGAGCTCGATGGGCAGACCTGGATCATGAGTAATGGAAACATCTCAGGTCCTTTCGCCTCCCTGAATGACTATTTCAACAGCCTATCCTACCTCGACTACGTAACCTTGCTGTGCATCAAGCCTCCCGGCGGCGTCACCTGCTGTAACCCATAAGAGGTTCATATACCAGGAGTAAAACTATGAAATCTTCCCAAAACCACCAGAAAGGTTCCATCCGGTCAGTGGTCTGACGATCTACAAGGTGCAAATGAGTATTGATAATCGAGGCATTCATCCGACCAGGAGGCTTCATGAAAAGAATCGCTTCACTTCTCATTGCTCTACTTATGGTATTTTCTTTTATCACTCCAGCAACTGCTGATAATTCAATTCGCGTCTATTACACCGGGTCTGGAGGTAGCGTAAAAACAGCACTGGACCTGGCAAATTTTGCCGTAGTAACCGATCCCTCCCAGGCAGATGTGTTTGTAATGGACGGTGAGGTTCCTGATGATGTGCACCTCGCACAGATCCTTGACACGGGGGCAGGGTTGGTGCTGGTTCTTGGTCCAGGCCTGAGAGAGACACAGGTTAGTAAATTGCTGGGTTTGCCGGTAACCCTCCAATTGCGAAAAGATGCCGTCAGCCTGACTGGGATTAATGTGGAAGATCCGCTGTTGACAGAGATCGCCTGGAACAGTGCGCCGCAGGTACATGACCGCTTCAATGTCCTGACTTCAGTCTCATCCGTTCAACCGCTTGTTACAGCCTACGAGGATGGCGGGTGGATTTTGTGGCAGGCAGGGCAAAAAGCGTTTGTATTCAATGTCTTCCTGGAGGACATTAATCCTCAGATTCAGGAGTGGGCTTATTACAACTACCTGGTCTATCAACTGGTTGAATGCGCTGCCGGTCAGATGCCAATGACATTCGCTGAATACCCTGCCTCACCTGTCCCCCACGCCGAGGCCAGAAACATCCTCTTTGGGTTGGTCGGGCTTATGATCGCGACCTCGTTGGTCGTGTTTTACCTGGTCCGCAGATACAGCATGGTGCACCCTGAAGTGCTCGATCAAATCCTTTCGGACAGGACCAGGTTCATAATCCGTGAAGTAGCAACCGGATGGGAAACCGTGGGATTCCACCGTCCCCTATCAGGGTTTTTGGTGGCGTTATCCACGGGTGTTATCCTCTTTATCCCCTTAATTATTTATCAGAACTTGATCTTACCTACCTATATTTTGCCTTCTGCCCAGGCGCTTGGTATCTGGGGTCGGGTCATACAGTTTTTCAATCTTGCCTGGTTTTTCTTCGATATGGGAACCAGTATCTCCTTCATCAAATATATGTCTGAGTACCGCGTCGATGACCCAAAACGAGGCATCCAGTTTGGTCAGGTATTCGTGTGGTGGCAGTTGCTTTCAGGCGCTGTACAGGTAGCCCTGGTGGTGGGGTTAGCAGCAACTGTTGCGCCCCGCTCAGCATATGCCCTCTATGCCTGGAGCGTCATCATCCACGCCTTCATCCAAATCCCTGGTTTTTACCGCGTCTTTCTCTACGCTTTTGACGGTTTCCAACGCATGGATCTTTCCCGATATCTCGACCTGGGTTTGAACGTCCTCCTACCGATGATCGTCCAGCCTATTTTTGTATCGGTCGCATATGCCTGGGGAAAGGCGCATCCCTTTTTAGGCGGCGCGATGGGCGGTCTGCTCGGTATGGGCTTGGCAGCCTACGCCGCCGAGTTGTTGACCTTTGGCCTCGGCTTCTGGCTCTATCGCCGCATAGGCTTCAATGCTCGCATCCTATTCCTGGCACATTTCGATTGGGATGTGGTGAAGAAAAGCTTGCGCTTTGGCGTATTCGAAATGCTCGGTTCAGCAGCATGGTCTGCGGGACAGGCTGCTGAAATCTGGATAACCCAGGCGCGTTTGATCAACTATGCCGAGATATGGGGCAACTGGGTCTTGGCTCAGAATTTCGTGTTTGCCTACAATGTAGTCGGCACCCTAAGCAATGGCGTGATGCCGTCCATCTCAGAAGCAATCTCTCACGGACGTAAGATTTTGAGCCAGTATTATGCAGTGATGGTTTATAAATGGGGTGGGATAATTTCTGCTTTTCTGGCGGCAGTATTGCTTGCGGTTGGCCCTCGCTTCATCCTTGGGGCTTCTGGTGTGGACTTTACTCGCGCTGCCACGTATGCTGTACCGCTTCTCATTTGGGGTGCGGTGCAGTATCCATCCTGGGTCGGTGACAACGTCCAGCTGGGTTCGAACAAACCTTATCTGAAATCCACCCTGGTTGCTGGTGAACAGGTCATTCGTGTTGTCCTGGCTTTGGTCTTGCTAGGGCGTTTCCAGGTGAATGCCCTGATCATCGCTTATTTCGTCGGTCTACTGACCAAAGATTTTGTCGCTTATTTTGTCAACCATAAATTCTGCTTTCCTCAGCGGTTCTTTTTCTGGCAATCCATTGCCGCACCCATCCTGGCCGCGAGTGTGCATTACTGGATCTTGGATAGACTCTCAGCCCTCATCTGGCAAGGAGACCAGGTAACATCCGTTATTATTTTCCTCATCGGCGTTCTGCCCAGCCTGCTGGTGTTTATGTTCCTTTACGGTCTCTTTGGGGGATGGGATGATGCCACGTTGACCGAATTTCGCGACGCCGCCGCCATGACCGGTCTTATGCACCAATTTCTGGAATGGATGATGGTCAAACCTACCGCACTGGGCGCACGGCTGAGTCCCTTGAATAACCGTTTCCCGATCACAATCAGGGCAGAGGCGATGGAAGAAGCCAAAAGCCTGACCGAAGAAAAAGTACGCCTTTAAGGAAAACCAAGAAAATTAAACCTCCTCGCCATCTTATCCATTTTCAAAAATATATCACCCCGTCCATCATAAATAACTCGTGCTATAATCAAAATAACAAAAATATCTATTGAGATCCGCGTTGCAGGCGGTTATTATTCTATTTTAATCACTCCAAGGATATAGTAATGCAAACCGCTCACTCTTCCGGGAGCGGTTGTTTTTTAAGATAATAGGATAAGTGTAATCATGGATCGGAAAATTATTATATTTCCACAAAAAATGATCATTCCAACGGTTTTCATAATACTCATTCTCGGATTGTTTTGGGCGGAGACAAGATATGTCAATGCATATCAGCAGAGAACTAAAAACTTGTCCAATCCTCCCCCGTCGATGATCGCTTATCAAGGCTATATTACCGAGGATGGAATCCCGTTCACAGGGACAGGCTACTTCAAATTCGCAGTTGTGGAAAGCGTCACCGGGGATGGGACGACCAATGACTGGTCGAATGATGGCACCACAGTCGGTGAACCAAGCAATTCCGTGATCCTAGACGTGGATAGAGGGCTTTTCAACATTCTCCTAGGAGATATCAGCCTAGCAGGGATGGACGAGGTTATCGATGCTGAGGCATTCAACATGACAGACACTTATCTGCGGGTCTGGTTCAGTGCAACTGGTGATCAATTTCAATCCTTAGAGCCAAATACCCGCTTTGCCAGCGTGGCGTATGCCCTTCGCGCCAGAGTGGCAGACAGCGGACCGGAAGAGACAGACCCAATATTTTATGAATCCCCCGCCAACACAATCAGCAACACCCAGATCACCCACTGGGATGAGGCTTATAACTGGGGTGATCACGCCACGGCAGGTTATCTGACTTCTATCGGGGATGTCAAACAATTGGTACATAATTTTGTTGTGGCATCAGGGGAGAGTGTGAGCGCGGGTGATGTGGTGAGCTTCATGGATGGTTATGTCCAGACGGGAGTAAGCATTGAGACCGAAATTACTTACGGCGATCAAACCGTATTCAATAATCATGACACACGTGACCTAGATGTTATTGCACTCAATTCTGAGAAATTCGTAGTTGCGTTTCGAGACGATGATAGCGGTGATGGAGTTGCCATGATTGGGCAGGTATCTGGTACAACGGTTACCTACAGTTCAGCCTACACCTTTTCGACCTCTGAAATCTACCAACCTTCACTCGCTGCACTAACAGAAGAAAAGTTTGTCCTAGTTTACTGGGATTATGGAAATGGAAGCCATGGAGAATCATTGGTTGGGGAGGTTTCCGGGACAACCATTACCTTTGGCAGTGAAGTTGAATTCAATCCCGCTGGAACCTATTTCACATCGGTCGCAAAGCTGTCAGACTCAACCATTGTCGTGGCATATGCAGACTGTGGTAACAACTGGCATGGCACCGGGGTAATTGGAACGGTCTCTGGAACTAATATCGCCTTTGGTTCAGAATATATTTATAATCCTGGGATGACAGACCAAATATCAGTTGCGTCATTATCAACCACTAAGTTTGTCGTCGCATATTTGGATTGGGACAATTCGGAATATGGTTCCGCAGTTGTCGGAGTGGTTTTTGGTGATGAAATCACCTTTGGTTCAGAATTTGAGTTTAATTATGCTTCCTCATTTTACATAGATGTCACTGGTTTAACCGATACCAAATTCGCGATTGTACATAGCGCGGATTACTACAGCACAGGCTATGGCAATGTGATCATTGGGGATGTGTCAGATCGAAATATATCTTATGGATCTGATTATACATTTACCACAGGATATACCACGTTTAATTCTGCCGCCAAACTCTCTGATAGTGTTATGGTATTGGTATCCTTTATGTATTCCTATTCCGATGAGCTTCCTTATGGCATTGCTGTGATTGGAAAAATAATTGGGAACACAGTTTCCTGTGGTCCAGCGTATGTCTATAATGCAGGGCCTTCAGATTGGTCTTCAGTAGCAGCGATATCTAATAATAAATTCGTGGTGGCTTATTGGGATTATGAAAACCACCAATATGGTACTGCCATCATTGGTGAGGTTTCTACGCTTGGTCATATCGTCGGTATTGCCAGAGAATCCCAATCATCCGGTGGAATTTTGCCAGTCATTATCAGCGGTGTATCTGACCTTCACTCTGATTTAATTCCAGGTGATTTATATTATTCAACCGCAACCGGCACCTTGACCTCTTTCGAGACCCCCTGGCCCGTCGGACTGGCAATCTCCGAGACTGAGTTATTAATGGATATTAATCTCTATCCGAGGTGAGGGTCATCAGTTCTTCCTCTTCTCTCCTGGCAGCAATGCACCCCCTCCTCCCTGGATGCAATGCTCCGCTTGGTAGCGAAGCAGCCGTTACCATCCCTCCCCCAACGCTCCTGCGTTCCTACCCTCACCACACCACCTCAGTTTCTGTCATTTTCTGTTTCTTACCACACGCAATAGATGAGCATCTCAATGGGCGCTCTTTCCTCATCCCCAGACTTCCGAAGTCTGGCAGACTTCGGAAGTCTTTCGCTCATCTTCAACCCCTCCTTCACTCACCCCGCCGTCCTCAGCGCCTGCTCCCGTCCGCTCACTCCACCACCCTCAGCGCCTCCTCTCATCTGCTCACCTCCCCGGCCCTGCTCATCTCGCCATCCTCGGCGTGACATCCCATCCTGCCACCAATACTCCTCACACCCTGTCACCCCCTGGTGCCAATGCTCCTGCGTTGGCACCCACATCTAACGCTCCGGCGTTAATCCTCCTCACCTCCTGAACCAATGGCTTCCAACACTCACCTTTCGCTCCATCTCTT
>CAZTJD010000188.1:0-5902 GCA_964613985.1 uncultured Anaerolineales bacterium
TGAGGGTCCGGATGAGTCAACTCTTGACCTACTCGAGTCTCCTTTGTCCGAATCAGAAGAGGCAGAGTTGGATTTTATTCCGGATAAAGAAGAGCTCCAGGTTGAATATCCAGTCTTCCTAGCCGATGAATTGGTCGAAGAAGGTGTCACCGAATTAGAAGAAACTCAAGAAGATGTAGAACCTTCTATTGATGAACTGGCCTTTGAAGCCCTTTCTCAAGGAATTTTGGATCACAAACAAAAATCTGAAGAAGTTGAGGCTCATGATTTACTGGAACAAATTGAAGCTGAGCAGGAAATTCCCTCCGATTCAATGGTGGAAACGAAACTACCAAAAGAGGAGTCCACTTTCGCTGAAAAGCCACCCGATCAGGTTGAAGCCCCAACTGAATTGGAAGAAGAAGAAATCCAACCCCCATCCTGGGTAATGGAGGAGACTCCACCACCAGATGAGGATTATAAATGGCTCCCTGCAGATATACAACAAACTGAAGTAACTGAGGAATTATTAGATCTCAATGAAGCATCCTTAATTCAGCTAGAGCGGCTGCCTTCCTTAGGATTCAGAGCAGCGCAAGCAATTGTTGTATATCGCCAAGAACATGGTCCATTTAGCAGTATGGAAGGTTTGTATGAAGTACCCGGACTGGACGAGATGACGATTAAAGCCTTATCAAGTGAAATTAAAATCACTCCTCCAGCAATTCAGGTAGAGAAAATTTCCGAACTGGATACGATGGAAATCCCGACTGAGATCGATCAAAAAGAGCAAACCGAAACCTCTAGTCTCTCTATAAAAGAAAAAAAATCCGGTGATGAATTGATTGCTGCCATCGAAGAATATTCAGCCATGATTGAAAAGGGTGAACAGCTCGAAGATGTGATCGAAGAAATGAACAACGCACTTTATGAAGATTTCCCGAACGAAATCTATATCGATATCTTCCAAATACTTGGAGATGCTTATGCAAAGTCAGGAAAATTACAAGAAGCTTTAGATGCATATTCGAAAGCAGAGGAACTTTTAAGGTAAGTATACTGACCTGCCATTTGATAATAATAAGTGCGCAACCATCTTGTTTGCGCACTTATTATTACAATTAGCTTAAAAAATTATAAGAAAATTCAATACTTTTTAATTTGGAGATAAGATGGAAAAAACATTTGTTATGGTTAAACCAGACGGCGTTCAAAGAGGATTAATCGGTGAAGTGATTGCTAGACTAGAACGACGGGGTCTAAAATTGACAGGTGCAAAGTTCATGAATGTAAGTGTGGAGCTGGCTAATACACATTATGCTATCCATAAAGGAAAACCTTTTTTTGAAAGTCTAATCCATTATATTATCTCGGCACCAGTGATGGCAATGGTGTGGGAGGGTCCCAATGCAGTTGCAGCGGTACGACAGACAATGGGTGCCACCCGCCCCATCGAAGCATCTCCAGGTTCAGTTCGCCACGATTTTTGTTTAGATGTTGGACGAAATTTAACCCATGCGTCAGATTCGGTTGAAAATGGTGAAGAAGAAATTTCCTTGTGGTTTGAGGAAGATGAAATATTACACTGGAACCGGGCAACTGACCCTTGGTTATTTGAAGAAAATTAAGAGGAACTGGTAAGGTTGAAATCATTTTACTTCTATAAAACATTCAACTGGTTTTAGAGAATGGTTTAGTTTCACCAATATTATTCGAGAAAACCACCTCTGGGGATTAAATTTAACATTTATCATTCATTTCCTAAACCATCCTTACAACTTGTGCAACTCTCGATAAGGATGGTCTCTTTTTCATCTACTAGAATTAATCATTCTATTTGGATAAATTGTGTCCAATTGGTTTAACTGGTGGTATAATCGCTGACGTCTAGGAAAAGAAAATGGAAAAGGTTACTCGAGACACTATCGATTTAGAATCAAAACTTAGCCGGATTTTGCCAACTGTTCAAAAACCTGGACGCTACACAGGGGGAGAACTCAACCAGGTCATAAAACCATGGGATCAAGTACAAACCCATGTCGCTTTGGTTTTCCCAGATATTTACGACCTGGGCATGTCCAATCTCGGATTGGCTATTCTTTACGATCTTATAAACCAACGAAATGACTCTCTGGCTGAACGTGCCTTCGCTCCCTGGATGGACATGGAAGCTGCAATGAGGGAAAATGATATCCCCCTCTTTTCGCTCGAATCAAAAAGGCCGCTGGCAGATTTCGATATCATTGGGTTTTCACTCCCTTATGAGACTCTATTCACTTCAACCCTTAACCTTCTTGACTTATCCAAAATCCCTTTGTTTTCCAAGGATCGAAGCGTTGACGATCCAATAATCATTGCTGGAGGGCATGCAACTTTCAATCCCGAACCGATGCATGACTTTATTGACGTATTTGCAATTGGGGAAGGCGAAACGATCATTAATGAAATCATTGATAGCTTTCAATCCATTACCAATCAAATTCGGGGATCTTTCAAACGAAGCGAAATATTGCTAGAACTATCACGGATTCCAGGAATTTATATACCTTCTTTCTATCAAGCTCATTACTGCAATAATGGAACATTTTCTCATCTCGAAAAACTGGTGGAGGAAATCCCTGATACGATTATCAAACGAATAGAACCAATATTACCAACCCCACCCACGAAATTCATCGTGCCTTATATTGACACGGTCCATAATCGGGTATCGATTGAAATTATGCGGGGTTGCACGCGCGGCTGTCGGTTTTGCCACGCCGGTATAGTCAACCGTCCAGTTCGCGAACGACCTGTGACCGAGATTATTGATTCGATTGAGAACGCCTTAAAAGAAACTGGGTACGAGGAAGTAAGCCTCCTTTCCCTCTCTAGTAGTGATTACACCCAGATCATTGAGTTGATAAACCAGGTCAATGAGCGTTTCGGTGAGGAGAATTTATCCGTTTCTTTACCCTCATTGAGGATCGAGACGTTCTCCGTCGATTTGATGGACGCATTACACAATACTCGACGTTCTGGTTTTACCTTAGCCCCGGAAGCCGCAACAGAACGTATTCGTAATATTATTAATAAACCCATCCAATCGAAAACCCTTTTGAAGACCGCCAAAGAAATTTATAGCAGGGGCTGGCACACCATCAAACTCTACTTTATGATTGGACACCCTTCAGAAACCTTAGAAGATGTTGATGCTATTATAGACCTTTGTAAAGAGGTTCGTGATGTTGGGCGACAGGTTATTGGCAATAGGGCCAAAGTTAATGCAGGAGTAAGCACCTTTGTTCCCAAGCCTCATACCCCTTTCCAATGGGTACCTTGTGATTCTATTGATCAAATTGAGGAAAAATTGGAACACCTCCGCAGACACCTGAGAGGGCAAGGATTGAAACTCAATTGGAACAATCCGAAAGAAACTCAACTTGAAGCCTGGTTGTCAAGAGGGGACCGAAAAATGGCTGAGGTTATCTATCAAGCCTGGAAGAATGGCGCGAAATTTGACGCCTGGGATGAATATTTTGATTATGGAGCCTGGATGGATGCTTTTGGAGAAGTAGGATTGGATCCACATTTCTATGCAAACCGGCAAAGACCTTTCGATGAAATATTTCCCTGGGAACATATCAGTACATCAGTGACAAAAAAATTTCTCACTCAGGATTATATCTGGTCTTTAGAAGGGAAAATCCGGAAGGACTGCCGGGAAAAGTGTTATGCATGTGGTGTGCTGCCCACATACGACCAATTACGTCAAGAATTTCCCGGCGATCATTGGAAATGTCCTGAAGTAAGGAAATAATCCGGTTAGGTAATGAGATATCGAATTTCTTTCTCAAAAACGGAAGCAATGCGCTATACCAGCCATCTTGACTTACAAAGAACCTGGGAACGCACCATCCGAAGGGCTGGTTTACCACTTACTTACAGTCAGGGCTTCAATCCTCACCCGAAGCTGAACCTCGCTACCGCTTTACCTTTGGGAATCACCAGTGAATGTGAACTCCTGGACATCTGGCTAGATGAAGACTTGGATGCAGATGAGGTTAACTTACTCCTCAGGGATTCTGTCCCAGCTGGGATTAAGGTAAACCAGGTTGCGATCGAGGACTTACACGCTCCAAAACTTCCAACCTTGATTAATTCTGTCTGTTATCGTGTGACTTTACTTGACGATATCCCCAAATTAAAAGAAAGAATTAACCGTTTTTTATCTGCCAGTTCGATAATCCGTGAACGTCGTGGGAAAACTTATGACCTGCGACCTTTAATCAACGAATTTATAATGATGCCAGAAAACGAAAAGGGCCAACAACAATTCAGGATATCTCTTCGAAACAGACCGGGAGAAACGGGAAGACCCGATGAGGTCTTATCGACGTTGAATATAAATCCCTTTTCTGCTGTTATTCATCGCATGAAGATCATCCTGAAAGAAAATTAAAACCACTGGTTATACCCCCTTAATAAATTATTCTCACCTGATTACTGATTCGCAGAGTAGTATGGTAAAGTTTTTTCCCTTTAGGGATTATTTTTCTTAAAAAGGAAATACCTGGTGAATAAGGTGATACCTCGAGTGGTAAGCATGCCGGCAATGACTGATGGTAATACTCTCAAAACTGGGGTCAGGTCAACATCCAGTTCCCATTCAATGATCATGAGAATCCCCCTGATAGAAAGTAAAATAATCATCATGGGCAGAAATTTCTTCCACTGACTGCCCATGACAAAAACTACATTCCCGGATTTCGAATGTGTTATTCCAGTATGTCTCCCGACAATCCAGCCATAGAAACCCCCTGATAGAAACAAGAAAGACAGTAAACCTACGACCCAATATTCTAAATAAGGAGTAATACGAAAGATTGTTAGATAGAGCAACAATAATCCCATTAAGGATTGGTATAAGACCAAAACCCAACTATATTTTCTTGCTCTTTTGGTAAACCAATTCCAGTATGTTAGTAGTTTCGATTTATATGACGAAGCCTTACCTTCTGTGTTCTGTATAGTAAGCGGAATGCTATCTAATTCTTTTTGCATAAATATCCTTCTGTTAGGAGAACTCTCCAATTATATACCAACTTCTATGACTGATGAAGCTAAGTTCTAAAGAATGATACCTCGTTATCTCATCGGTCAGATCATCAATATTGCTGATTCAGAAAATCAAAATAGAAGACCTATCATCATGTTGCCAGGTATTCTATTATTCATTACGGGCACAAAGAATGAGATTGTACACCCTTTCGTGGATATCGTGTAGTACAACCTGAGGTCTGGTTTGCGGTATTGAAAACCCGTGGTAAAATTCCCTCGAATTTGCAACCATTCAAAAGCCCCCATAGCTCAGTGGATAGAGCGCTACCCTCCGGAGGTAGAAACATGCGTTCGAGTCGCATTGGGGGTACCAACTAAGACACATCCCGAACACCACCAGGTTGGTGTTGAGCAATTCTTAGAGATGCTTCGCTTTGACCAGCGGATCAAATTAGAGGAATTGCCCGGCATCAGAAAGTGAGGTCGGGATGTTTTCATTTAATTCCACAACCATTTCCCCACAATCTCATACAGGAATTCTCATCAAAAGGCACGTAACGGTGCAGGCTACTGCTGAGGTAACTGGCTATAACATCCAGTACCTGCGTCGATTATTGCGTTCTGGTGCGCTGGAAGGCATCAAAATCGGCCAAATATGGTTGATCGAGATGGAATCCCTAGAAATGTATCTTCACCAAGTAGAAAGCACTTCCGATCGCCGCTGCGGCTCTCGGTAATTTTTTTGATTCGGCGCGTATACATTCGTAGACGCGCTACCCCTCTCCCCTATTGCGCTGATGCTGGTCACGTAATTCGCGGAGTGATTTCGGCTCAAAATGCAAATCACGCTCAATCGGTAAGCCCATGGGACCTTTGACTGATT
>CAZTJD010000189.1:0-5722 GCA_964613985.1 uncultured Anaerolineales bacterium
AAATACTCTCTCAATATCCTCTGCACCGCGGGATGCCTTAACCTACTCAATGCCTGAGCTTCAATCTGCCGCACCCGTTCTCGTGTGACCCCCATTTTCCTTCCAACTTCTTCTAACGTATAGGATTGTCCATCAACCAAGCCATATCGTAACTGTAAAATCCGGACTTCCCGTGGGGGTAATCCATCTAAAACGCTGAAAATATGTTCTTTTAATAAATTGTAGGTCGCAGAATCGTCCGGGGCTGGAATTTCATCGTCAGGAATAAAATCACCCAATACAGAATCCTCCTCATCATCTGTGGGTGTTTCCAAACTTAACGGGTGTCTTGCAACTTTGATCATGTATTCGACTTTTTGTTGAGAGACATCCAGGGCAATAGCCAACTCATCCACATTAGGCGCTCTCCCCAGTTGTTGAGTCAGTTGATGTTGTGCTCGCAGCAATTTATTAATTTGATCACCCATATGCACGGGTACCCGGATGGTTCGACCTTGATCAGCGATCGCACGGGTGACTGCTTGCCGGATCCACCAGGTTGCATATGTGCTAAATTTGTGACCTCGGTGATAATCAAATTTCTTCGCTGCTCGGATCAAACCTATATTTCCTTCTTGAATCAAATCCAGGAAAGGTACACCCCTGCCCATGTACTTTTTCGCTACACTGATGACCAGGCGTGAGTTTGCGGTGATTAGATGTTCACGGGCAGCCCAACCGTCATGAATAAATCGCTGTAGTTCAGCCTTTTGCCCATCATTGACCTCAGCACGAGCCAGTTCTTCTCTGGCAAGGCGTCCCCTTTCTATCCGCTGCGCCAGATCAACCTCTTCTTCTGCCGTCAACAGCGGTACCCTACCTACTTCACGCAGATACAAACCAATCGTATCTTTGATATCAATCCGTGCCAAAATATTATCACTGTTGTCAAGGTTGAAATCCCCATCCTCTTTCTCTTGATCATCTCCAGATAAATCAATATCATCCGGTTTTTCACCCACCTCCGGATCATCCAGGTAAGGTATCCCAGCAGTGTTCAGCGCATCATATGCTGCCTCAAGTTTGTCAACATCTCTTTCTGCTTGAGGAAAAAAACCCAGAATATCATCTATCGTAATATAACCATTCTTTTGGCCTAATACCAGTAACTTATGAATGGCTTTTTCTTCAGCAGAGGAGGCCTGTGTTTCTTCTTCAACGTCTTCAATTGAATTTAAGAGAGATTCATCAAACATATATTCTCCGAATCGTGGTTGATCGTAATTTGATTCAATAATTTATACTATGTTGACACATATACTCTAATTATACCAAATATCTGGTACATTGATATCTTGTACAGACACAGTATAATTACCAATCTTTTCTAATCCCCTATATCTACCTCTATAGAGAATAAACCGGAGATCATTGTATTTTTAACAATATTCACTGAAAAAAGTTACTCATCTCTATTTTGTTATTCCTCTGAGGAGCTTGCCGGCAGAACCTGGACAGGTGGGTCGATTAACCAGTTAAGGACAGTATCCAATGGGTATTTACTGACGACTAAAGGAGGTCCGCCAGCAAGTCGGGCGTAATAACTTGTGTTTGTGATCGTTACAACCCCAATGTAAAGCGTAAACTCGCTACCATTGCTGATCTGAAGTTGCAAAGCGTTCGAAGGTTCCTCCAAACCAAGTAAGCTCAAACCAATCTCTGCTCCCAAAGTCTCCTCAATTTCTAATGATGAAACTTGATCAACAGCCCGGTTTATTACCTCCTGGTCAGCATCACCAGTGGGATCAACTAAAAGCCAATCTCCTTCCGCGGTGGTTCTTACAATTTCAACCACACTGTCTTCAGGACCTTCCAGTCTCAGCCTCATAATAAAGGCATTAGGTGTAATTTCAAACAAATCCCGAACTGGCTGCTCGTCTATCATTTCATCAATATTAACACCGGAATTCTCCTCAGCTTTGTTTTCACTTACCCGTTGATAGATCAACAAAGAAGCTAATAATAATATAAAAATACCTAGAATGATCCAGGTTGATCGTCTTACCATCTTGTTAACCTCGCTGTCGTCTTCTAATCCAGGAAATAATTCCAGCAACAAGCACAGTCCCTGGCATCAAAACAACCACAAATAGGAAAATCATATTCATCAAGTAAGGTTGTGGTGACAGAATGAAACGCTGCGTTGAGTTTTTGGGAGTGAGATTTATCAACTCGTCTTGACCAACTACCCAGTCTACGCTTCCTATAAACAAGTCGCCATTTCCAAAAAATGTAAAATTGCCATTCATAGCGAAATTATTGTCACCAAAGACCACAATTTTTGATCCACTTGTATCATTCTCAGCTGAAACAACCATGGGAACAGGTCCCAATAAATCACTCCCCTCATTATATGAAATATCACCGCCTTCAATCACTACTGCCAGGTCTGTCTCTGCCCAGGATTGGTTATTTGCTGTCTGGATCAAGATAGTAGCCGATACATCTGTATTGCTTCCATCAACCTGAACACTTCGCGCTGTGGGGAATCCAGTTGCTAAACCCTGGATTTTTTGAGTAATTGGATTTTCCGTACCTACTGTTCCAACAGGCGCCATCGAACCAAGGTAGGACGCTTGGTCAACTATAATATCTTCACCTAATATTATTCCCCAGCTATCTCTCAAATAACCTGCAAGGTAATCTTTTTGATCACCAAACTTAGTAAAAATTGGTGAATCTTGCATGATGATCATTGCTCCCCCTGCGGCCATATAATCTGAAAGCATGGCTACTTCCGAGATTTCCAAGGGATAAACAGCCCCAACAATAACAACTGCTGAAGCATCCTGTGGGACTCCGTCCGCTGAAAGTAAATTGAGTTCTTTGATTACATAATTTTTCTGCTCTAACAACGCCTTAGCTTGCGAAAATCCTTCATCCCCACTCTCATCAATGGATAATTCACCATGACCTGTGAGGAAATAAATGGCTTTCTCTTCTCCGCTGATCAGCTTGACAAGTGCGCTGGTAAATTCCTGTTCAGTTACAGTTGTCACAATTTCCTTCTGGTCACCCATCCAGAAGACAATGCTGCCATCACGGGTGATCTCTGCTGCTTGTGCAGAAACCGGATCAGTCAGCGGATTGATAAATTCGTAGGTCAGTTTGCTATCTGCATTGAACGCATAGTTTTCGAGCATACTCCGGGCATAATCTTCACTCCTCTCCGGGGTAAAGAAAGCTTGTACTTCAACATTCTCTGGAAGAGTATCAAGAGTATCCAATGTTTCTTTGGATAAAGTATTTATTTTGTCTTCGGTAAGATCCCAACGCTGGGTGTTCTTAAAAACAAAATAATTTACTACGACCAGGATACCTAATACAGCGACTGTTAGTAAAAGTGTGTTGCTACCATAACGAGCTTGTCTTCCAGTCAACGCGATTCTGACCCGATCTGGATCCAAAAGGATAAAGAATGCTATACCAAGGACAAAAATAACAAGACTAATTTGCAGGTAGAGATCAAATTCTCGACGGACAATATAGATCCCTAATGAAGCAACTGCAGCTACAATTGCGATATAAAGCCCAATAGGGGCGAATTTTCTCCATGCGGTTTTCATTATCGCCACCTCCTCGTCTCAATAGAAACGGAACCTAAAAATAAAGCTAAGATCGTTAAACTCAGATAATAGATCACATCACTCAAGTCCACTACCCCGTAGTATAGGTTACTGTAAAAATGGGTCCTAATATCTAAGTAGGAGAATACACCGCCTCCACTCCCCGAAGCTTCCGCTGGGATCCCGATAAGCCAGAAAAGTAAAAATACACCCAAGGTTGCAAAGAATGCAGCATTCTGATTTTTGAAGAGAGAGGAAACCGCAACACCAATAGCGATTAGAGAAGCACTCAATAAAAATAAACCCAAGTATCCAGTGATTAAGGTACCTTGTTCTATTCCAGGATCAACCAAGTTGTTGAGAATAATCGGGTAAACCCAGGTTACTGCTAGAAGGGTGAACATAAACAAAAAACCTCCTAGCCATTTACCGATCACCAGTTCCCAATCTCGTACAGGTGCGGTCAATAATAGTTCAATCGTACCTGAACTCTGCTCCCCAGCTAGAAGCCGCATGGTAATCGCTGGCGTGACAAAAATAATCAAGGTAACCATAGGTCCAACAACAATTTCTACTCCCGGGGGATATTGTTGGTATAGTGCTTGAATCAGTGAGGTATGGAAGATCAATCCTACGACCAGCAGATATAAGAACGCAACCATGTAGGCCATCGGTGTATTGAAATATAGTTTATATTCTCTTCTTGCAATCGTCCAAATATTACGCATTGGAACCCTCCTTGGAGGTGTCATCTTCTGCTACAATATCCACTTTTTCTTCCTTATCTTGCTCACTCGCTTCATCATCAAATGGAATTTCTCCCTGTTCATCCTCTCGAGTAAGTTTTAGGAAAATATCTTCCAGGCTCATTCCAATTCGCCGCATTTCCAACAAATCGAAATTTGCCTCAATCACCGCTCGGGCGATATCCGCTCTCGCATCAACACCCGGAGTAATTTCTAACTCCAATTGCCCATTCTCTTGGCTTGCAAAGATCGTAACATTCGGCATAGATTCAAAGACTGTTGGAAGTGCTTCCAGATCACCTACAACCTGCAAAGAGATATGTTGGGCGCCAGTCAACCTTGCTTGAAGCTGTTCTGGGGTGTCTTCTGCAACAATCCTGCCGTTATTAATGATCAGCACGCGATCACAAACCTGTTGAGCCTCGGATAAGATATGGGTTGATAGTAAAACTGTATGCTTTTCACCCATCTCTTCAATGATCTTTCGAAATTCAATGATATGTGCTGGATCCAGACCAATGGTTGGTTCATCCAGGATAAGCACATCGGGTTCGTGTAATAAAGCTTGAGCCAATCCCACCCTCTGTCGCATACCCTTTGACAAACTGGAGATATAACCTTCAGAACGATCTCCCATATGAACCAATTCTAGAACCGCATCGACTTTGTCTTCAGCATCCTTCATATGCCTTAGATCAGCCATGAATTTTAAATAATCAAAAACAACCATATCTGGATATAGAGGCACACTTTCAGGCATATAGCCTACCCTTCGACGGACTTCCAGAGATTGGTCAACCACATCATAGCCTGCGACTTTCGCACTACCAGATGTTGGTGGCATAAAACCAGTCAAGATGCGCATCGTGGTTGTCTTTCCAGCACCGTTTGGGCCTAAAAACCCCAATATCTCGCCTTGTTCTGCATGGAAAGTAAGGTTCTCAATCGCCTTTCTTGGACCGTAATATTTCGTAAGTCCATGGACTTCAATCATAAGGCTTCTGCCTCCTTACTATTTTATTATGACTTTGAAAATGCCAGTTAATTTCATATCCCTGCTAAGGATTCACAGTGAATGAGTGGGGCTTGTTATTAATGCCACTTTTCAAATCCATTTCTCCTCCCATCGACTCGCAAAAATGATTTTCTGAAATAAGACACTGTTATCTATATTCGTCTTGATATTAAGAATTCTTAATAATCATTCATCACGAAATTTCTGAAGTTTAGGAAAAGAAAATAGTATGCATGGGTTTTAATATCTATCGCGAGGTCTTATAAAAGAATCGGTATCGGGATTGATGAATATAAATAAAAAAATGGGAGTCAAGTGCCTCGAATTCCATCATTGGTAAATTCATAATTGCACCA
>CAZTJD010000190.1:0-5719 GCA_964613985.1 uncultured Anaerolineales bacterium
TCAAGCCAATAATGATCGCCCGTTATCTGTTCAGTCCGGTATGTTCATAAGCAGAAGCCCACTCATGAAAAGTAGCTAGTAGAGATGAGATACTTTTGGCGTTCAGGTCGTTGATTTGTATAAGAGAATCCTGGATATCCTGGAGGTTATCCTCAATATCTGTGATTCGTTCCAGTACACGCTCATACCTTCGGTTGGTTTCTAATCGCTGCTCGTCTTGGGACAAATTGTAATTTGTCCATCTTTTTTGATCGTCTGCTTTGAATGTCGTCCATTCCTGTCGAAATCGTTCTTCGCCAAGGCGTTGAATTTCTGCAACTTCATTTATTCGACGTTCGACGCGACCGATTAAATCATCCACTGTATCCTGTGTACGCTTTACAGCAAGATAGGTCGCATCGAGGGATTGAATTTGATCCTCAACATCATTTGACTGTTTTTCGATGGTTTTGAATCTATTCTGCCATTCTTTCCAGGTCGCTTCCCTTTCAACATCAAGCAGAGCTTGTTTCTCCTGGAAGGCATCTTGCTGGCTTTTTCGATCTTGTTCAGTCGTTATCAGTTCATTTAAACGAGTTTCGAATTTTCTCAAAGCAATTTCATTTATTTCTATCTTGCCACGATGCTCTTCATATCTTTTACGTAAGGCAGCAACTTCTCCTTGTATATCTGTAAACTTTTTTGAATCTTGTCGCCGACCATCTTCAATAAGGCGATAAACCCGGCTTTGATCCTCTTCCGACCTCTTCAGATCCTCTAAATCATTCCTAAGCTCATCGACGAGTCTTGCTAATCGATTCTCTTCAGCAACTCGGGCGGTCATCCCTTTCTTAAGTTCTCGAGTTACCGATAATTCATTGCGAATTTCCTCGATGTGTGGTTCGTAAATATGAATTTCCGTTCGTAACGTGGACATCATCTCATTATCACGTTGAGCAGTCTGGTTTTCAAGTGACTTGATTTCCTTTTTGAATTCAGTACGATGTAATGCAAGAGACTCATCGAATTTATCCATCCTGCTGATGATTGTTCTCAGATGGGTAATTTCAGCGAGTAGCTCTTCGTTCTTCTGAAGGGATCCAGATAATCTTGCTTCATAATCGTTGATCCGCTCTTCCAAATGAGTTATTATATTTTTTTCTTTCCTTCGTTCATCATCAAGCCATTGAACTCGTTTTTGTATTTGTTCAAGCTCCATTTTGTTACTCCGTAACAGACATTGATTCCTCTTTAAATTGAGACAATTCTAACCAAGCTCTGGGCTTCAGCGTAAATATCTTCGAATACAATAAGGCGATGAAATTCCGAAAGATTATAGCATGAAACTGGACAGTTTACAGGTTAAGCATCTCGACCCCTTCTATAATACGAGAGAAGAATAGATCTACCCAATGAGGGAATATACCTAAGAGAAAGAGGATAATCAATCCTGCAACCAGATAAAAAACCTGAACTTTGTCTTCCTGCTCTTGCCGGTCTACTTCATCCGGACCAGTCATCAAGCAGGAAAAAGAACGCAAACTTCCAAAAAGAAGGCCCATACTACCCATGAAAGTCCAGGATGCCAGGATATAAGAATAACTCGAGATCTGCTTCCATAATGTCAATAAAAGAGGGAATCCAGCTAATAATGGAACACCTGACAGGGAAAATTGGGCAAGGATGACTGCGCTGCAGGCGAAGGGAAATTTTCTTCCCAAGCCATTTACGGACTCAAAAGATAAATCTTTCGAATAAGTATAGAAAATTGAAAGACCAAGAGCCCAGACAGACAAAGCAAATACCCTAGGAAGCATCATCCCATAAAACAGGTTTAAATCACCGGAGGCGATCGCAAAAAGGCTATACCCTACCTCGATAAGGACAGCAAAACCGAAAAGACGGCCTAAGTTCATTTGAATAAAAGCACCAATGCCACCGGTGATCGCTAACAAGAATCCAGCGATTTGCAGAATTTCCCTCATGTTTTCCCAATCAAAAAACCAGAAATAATTTTCTATCATGGATAGTAAAATGAAAGAATATCCTCCAAAAAAGGAAGCAAAAATAAAAATAACCACATAAGGATGAACTTTTTCTGTAAGCATGATCACCCAGGTGTACAGGGGGAAAACGGCGAAAAGGAAAGATAAGCCAATCCAAAAGAACAATAGACCTCTTTGCAACAATTCGGAATCCTCAATGATTTCTGAACCACCAGAAATCGACCACCCGGCAAGCAATAAAAATACCATGCCCATCACCTGGAAAACCAAGAATCTTAGCACACCCTTAATTGGTCGTGATTCCGGCGGCATGAGAAGAAATACACTGATGAATATAGCTGGTTGGATAAATAATATTCCAAATAGGATGGGTTTAACCGATATTCCAGCCATAACAAATGCATTAACAATCAAGCTGAGCGGGATAAAATTTTTATGGGTCCGTGCCGCAAAGGAACCACTGAATAAAAATGCAAGGTAAACAAAAAGGAGAACCAGGATAGGCCGGTTCTCATTTGTTAATTGAATTTGCAGGTTTGCGATATTAACCTGGTTGGTAAGTGAAAAGGAGTGACTCGCAACGACAACAACATCCTCAAAAGGTATTAAGAGAGCTACAATTGCAAAAAAAAGGGAGAAAAGTACGCCAAGAACAAGTACTACATTTTTCTTGTACTGGATAAACAACATTAAGAAACCGAGAATCAGTGGGAGAAAAATAAAGAATAAGGGGGTATTCAACTTTCCACCTTTATTTTTTGAGAGGCAAGGATATATGTACCAAGAAGTGCAATACCAAAAGAAAGGAAAGAAAAGAATCCAGCGATCAAAGGCGAAGTTTCAAGGGTCGCGAATATTATCTCAAAACCCGATAGAAAAGTTAGCAATCCTACTACCACCAGGAAAGGTCGATTGGTGATACCCAAGATCAAGATACCCATTCCACAAAGGTATAGGCTCGCCAGTATTTGGTAATATGAAGCGTTTAGAATCCACTTTGCAGCATTCGGTGCCAGAGAATATACTGCCAGCCCAAATATAATTGCCAGGAAAACCCTGAATATCCTATCACTGGGGGTAAGCGGTTCTCCCTGAACTTTAAACAAGGGAGATTGATCGTCCGGAACTTTTACTAATTCTATAGCCAATAACGAGCAAACAATAATACCAGTCGCTAGTTTTATCAAAGCCATTTCCAAAGGCCATGTATTACCAACTAAAACAAAAACACCCGCGTATTGGAACCCCAAGGCAATTAGAGACGCCCGCCAATCCAGACTCAAAAGCATCACCAAAGTTGTACAAACGAATATTATGATTACTGGAAAGGAGAGAGACTCAAATGTCATTTGTTATGTTGCTCCCAAAATATTCACAAAGAAGGCTAATAACAGGATCATAATCAAAACCGCCCATAAAATTCCACCGTCCCCATCCAGCATATTCAGAAAATAATTGAAAACAACTCCCAGTGTTCGATATACCCACCACATCATCCTATATAACCAATCGAGAGAGATAGCTTCACTGACGAAACGCTTCACTTCTAGAGGCCAGGTGTAACCCTTTCGATGCAAATAATAAACAGGGACAAGCAAAACGAGTGCGAATAAACCCACCCACCAATGGATGGAAAGAATACTACCAGGAGGGAGACCGATTCCTCCTAGAGACCACATCACCCAAAATTGTGTTAATGGCAAAATTGCCAATCCAAGTGGGTATATAATCCATACCCATCGCTCCATAGTACCTTGCAGATTATCAGGTCTGATCATGTGCTGGAAATATCCAAAAATCAAGGCATCTAATCCAAAGATAAAGATCAACCAGAAGAAAATACTGCTTCCTGTAAATATGGACAATCCGAACCAGGCGGGGGTAAAAGGCAGGGCAACGAATCCAAACAATCCAAGGATTGGTAACCACAATAACCTTCTGTCTCGGTAGGAATAGAGGAACAACAAACCCCCTGAAAAAATCATGCAGATGCCCCAAGCCTGGCTTGACAAAGGATTTGAATGCACAGAAGCGATAATTGTGAATGCGGATAAAGTTAAAATCCAGAATGGACGACCATCTAGCTCATCTTTCGCCCAAACCCAAGCCAAACTTCCATAAATCAACGCCACGCTAGCACTAATAACAAGTCCAACAGACCATCCCGGCTGGGCACCTACAATAGCAACTCTTGTTAAAAGAATCGTGCTTGCTGCAACAGGGATAAGACGCCTCAATGTCCCAAGACCGCGTCGAGTGGGAAGTTCTTTAACATAAGGCGCTAGAGGAGGAAGAACACCTAATCGTAGACCCGCCGCCAGGATAAACAAACCCGCTACCTGAGGGGGGATGTTTGGAAATTCCACCCGTATTTCAAGACTACTCACTCTGAACAAAGCCAGAATCAACAACATACTTCCCAGGATACGGGTCGCTAAGGAGATAATGATATGTTCGCGTTGCTGGTTGTTGGTTACCTGTTGGAGACGAGTTAGAATTTCAACGAGGTCAAGGATTGCCCAGGTCAGTGCTAGCGTCAAAGGATTGGCGGATAGAACTGATAATAAACCAAAAGATGTGATGGCAAGACTTGTACTCCAGAAAAATGGTTGGACTTCTTCTACTCGGGCTACATCTGTCAGCAATACCGAAACTAACAGGGTTGAAATGGCTACTGCAAATGGCCATGAAAAACGATCTACCAGCAGGGTAGGTGAGGTAAAAAATAATCCGCTGCGGCTCCAATTCATAATACGGATGGTTAAGGTCTCTTCAGGATAGGAAAGTAAAATGAGAACCCAAGCGATTAACCCGCCAGCAACCGCAATAAACCAGGCATAACCTGGCTTAGCGAGAACACGTGAAAAGACGAAAATTGCCAGCGAAAAAATGAAAAGGATTAAAATCGCTCCCAGGATCATAAGGTCTCCATTCGTTCTCGGATATGATAGCGTACTGACATTCTCCCGACAAGGGTGAGTTAAGGTTTCGTTATATACTCTAGGGCTAATGCAGGGTAAATTTCCTGGCATAATTTATGGTATAATCCCGCCCGTTGGTTTTAGGAATCAATACGAAAGAAAAATGGAGAGGTCGCATAGTCCGGTCTAGTGCGCGCGCCTGGAGAGCGCGTTTACCGAAAGGTAACGAGGGTTCAAATCCCTCCCTCTCCGCCTGAACACCTTCCAAATTAAAATCGGAGGGTGTTTTATTTTTTCATCACAATCGAGGTCAGCCTTTTCACAAGTTGCTGAACTGATGGGAAAATTTCTCGATATACATCTTTATAAAGCTGGTCATATCGATCTAAATTCTTTGGATCCGGGTGGAATATTTCAGAATGATCTGCTGCCATTGAATCTGCTGCAAATTCTAATTTTGGAAAAAGACCAGCTCCATATGCCCCAATGACTGCTGCACCCAAAGCTGTTGCTTCCGTGGTTCGAGACCGTTTTAAAGTTTTTCCAGTGATATCCGCAATGATCTGGCACCAAGCGTCACTGTTTGATCCGCCTCCCGTCACCACCAGATGTTCGATCGGGGAACCAAGGTCAATCTCTACACCTTCATAATGGAGCCGTAGTTCGAAAGCAATCCCTTCCAAGATTGCCAGGTAGAAATGTACGGGACCATGAGTCCCTGTCCAACCGAGAGTTATCCCACGAGCTTCAGGATCCCAATATGGGTTCAAAACACTGTTCCAATAAGGCACCAAAATCAATCCCTCTGCGCCA
>CAZTJD010000191.1:0-5617 GCA_964613985.1 uncultured Anaerolineales bacterium
CCGCCCAGTTCTGTATTGCGCCAGATTGGTGACCAGGTTATACCTCCATCTTCCGACCAGGTATGGAACTTAAACCGGTCTGGTTCTGTACCGCTCCAAACCACATGGAGTTCATCCTTTGAGTTGATATAAATTTCTGCATCGTCGTATGGGCCATCGATCAGGGAAACGGACTCACTCCAATAAAGACCGTCAGGGCTTCTGGAATAACGCACTCCCAAGGGTGGGAAGGTTTCCGGATTATTTGTTTCCACCCAGATAGCGTGGATGGTCCCTTGTGAATCTACTGCGATTTTTGATTTGTTCACCATGCGACTGCTAGAAACATTTCGATAGATTTCAACCGGCCCGGTCCAACCTTTTTCATCCTGATCGGAAACCATCGCATAAACGCCGCTTTCCTGACCGATCCTTATCTCATAAACCAGGTAAAGCGTGTCATCCTGACCAATGATAAGGTTGGAACCTGCCATGTTATTCTTATAAGAAACCAATTGTTCTGGTATCGTCCAGTTTGCGGCTGAAACCGCCTGTGATGCTGTCGCCGTGCTGTAATAAAGTCCTCCAGCGATAAAGGCGATGTGCAAGATCCCATTAGAATCACTTACCAGGCTGGGAGAACTGATGCTGGAAATATATGGGGATGAGAAGATATCATTGGGGGTTGTCCAGACATCATTATACAGCTGGGAATAGTATATTGCAGACGGTTCCGCTTCGAATAATTCCAACCAAGCCAGGTGGACATTCCCGGCAGGATCCCCAGCTATTGAAGGTAAAACTGAGTCAGAAGAGGAATTCGAAATATTTATGGGAATGCTCCAGGTTCCATCCTGGGCAAAGGCTGAAATTATTGCTATATTTGTATGGAAAATGGCCGTGAATCCAATGAGCAACAGGAGAAAAACATTGAATCTCCACATGATTTGATAAGTTTTCATTTTTAGGTTTTACTTGTGAAATCCAAATGGCATCCACCACTGGATTTATTTTCTCCTTAAAATTACTGGATAGGGATTGAACAATTCCTTAGAAATATTAATAAATATGAACCTCGTGTTCAATTTTCTTCCGCTCTTAACTTGTTGCCAAGCACTCATGCTTTTGTAGGACGATGTAATATTCACTATCTCCAAGTTTATCCAGCGATAGGTACCTTGCTGTCTGATCAAGTATTGCATATATTTTATAAAGAATCTGATTTTTAGTTTGTAATAGATCGCGGACATCGTAATAAGCAATGTATTCAACACTCATGCCCTTCGCCTCTGCAAATCTAGAAATAGCTGTAGGTGATATAGCCTTACGCATGAAGGTCTTGAAAGGCGCCTTGCCAATTTTCCCAGCGTCTTTTTCTTTGTAACAACAGCGATAAAAGAATACGTGAAACCAATGCGGTGTGAATTTGGTAATTAAGCCTTTTAACGAGTAAATATTAGGTAGGGATAGAATTAAGATACCTTCAGGTTTCATTGCTACATGGAAGTTGCGAAGTGCTGCTCCCGGATCATTGACGTGTTCGAGGACATTCCAGCAGATCACTGCATCAAATTCATTATCGGGTAAAGGAAAGGTCTGGATATCCCCCAGGATTTTCTCATCCAGGATCTTGTTTTTATTCAGCTGTGTTTCGGAAATGTCGATTCCAACGAAATAACTTTCGGGTTTAAATTTCAGATAGGTAGCTGAACCGCAACCTGCCTCTAAGATTTTGATGCGTTTTTTATTTGATAATCGGTCATCAATAAATTTTTGCAGTTTCTGGAATTCTTGTTCTGTCAAAGACATTCCTTAATTTATCCCGTTATTTTAAACCATGGATTGCATTGGTTTTCAAGGATTATTTTGTGTGGTTGGGATTATCTAAGAAAAAATTTTCTGTGTAATCAGTGAAATCTGTGGTTCCCAATCAATCAACTTGCCAGGCCTTTGTGGAGCAGCTCTTGACGGGCGGTCTCGAAGGCGTCTTCGGCCTGCTGGGAGGCGACCCAGGCGACCAGTTCGCTGAGCCCGTGCTCAAATTGCACCCGGGGCCGGTAGCCGAGGGATGACAGGCGGCTGACGTCGGCGTAGCAGTGGCGGATATCGCCGGCGCGGAATTTCTGGACGATCTCGGGTTGAAGATCCAGGCTCATCTGGGCGATCAGCGATTCTGCCACTTGCAGGATCGAGGTCGGGACGCCGGTGCCAACGTTGAAGACCTGGAAATCGGCAGCCGGCTCAGACATCACCAGCAGGTTTGCCTGGGCGATGTCGGAGACGTGGACGAAATCGCGCTGCTGCAGACCATCTTCGAAGATCACCGGGGGCTTGTTGTTCAGCAGGCGCCCGGCGAAGATAGCGCCCACTCCGGTGTATGGGTTGCTGAGTGCCTGGCGTTGCCCGTAGGTGTTGAAGTAGCGCAAGGCAACGGTGGGGATTTGGTAAGCCTGTCCAACGACCAGGAACATCTCTTCATGGTCGCGCTTGGTGATGGCGTAGATGGAGGTGGGGTAGAGGGGCTTGGATTCGTCCGTGGGTTGGGGGGTGAGGTGGTGCTGGCAGCCGGGGATGGGGCACAGCATCTCCCAGTCCTTGGTTTGAAGCTGGGCGGGTGTGCGCAGGTTGGGGAAAACCGTTCCATGCTGCGGGCAGTGGTAAGCGCCCTCGCCGTAGATCGACATGGAGGAGGCGACGATCATCTTGCGGGGTCGTTCTTTGGCGTCAATGATGGCTTGCAGGAGCACAGCGGCGCCGTTGGTGTTGACGTCGGTGTAACGTGAGACCTGATACATGCTCTGCCCGACGCCGACCATGGCGGCTTCGTGGAAGACGACGTCCATGCCAGCCAAGGCTTCGGTAACGGCATCGTAGTTGCGGATGTCGCCGAGGATGTATTCGGCGTCTGGATTGGCGTATTCTGGCCAGTGTCCTTGCTCGCGAAGACCGCCGTGGACCTGGGGTTCGAGGTTGTCAAAGACGCGCACGGTGTGACCGGCTGCCAATAGTTTGTCTACGATGTGCGAGCCGATGAAGCCTGCACCTCCTGTAATGAGTATTTTTTCAGTCAATGCGTCTCCTTATTATCGCCATAAATTTTACGAATTGATTTTTTTGCATCGAATTTAGCGAATTATACGAATTTAATCATTTACAGCATCGAAAAGTGCGTGTTTTTCGGGTTGTTGTTAATATCTTGGTTATTTTCGATATATCCTTTTTTGTTGCAGAGATTCAGAACCAAAGTTTAGGATGATTGCCAGGTGTAATCCAGTCGATGCCAGGTAGTGGATTGCTTGAGCTTCATGGGCATTGGAGATTGCAGAGACTGCTTTTAGTTCTAAGATAATTTTATCTTCGACAAGAAAATCCGCAATGTACTCACCGACAAGTTGCCCTTTGTAATAGACTGGAATTTGTTTTTGTTGACCATATTGGACACCACGCAAGGAAAATTCAATAGCTAAAGCCTCCTCATAAACCTTTTCCAGGAAGCCGGAACCTAAAGATCGATGCACTTCCATCGCTGCTCCCACAATTTCATATGAAAGCTCTTTAGCAATAAGCTTACTCATGGCAATAACTCAATGAGAAACTATCCAAATAAAATTAGAACAATTCGAATAATTCGATGCAATAGATATTCGTGAAATTCGCGGCTAGATGATATCGGCGAAGCTGCGCTCGGTGTTGAGGAAGAAAATACCGCCGCTAACCAGGACCAGCAGGCTGATCGCCACCGAGATAGGGAACAGCGATCCAGGGGGGGCAGACTCCGCCAGCTGGCTGCCCAGCAGCGCCCAGCGGAAACCTTCCACCACGCCCGTCATGGGGTTAAGCGCCAGCAGAAATTGGAAACTTTCTGGGATCAGGGTGGTGCCGTAAACCACAGGGGTGACGTACATCCAGACCTGAACCAGGTAGGGGACCAGGTAGTTGACATCCCGGTAGCGGACGTTCAGGGCCGAGAGCCACAAGCCGAAACCCAGGGCGGTCGTCACTGCCAACAGCAGGAAAGCCGGCAGCCAAAACACAGCTGTTGTTGGGCTTATGCCGTAGTAGAACATCATCCCGACCAGCACCACGAAGGCGATGGCGAAGTCCAGCAGCCCTGCCAAAACCCCGGCGATGGGGATGACCAGGCGGGGGAAATAGACCTTGGTGATCAGGTTGGCGCTGTTGACCACGCTGGTGGAGGAGCGAGTCAGCGATCCGGAGAAATAATTCCAGGGCAGCAGGGCGGCGTAGGAGAAGATCGGGTAAGGAACATCGCCGGAAGGGACCTTGAGCAGGCTACCAAACAAGACGCTGAAGACGACCATGCTGACTAGCGGCTGGAGGATCACCCAGGCGACGCCCAGGACTGTTTGCTTGTAGCGCACCTTGATGTCCCGCCAGACCAGGAAATAGAGCAGCTCGCGGTACTGCCAGAGGTCATCCAGCTTGAGGGCTGCCAGGCCGCGTTTCTTCTCGATGATGATTTGCTGTTGGACTGGTTCCTGAACGGATGTTTGCATTAGGCGTCCTTAATATTTTTAACCATGGATTAACACGTATTTATTATCCTTGTGAAATCCGTGAAATCTATAGTTTCTGACCTAATCTTCTCTTGTAATTAATGGTTGATGGATTTAGGCCAGAAATGGGCCACCAGGGCTGCCAGCGCCAGGGAAGCAAAGAGCACCAGCAATACGTCCACCGGCATGCGGTAGCGGATGCCGGCCCAGGAGATGATGTGCATAAAGGTGTAGGCGACGATGAACAGGTAGATCAGGAGCCAACGGCGCCACTCTTTCAGGGAGAGCACCAGGCCGGCGACCATGAAAGGCAGACAGATGGTGTAGGATGCGGTCCGGGCAAGGTTGTTTAACCTGGTTGATTCCGGGATCGACCAGAAGCGGAAGAACTCCAAAAAACGGTCCAGAGAAAGCAAGATGAACCGACCCGGATCAGCCGCTACGTTCTGCCAGCCCCTAGACATCAAGGCTGAATCCAATTCTGCCTCGTTCATCCCTTCCAGGTCGATTGGGATGGGGAACATGGGGCTACCGCCAAAATCCGTGCCCAGGGCAGGGTGGTTGGCGTTCCAAAAGGTCTGCCCCGCCTGGGAGTTCAGCAGGAGGAAGCGGTCGAAGACCAGGTAGTTGCGCACCGTCCAGGGCAGGATCAGAGCCACCGCAATCACACCCGCGACCAATACATGGCTGATTTTGACCTGGCGCCATTGATTCCAGATGATATAGAAGAAGAGCAAAGCTGCGATAGGCATGAAGACCTGGCGCAGCAGGGTGGCAAGGGTGACAGCCAGACCCCAAGTGGCCCACTTTGCCAGGGTGGGCTTTTCTTCCAGGTCAAGCGTTAAAAGCAAGGACCAGACCACGGCCATGAGGTAAAAGCCTTCGGTCATCAGGGTGGCGCTGAAGAAGACAAAATAGGCATATCCGGCGGTGATTAAGGCAGCGATGAGGGCAACCAGGGCAGTGCGGTTAGAATCCCAGTAAGGCTGTCTTTGTGCCAATTTTTTCACCAGCTGGTACACCTGCCAGGGCATCAGGCTGCAGATCAGAGCCTGGATGATGCGCACCAGCAGGGCATGGGTTCCAAACAACCAGTAAATTCCAGCCAGGAAGGAGGTGTA
>CAZTJD010000192.1:0-5587 GCA_964613985.1 uncultured Anaerolineales bacterium
CTCGCCTGGGAGCATTCATGGAAATGCTGCAGTGAAAGAAACAATGAACCTACCAAACGAGAAACGAAACGGATTTACAAGCGCAGAAGCGGACCTCGCCCCTCCCCTTAAGACCGCCTTAAAATCGAGCATGTTGGTTGCCATGCACCTCCTTCGAGGCAGAAAGGCTAACGAAAAGAAAAAAGTAGCCTGGGTCACTTCCGGCGCGCCGGTGGAAGTATTGCGAGCGATGGATTTCTACACCCATTACCCAGAAAATCACGGTGCGATCTGCGGTGCAGCCCTGAAAACAGAAGCAATCGCCATCGAGGCGGAAAAAGAAGGTTACGCCAATGACCTTTGTTCTTATGCTCGCACGGACATCGGCTCACTCCTCTCTGGGAAAACACCCCTAAAGTCAATCCCCAAGCCCGACCTACTCATGGCATGTACAAACATTTGCCAGACTGTCCTCCATTGGTATCGCATCCTGGCTCATCATTTTAATGTCCCTTTGATCCTGATCGATACCCCTTTTCTTTACAGCCAGGTATCTAATCACGCTATCGCATATGTCAGGCAGCAGATTGAAGATTCTATCCCTATCATTGAAGCTGTAGCTGGAAAACCTTTGGATTATACTGCCCTGAAACGAACGATGGAATTAAGCCAGCAGGCAGTTTGTTTATGGCGAGATATCCTTGAGTGCTGCCGGCATCATCCAGCGCCAATCTCCGCTTTTGATCAATTCATCCTCATGGCTCCGATTGTGGAAATGCGTGGTGAAGAGAAGACAGTAGACCTTTACACTGAAATGCTGAAGGAAGTAAAAGATCGGATTGTACATAAGGTCAGCGCAGTTCAAAATGAGACGAAGCGACTGCTCTGGGATAACCTGCCCATATGGTATGAACTGCCATACCTGAACGAATTCCTGGCAAAGCGTGGAATTGCCCTGGCTGCTTCAACGTACACCAATGCCTGGGCTGAACTTGCAGGAATGTTAAATCCGCAGGACCCTTTTGGATCAGCGGCGTTAGTGTATCTCAACCCGATATTGAACCACGGTGCCGGGGATAAATTAAAGAAAATCCAGCAAATGGTATCTGAATATCAGCTGGATGGCGTGATCTTGCATTCGGACCGTTCCTGTAAGCCATATTCAGTAGGACAGATGGACCAGCGCGACAAACTTGTCAACCAATATAATATCCCGGCTTTGTTGCTGGAAGCAGATCACAGCGACCCACGTTCCTTTTCCATGGAGCAGGTGACCAACCGGCTCGAAGCGTTCTGCGAAATGTTGGGAGTATCATCATGAGTATTTATGCCCTTGGTATTGATGCTGGCTCTTCAACCATGAAGGTCGTAGGTGTAGATGCTGCTGGAAAGATGGAATGGCAAGTTTTAGAACAAGCTGAACCCAGGATTGAACTACAGGCAAACCGTTTGTTATCCCAAGCGTTCGATTGCAACAACCTTTCTGAGGAACTACCCGTCCTTGCAACCGGGTATGGTCGCAGGCAGGTAAAGCAGGCAACCCGCTCCATAACCGAGATCACCTGTCATGCTCGCGGTGTATTCCAGGAATTCAAGCACGGGGGTACCCTGATCGATATCGGCGGTCAGGATAGTAAAGTCATTCGCATCAACCCTGCCGGCAATGTGGTCGACTTCGCCATGAATGATAGGTGTGCGGCGGGGACAGGCAGGTTTCTCGAAAATACAGCAAACAGGCTTACAATCCCTGTTGCAGAATTTGCTAAACAGGCAATGACAACTACGGATGAAGCGCCCATTTCCAGCACCTGTACCGTATTTGCCGAGTCTGAGATCATCTCTCTCATCGCATTTGGCACCCCGGTCCCGGAAATCCTGCGCGGCTTGCACCGGGCATTGGTTAAACGGGTGATCGCCATGGTCCATTCTGTGGGTTTTGAGCCGCCGTTAATGCTGTCTGGAGGTGTTGTGCAAAATTCATTAATCGTCAAGATGTTCTCAGAAGAACTCGGGCAGGATGCGGTATTACCAAAAATGCCTCAACTGATGGGTGCTTTCGGTGCTGCCTTGATCGCTCTCAAGAAAGAATAGCTGTGAATAAAAACCATCACCTCAAGGATGCCAACAACCGCTGCCATTCGAACGGGGTTGTAATTCAAAGGCCAAAATCCACCTGAGCTGTTCTGGGCATTGAAGAGATTCAGGACAGTAATGATCCCAAAGTAAAAACTCATCAGTGCCGAAGTTGGTGCAATACAAATCCCCAGTCCAAACAACCTGCAGACCTTTTTATTCGTTTCAAGCATCCAGGTAAGTCCAAGAACAACCAGGGAAAAGGTCCCAAGAAATGCCAGGTATAATTCAACTGGTGTAAACGTTACTTGGTATGAAGTTACACTCACCTTGCCTGATCTAAGTACACAGAAGACCATTTGCAACAAAGCCCAGCTAACCCCCACCCAGGCACCGGGAAGGAAACGTTTCAGAGGCTTTTCCTTTAAATAGCTGATGATCACGAAACCGGATAGAAAAATGACGGGTAGTAATGCCACAACGGATTGCATTGGCGCAATACTACACCAGACGAATTCAAATGAATCTCGCAGTCCATCAGCCTGATGCCTTAGAAACGGCGGATTTTGGCTAAGTTCGATCTCATAATCCCCCTCTGGAAGTAATATTAATGCAACTTTGTCCTCGCCGATGTTCAAGGTCTGAATCGATCGATTGAAAAAAGGATCCCCCTCACTGACAGAACCTACTCCCGTGACCGTCATGAAAGAATATTCTGCCCCATTCGATATCCGCAGGGGCAAGACACCGGGATTCGTAGCCGCACTTTCCCAGAAGCCCCTGATCACCCTGCGGTCCCCAGAACGCTGGTCAAGCGTAATTGTATAAGGGGCTTCTACCTGCACTGCAAGGTGAGGATCCCCCAGCATGAACAGGTAAGGCTGTGTGGCATAAGCTTTTTCTGAAGCACGATTTTGGACCTGTGCCAGAACGCCCATGGACACCCCGGACCAGGTATCAAAACCAGGCAAGGTTTGGAGGTGACCAATAAAGTAGCCCGAGGAAATTGGTGAATATAAGTTTCCCAGGTAAGCCGCTGCACCTTGGTCGGTGAAAGCCAGGGCTATCGATTCGGGATTCCAGGGAGTAAAGGATCGGCAGCTTGGAGTGTGGATCACCACAGGGTTCAATGTTGGGAGTTCATCCCCGCCAAACATTTCGTCTTTCTTGGGGAATTCTCCTTCATACCAGAACCACTTTGTCGAACTAACATGCCGGGCCCAGTAAAAATAATCTGCAACCTCAAGGGCTTCCATCAGGTTCGCTTTGTTCAAAGGCTGGGTCCAGGTCGGGTCGCCGGTTAGGTACCAGATTTCTCCCTCTTCCATTGGTGCATTGACATCTTTAGCACTGGCGGCAACACCAATGACAGCATTAATTTCCCTGCCTCGCAGCCACAACTGCCGCGCCATTTCCATTGTTGAACCGCTGATGATCCCAATCGCTGGATAACGACCAGTTTCAGCCGACATGGAACTCAAAGCCAGTAGCTTAGCTTCAGATAAGCCGTCCGGAGAAGCCACATAGATCACATAGTTGGAATCGACAGATCTTAATGCGTCGATATTGAACAACCGTAAAGCCTTCTCCGTACGAGTAATTTCATCCGCCAATGGGGCGTAGGCATCATCCGCCTCAGCCAGGATAACGAGGTCGGTTTGGGCTACTCCATCATCTCCATCTTCAGGCGAAAGCCAGATATCCTTTTCTCCACGAAGTAAAAACAATACAAGGACGAAACTAACAAGATCAATCAACCAAATCATCCTGATTTTCAAGGCAACTGCTCCTTTATCCTTTTTTGTTTCCAATTAAATAGGACAATAAAAAAATTCGTAACGATGCTATGACCATTGTGTTATATTCATTGTAAGTATCTTAATTCATTGGGATAGGTCACCAAGAGTTGGACTTATCCTCATATACCAAAAGGAGATTTTAATAACTGGAACTATTGGAAAATGGGCATTTATCGTCGGTCTGGTCCTAGCCGTGCTTGCCGGGCTTTTCATTCAAGCTGCTTGGGTATTCTGGGTGCTGGCAATCCTTGGCGTTTTGGTTGGTCTTTTCAATGTCACCGCCGAAGAAACCCCAAAATTTTTTGTTGGCATCGATCGCGTTAACGATTTCTGCATCAGCGCTGAATAGCTTACCATTTGTTGGGGGACTTATTGCAAATATCCTGACTTATGTCTTAGCCTTCGTTGCTGGAGGCATGATCGTGGTAGCATTGGTAACCCTGTTCAAGACAGCCAAGACCTAAACCAATCCAACTTGAATTAATTAGAAACGGGTGACTTTATGTCACCTGTTTTTTGTATCCCACCAACTCTCATCCCTTTTTTCCCTCACTAAGTCGTGGTATAAGCTTAGCAATTCTACCCAAATCATTTAATAATGAATATCCCAAAAAAATTTTCTTGCTTGAGAAAGGACCGCTGTTGAATTGCCTGATTATTTGACACATTATCGTGAATTTTTCATTTATTTTCTTGGTCCAATTATATTAAAATATCATTGAAATCAAGTATAATTTTCTGAAAGCAAAGAGAATTTTAGCAAACAGTTTTTCTATAGTGCTTTACAGGGTAATTCAATTTTACTTCAGTAACAAATCATCAGAAGCAGCTTAATACATATCTGGACGATATCCAAATTTCCGAAACCCATCTTTGACCTGTAACGATTCAAGCGCTTTGTTCTCTACCAGAATCCTTATTAAGGTTTTTTAAAAGCACAGCAATAATTTTGTGTGATCGCATATTTTCCCGTTCTCTACTTCGATAACTTTCAAACGATAATCTCGTCACAATAAACAATGAAATCTACATGACGCTGAAAGGAGCGAAAGAGATGATTAAACAAAAACGAAGTCGAACCGTGATTTTTGGTGTTGGTTTTTTTACTATTATTCACAGCCTTCATCATTGTGCCAACAAAAGTATTCGGGGTACCAAACACAATCACCGTAGATAGCACTGATGATGAGGATGGTTCTTGTACCAATAAAAAATGTACGCTACGACAGGCCATTAATGATGCAACTGCCGGTGCCACGATCATTTTCGATGATTCGATTTTACCGGGTACGATTGTTATCGACGATACTCTTGGGGAGTTAACGATAGATCAAGAATCGACAATCCACAACACAGATAAATTTTTTACTATTACAATTTCTGGTAATGGAGCATCGCGGATTTTCCATGTTTCTTATTTCGGTTCTCTAACCCTGGATAATCTTATCCTTACGGAAGGTTTTCCTTATGGTGGTGCTATCTGGAACGAGGGAGGGGATGTAACAGTAGAGAAATGCCGGTTCGAGGCGAACGGTACAGACGGCTCCGTAATTGCTTCTAGTGGATCATTACTTAATGATGAAGGTACGGCAATTGTTAAAAGATCAGTATTTACGACCCGGATTCTACGTCAATTAATCAAAAAACACACAAAACAACCTTATCAGCCTGAAAACTTAAGGGTTTCGTCAAGTTTGGTTTTCACCCAATGGGTGAAAGAAAAAGCGATTGGATCA
>CAZTJD010000193.1:0-5538 GCA_964613985.1 uncultured Anaerolineales bacterium
CCCTTCTCCCCTTTGCTAACGTAGCGACCCATCTCTTTCCATTTGTAGAATCCAGCCACGTGAGTTGCATCCAGCTTCTTCATCCAGATTAGCCATTGGTTATTGATTGAGTAGTGGTGGAACCTGGCACAGAAAGCCAGATATTCTTGAAACGCCTCACTCATCCGAGCCGCATCGGTAGCCTGGGCTAATTCTTCAATGTGGGCTGTAATTTTCTGAGTGAAATTAAGAACAGGGATAACAGGGAGTCCGAAAGCGAGGGAAGAAAGGAGTTAGCGGATCAAAGCGGGAGGATGGTGTGTGCCATCCAATAGACGATTACGCCTCCGATCAGTGAAACCACGAAGAGAAACGCGATATTGAAGAACGTCCAGCGCCAGGAATTGGTTTCCTGGCGGATGACGGCGCAGGTGGGCAAACAGGGGATGAAAAGCATCTGCATGGTAAGAAAAGCCAAAGCAGTGGCGGGTGTGTAGGTGGCTGCAAGGGTCTTTGCCAAGCCGCCCACTTCAGCGGAGCCAAACAACACGCCTAAGGTGGCAATCGTATTTTCCTTGGCGACAAAACTGGTCAGTAGCGCCACCATGAGCCGCCAATCCAATCCAGCCAGACGACCAACCGGTTCCAACCAGCGTCCAAATTGGGCCAGGAAACCGCTTTCAATATCGCCATTCGGCAGCATTGAAAGGGCCCAGACAAGGGTCGATACCAAAACAATCAACGTACCGGCTTTACGTAAGAACGAACCGCTGCGATGCCATACCAAAAGTCCGATCGTACGCCAGTTGGGAATGTGATAAAGAGGAAGCTCCATGATGAAAGCTGACCTGCGACCACGGAAGATGGTCTTATTGATGAGTATGCCAGAGATTGCCACTATCCCCAGCGCACCAAGTACCAATCCCAAAGAGACCAAGGTAGCACCGGAACCGAAGAAGGCAGGGGCAAGAAAAGCGACCACAGCCATACGAGCCGTACAGGGGATCAGGGGAACCAGGAGGGTGGTTAACAGGCGCGCCCGTGGCGATTCAATCACTCTCGTTCCCATCACGCCTGGCACACTGCAACCAAAGCCCAGAAAAAGAGGCAGGAAGGACTTCCCGTGTAAGCCCATGAGGTGCATAAAGCCATCCATCACGTAGGCTGCTCGAGCCATATAGCCGACATCTTCTATGATGCCCATGGCAGCGAAAAAGATGACCAGAATCGGTAAGAAAGTCAAAACTGTCCCAGCACCGCTCATGACGCCATCTGCCACCAGACCAACAAGCCAGCTTGGAGCGCTCGCAAACTGCAAATGGATCCACTTTACCAACTCCATGACAACACGCGTGTCAAAAAATTCCTGAATTGGGGCACCGACCGTATAGGTAAGCCAAAAAATCAGTCCCAGAATGCCAGCCAGGATCACAAGGCCCCAGAAAGGGTGGGTAGCCCAATGGTCCAGCCGGTCCGTCAGGCTGACCGGGCCAATGGTTGGGTGGGTTACGGCGGCACGGACCATCCTTTTAATCCACTCGTATCGACCCCCAGCAACTGCTACAAAGGCATCATCATGGGCATACAGGATATCGTTAACTTCTGTCCACAGATCGGGCGGCAGGTGTTCCTGCATCATCTGCCTGATTTCTTTATCACCTTCCAACAGTTTCAGAGCGACCCAATCCTGGGTATAGGGCTCGGGTACATGGTTGGCAATGAGTGCCTTGATCTCGGTAAAAAGCTCTAAATGGTCCTCCCGAATCGTTGGGCGTTTCGGCGTGTAGGGGATCTCCCCTTGCGTGACCCCGTCAATCGTATTCAAAAGTTCCGTTACACCTTGGTTGCGCGTGGCGATGATTGGCACAACTGGCACTCCCAAGGCGGCTTGCAACACTTTTGACTCAATATGTAACCCTTCCTGCCGGGCGACATCCATCATGTTCAAGGCCACGATGATGGGCACGGGCAATATCACCAGTTCTGCCACAAGGTAGAGATTTAATTCCAGGGCGGCGGCGTTTACCAAAACCACGACCACATCGGGGTGTTCCTTGATGATGAACTCTCGGGAAATGACCTCCTCGTTGGATTTGGCTGTAAGGCTGTATGTCCCCGGCAAGTCGATGACTTTATAAGTTTTATGGTTGTAAGAGAAGGTGCCCTTTTTTTGCTCTACCGTTTTACCGGGCCAATTGCCTACATGCTGGTTTAGACCGGTCAGCAAGTTGAACAGGGTGGATTTACCCACGTTGGGATGACCCGCCAGTGCAATCAGGGGAGATTCGATGACTGGTCGTCCGGGTTCGATCGCAGCGGTCGAACCAGCACCTGGGGAGCTATTCATGGTCTTTGCGACGTATCTGGATTCTACGGGCTATCTCGCGTCCCAGGGCAATCCGGGCATCGTGTACCCGCACAATTATTGGGCCATGCCCTAAGTTCTGAAGGATGCAGACCTCTGTCCCGGGAACAAAACCAAGAGAAGTTATACGTTCCAACATCCCCCGACCACCGCTTACCTCGGTGAGGAGGCCCTTTTCTCCAGCCTGTAAATCACTCAGGGTGATCTGACCTGGTTGGGTTCGAACCGGGTGGTGCTTCAAGCGAGGTTTTCTGAAGTGATGTCTACGTTTCATCACTCATGCCCCTCTTCTGCCACGATAATCGACTCGGCCAAGGATCGCGCCAGGGAAATTTTTTCCCAACCAACCTGCAGCAACAGGTTTTCGGCAGTCATTGCCAGTACTGTCAGTGAAGCCCCGGGACGGATACCATGCTCGTCCAGGAAATCACATTCGGTACGGTTTAAATCACAACGAATTACATGACATGACCGCCCTGCGGGCATCTCTATTAATGCAAGCCATGGACTGACAGGCAGAATTCCATTTGCCCGGGGGATCGGAACTCCCTCGGGATTCACCTGTGGATATTCCAAAAAAGTCTCCAAACGATCAGCGACAAGGTTGGGGGTGGAGTGTTCCAACTGGCAAGCCGCTTCATGGGCTTCATGGTAGTCAAAGCCTAGTTTTTGTACCAAAAAGACCTCCCAAAGACGGTGGCGTCGTAAAATATAGTGGGCATGCTTTTCCCCTTGTGGTGTTAATGAAACACCCTTATAAGGCTGGTAAACCACAAATCCCTGATCCTGCAACTTACGGCACATTTCGTTTACCGAAACCGGGGAAATAGAGAGCATCTCAGCCAGCTGGGAGAGGGGTACTGCCTGGCTCCCTTCCCGTAGACGGGCGATGGTGATCAGGTAAGTTTCTATGCTTTCGCTGAGGGTGAGAGAAATATCATTCATACCCTATTCTTTGTGGTTACCATAAGAAATATATTGATAATATTAAGGAATACCTTATATTATAAGCCAAGAAATCGATGTGTCAAGAGAGTTTGCATAATCAGGTAGAAGAAATATTGGTAGCACAAACAACCTGGTCGATAGGTAAAGGCGAGATATGGAAATCTCGGCTACGGGAGGTGAGATTCTGGTCGATGCTTAAGGGGAATATTCTATCGGGTATAATGAACGATGTTTTCTGGCAATAAACTCTGCAGGACTGAATGGGTTTACCAGAGAATTCCATGAATAGATGAATGAAAGTGTGAATCAGGCCCAGAGGAAGCGCATGGTCAATCAATACCAGGAACCTGAACGAAAAAGAGGCGGTTATTTTGGGGCATTGTTCCGTTTATCGGCGGACTTGGAGGCTGTAATCCAGGAGGAAGATGTCTACCGGTGTGTTACGGAAGGGCTCTACGAAACCCTGGGTTATGATTATGTAGCGATTTTTAGCCATGATCCCAAAACGGGGTATCGACACCTGGAGGCAAGCGCTGGATTTAAGGAACCCGTCGTAGACCTGGCTCCCGGGCAAGGACTATCTGAACGACCCTTATTGAGTGGAAAACTCCATTACTCCCCAGACGTGAAAAAAGAACCGGGATATTTCTACGGTGCGGATGGTTCGGAAGTCGATGTTCCGATATGGGGAAAGGACATCGTGATCGGCGTCCTGACCTGTGAACGGATTGAGGTGGATGCCTTCAACCCTCATGATTTCGATGTTCTGACTTCAGCAGCCCAGATTACTGGACTTGCCATTGAAAAAACCCGGCTTATCGCGCAGGTGAAAAAGAGGGCAGCAGAATTTGAAGCCTTGAGTATGACCATGGCAGATATCACGTCCGAAAATGAACTCCCGGTCTTGTTAGAAAAAATTATTGAGAGGGCGTCTGCTTTGCTGCATTCGTACGGTGGAGAACTCGCACTATTTGATAAGGACGAACAGGTTTTATGCCTGGTGGTGAGTCATAATATCAGCGGTGATCACCTGGGCGAGATTCAAGAGATCGGTGAAGGTTTGATGGGAAAAGTGGCCGAATCACGCCAGCAAGTGGTGATCACAGACTACACCCAATGGGAAGGGAGGCTAGCTGGTTACGATAGGATCAGCACTACGGTCGGCGTACCACTGCTCGTTGGGGATGACCTGGTCGGTGTCTTTACGGTGGTAAGTGAGCGTGTGAGGGAGTATGACGAGGATGACCTTTATTTGGTAAAGCTCTTTTCCCAACAGGCAGCGATCGCGATCCAGAATGCCAGTTTATTGCACCAAGCCCAGTATGAAATCCAGCACCGGAAAGTGATCCAGGAGGAAATTACTCGCCAGAAAGAATATTTTGAGGCATTACTGGTAAATAATCCCGTCGCCGTTGTTACCGCAGATCTGGAGGGATTGATTGTTTCCTGGAATCCATCTGCTGAAAGGCTCTTCGGCTACACCGCAGAAGAGGTTATCGGTGTGAGCCTTGATTCCCTGGTGGCGAAAGGCGAAGCCCAATTGGATGAGGCACGTTACTATACCGAAGATATAACAGAGAAAGGATATGTCCATACCACAACCGTACGGACGCGCAAGGATGGCAGCACGGTTGAGGTTGAATTACTGGCACTACCGGTCGTTGTTGCTGGAGAGACGATTGGATATATCGCGATCTATCACGACCTGACGGAAATCAAATCGATTGAAAACCAGCTCAGGTTGCAGAATCAAAAAATGGCGCGGGAACTGCAACTCGCGGGTGAAATCCAAGCCAGCTACCTTCCGAGGCAATTACCTCAGATTAACGGCTGGCAGTTCAAAGCAGTGCTTAAACCGTCCAGAGAGACCTCAGGCGATTTTTATGACATTCACAAGCTACCAGATGGCAGAATCGTCGTTTTGATCGCCGATGTTGTAGATAAGGGGGTTGGCGCAGCTTTGTTCATGTCCCTCTGCTGGACATTAATCAGGACGATTTCAATGGAATATCCCTCCGATCCAGACCTTGTGATGGAAAAGATCAACGAGCGAATCCTTGATGATACAAAATCTGGGCAGTTCATGTCCCTGTTTTTAGGGGTAATCGAACCGGAGAGCGGGGTTTGTGTCTATGCAAATGCCGGACACCCGCCCCCATTTTTATTTTCGAAGCAACAGGACAGGCAAATTGTGCCTCTATTGCCTACCGGGACGATGATAGGAATTTCGGAAACGGAAGTCTGGA
>CAZTJD010000194.1:0-5194 GCA_964613985.1 uncultured Anaerolineales bacterium
CACAAAGAGAACATCAAGAAATCTGCTGAAGAGAATGAGCATGATTGGATGCGGGATGCAAGCGTCCAATACATGAGTGCTTTTGCAATGTTTGTGAAGCAGATGAGTGTCTACATCGAGCAGGAGACGAAGAAGTATGGCTTCAAATATATAGAAATGGATAAAAAGCTGTTTGGAGATGTGACGGAAGAGTTGATGAAATCACTTGGATTAAACGCCCCCTAATCCCACACCCACTTACCCGTACTGCGCCCGTGGGGAAGCGGTGCGATTTGAACCAACAGATTCTCTGTCTCAAGCACATTCAGGGCAAAAACGCACAGCAATTGATTTAATCGTTGGGGGTAGAAAATGCTTAATTCCTGATGTTTTATCAAAAGGTTATGTCAATATGACATAAATAGCCTGTTTACCAAACCCGGAATTGGACCAACTCGAACCGTCTTCCCCGTGATTCTCTCTCAAAAATCGTTAATGGGGGCAATATGTCTTGTAAAAACCACATATTCGAAATGTTATTCTGTTATCTGGAATCGTCGAGTAATTCTGACGTTCCAAATTGATATTCAAGGATTGAATTACTCGCTAAACATCTCACCGAGTACGGATAAGATTTCCTGTTGGGTTTCATCTTTTACTTGTCCGAGTTTACGAGCTAACCGCGATTTATCGACAGTGCGAATCTGGTCGAGTACAATTTGACCTTCTTTCCCTTGGAATAAACAAGCTACCCGTGTTGGATAGGATCCCCCTTTTGTGGTCATTGGTGCGACAATCACAGGAGCAATGTGATGATTCATCTCATCAGGGGAAATAACTACACAAGGACGCGTTTTCTGAATTTTACTTCCTACAGTAGGATCCAAAATCACAAGAAACACATCAAAGCGATTGATCACCATTCCCAATCATCCTCATCCCAAGATGATACTTGTGCAATATCATCCAATAACCAGTCATCACCTTGTTCTGCCATCTTCTTGAATTGTTCCTCCCAGCCTTGACGTGAAGATTGCGAAGGTCGAATCACAATGCGGTTTTCAAGCAACTCAAGTTCGACTTCATTTCCAAAGTTTGTTTGATCAAGCAATAGCTTTGGAATACGAATCCCTTGCGAATTTCCAATCTTAACGATTCGGGTTTTTATAGTATTCATCTGATTTCTCCAAAATCATTTAATAGATGGAATTACATTGTAATTACGTATTTCTTTTTAGTCAAAAAAAATAGACAATATGGTTGTTTGAACTAATGATCCTGGGAGGTCTTAAACTCAAAAAGGATTTGGTTCATAAAAACCAAGTTTTGGACTCCAACCTAAATTGGATTGATTTCAACCCAAAGAGCCTATCTCTATCCCCAATTGATCCCGTTTTTCCCTTTGCTCAAAGCGTAAAGACGCGAAAAATCGCTCGATTGGCATGTAGAGCTGCTCATTATCCCTTAAACGAGTGGAGAACGGGGCGTCATCTTCCCGTTCTCCTGTAAGCAAGGCGAAGCCTTGCGGCTGCGCCCCCGGTGCGACTCGAACGCACAACCGTCGGATTAGAATTAGCAGAAAATTGAGTTTAGAGTGTTAACTAGTGTGATATCGAATCTACCCAGTCAAGGGAGGGACAGAGAATTTGCCTATTCTGTCTAATTTAGCTGGGTGAAAGTGGTGTTTTTTGTCTATAGATTCCATACTTTCCACCCTATCTGCACCCAAATTGCACGTCGGAGGCTGTATTTCATTCATTCAGATTGATGATCAGTGGAACTGCTGCCTACGAAAAATCCCCGTATAAAAAATTGTGGGGATTTTTCCTATTTCTTATTAGGTTGTTATGAGTTAGGGGATTCTGCATATCCATAATCCCAAACCTGAAACGATCATAAATTTCGATGTGTTATAATACATTTGTCTCTCGCAGATAGCGAGGCTTGTTTTTTGAGAGATTTATATCGAAAACTTCGAAGAATTTGGTTGTGTTATGGCCAAATGGGGGGATGGGTTTCTCCTAGACAATTTCCATATTTTTGGATCACGCTAAACAAATAAATAAAGAGATCGATCAAGTATCGAAATACTTGGACCAGGCTCATATAATAATGCTCAGTTTTCAAATTGGTAAGTAATGGTTTCATGAAAAATCAATTAAGCGGTTGGTTTTAATGAAAACTTTGATAGCTAATGCTTTAAGAGAATGTATTTCGCTAGGATAACCTCTTCATAGATTTCAATTTTCGTCAAGTGATTGAGCTGCTTGTCGGTTAAGCGTGAATGCAAAAATTGCTTATAAAAATAAGGAGAACTTTGATGGCAGATAAAACGAAAAAAAATAAAAAGCCGAAAAGGAAACGACTATCCAAAGGAATGCGTAAGCACATCCGGCGGAAGAAATCAGAGGCGCGCAAGATACCTACTAATCCAATCTAGTTATCTTGTCAGGAATGATACAAAACCAAGCCCGAACCCAACAAGAAAAGATTGATTTCCCGATTGAAATAACTTTTCAGTCATCGGCTTGTAGCTGTACTTTCCAGGGTTAAGTCACTAACAAGTTTCCATCCAAGTTGTAGGTGTTGAATTGGCCGATGTTTGGTCCTCCAATCGTGGTTATCATCGATCTTGACGGAATTAAATGATTTCAGAAAAGCCTGAAATGAAAACGGTTGTTGCAGGTGCCTTAGGAGAATGTGTTCATGTTGCTGGAGTGACCAACTTCTTGCGTTTGGCTGAACAGGCCGGGTGGAGAACAGTGTTCCTTGGCCCATCTGTTTCTATTGATCAGTTCATCGAAACAGCTCGTCGTGAAAAGGCAACCCTGGTTGGGGTTTCCTACCGGCTCACCCCAGAAACCGGTGAACGTTTATTGGGCGAATTTGCGGAGGCTGCTGATGATTTACGCTCGAATGGCGTTCGTTTTGTGTTTGGTGGGACCCCACCCGTTGCAAAGCGTGTTCGCACCTTAGGTTTTTTCGATGTTTGTTTTGATGGGACAGAAATGCCAGATCAAGTTTTGGCCTATCTTAGGGGAAATGAGTATAAAGATCATACAAAAATATATTTTCCACAAACAGCAATTGAACGCATTCAATGGAAATCTCCATATCCAATTTTTCGTCACCATTTCGGTTTGCCAGACTTCAAAGTTACCCACGATGGTATCCAACAAATCGCCAATTCGGGGTTGGTAGATGTGATCTCTCTTGGGATTGATCAGGATGCCCAGGAGAATTTCTTCCACCCTGGGCGGCAAGATCCTCGCCGTCGTGGTGCTGGGGGGGTCCCTGTCCGTACCCCCGAAGATTACCGTTCTCTTTACCAAGCTACTCGTTGCGGTAACTTCCCGCTTTTACGAACCTATACTGGAACTGATGATTTCATCCAACTCGCAGAAATGTACGTTGAAACCATAAATATGGCCTGGAGCGCCATTCCACTGTTCTGGTTCAACCTGATGGACGGTCGAGGCCCCTGGGATTTGGAAGGCTCCATACGAGAACATCAGCAGTTGATGATCTGGTATGGGGAGCGTTCCATCCCAGTGGAGGTCAACGAGCCGCATCATTGGGGGTTGCGCGACGCCCCGGATGTAATTTTTGTAGTGGCAGCATACCTGTCGGCATTTAATGCTCGCGCCTTTGGGGTCAAAGATTACATCGCACAGATGATGTTCAATAGCCCACCGGGGTTAACTGATGCAATGGATCTAGCCAAGATGCTTGCCGTTCTCAAGATGATCGAAACCCTTGCGGGTCCAAAATTCCACATTTGGCGGCAAACTCGCACCGGGTTATTGAGTTTTCCGGTTGATGTTGATGCTGCCCGTGCCCACCTGGCTGCCAGTATTTATCTGCAGATGGCACTGCGGCCTCACATCCTGCATGTTGTGAGTTACACTGAAGCGGATCATGCGGCTACGGCTGCGGATGTGATTGAATCCTGCAAACTTGCCTGGCGATCGGTCGAGAATGCTTTGAGAGGTCCGGATATGACTCAGGATGACCGCATTAAGAGACGAGTTGACGAATTAACTCGAGAAGCACAAGTTACCCTGGATGCGATTCGGGAATTGGCACCCGCAGGAGTAGCCGATCCCTTGGTTGACCCGACCTCTCTGACACGGGCAGTACAAACCGGTATTCTAGATGCTCCCCAACTCAAGAATAACCCCTTCGGACGAGGGCAAATTGTCACTCGTATAAATCGCAGTGGGGCTTGTATCGCTATTGAGCCATCCACCTGTAGCCCACTCAGCGAGCGCGAACGGATTAACACCCTTATGAACCCGTTATAACCCACATCGATACACAGGAGATATAAATGAACAAAAAGGAAACACGCTACACAGTAATTGGAGCTGGTAATGGGGGAAAAGCAATGGCCGCACATCTAGCCATCATGGGGTTTGAAGTAACACTCTACAATCGTACACCTGAAAACATTGCCGCGATACAGGCGCGAGGTGGTATAACCCTGGAGAGCCAAGACTCTGCTGGTCCAAGGGGTTTTAATCGTTTGGCGTGCGTAACCTCGGATATGAAAGTCGCCATCGAAAACTGCGATATTGTCATGGTGGCAACCCCGGCTTACGCCCACTATAATATTGCCCAAGAAGCAGCCCCTTACTTACAGACCGGGCAAATTGTGGTACTCAATCCAGGTCGAACACTGGGCGCTATCGAATTCAACCGGGTACTCGTTGAAAAGGGATGCAAAAAGGGGGTAATGGTTGCTGAAGCCCAAACCTTCATCTATGCCTCTCGTTCAGAAGGCCCAACCCAGGCTCGCATTTTCCGTATCAAAGACGCCGTACCTCTCGCTGCCTTACCGGCCACAGACACACCCATGGTGTTAGAAAAACTGGCTTCAGCCTATCCCCAATTCATAAATGGTGGCGATGTACTTCAGACCGGTCTTAACAACATCGGCGCAATCTTTCATCCTACCATCAGTATTTTCAATGTAGGCTGGATTGAGGCCACAATTGATTTCCAATTCTACCTGGATGGTGTTACTCCTACTGTGGCGCATCTGATGGAAGTCATGGATCGTGAACGCGTTACAGTCGCATCTGCTGTCGGTGTAAGAGCTGTTACAGCCAGGGAGTGGCTCAAAATGGCATACAACGTTGATGGAAAAAACCTGTACGAAGCCATTCACAATAATCCTGGTTACCGGGGCATCAACGCGCCAGCGACCTTATCT
>CAZTJD010000195.1:0-5134 GCA_964613985.1 uncultured Anaerolineales bacterium
TAGAGATGCTTCATTACGCTTTGCTCCATTCAGCATGACAATCAAAAGAATGATGGTGGATAGACCACAAGATAGATTCGTTATTGAAAAAAGAACATTCACAAACTGAAATTGCAGCAGTCATTGGCGTGCATAAATCAACCATCCGTCGTGAGATAAAGAGGAATAAAGGAAAACGTGGAAAGGTAAATTTAATTCTCCTTTCCATCATAATCGGTTACAATTAACTTATGGTAAACCGTTCTGAAGATTGGTATCAGCAGGCATTACGCGATCTGGAACAGGCAAAGGACTCGAAAGCAGCAGGACGCCATGAATGGGCTTGTTTTGCTGCTCATCAGGCAGCCGAAAAGGCAATCAAAGCCCTGCATCTCTCGTTTGGCCAGGAAGGATGGGGGCATGTCCTGACCAGATTATTGTCAGAGTTACCCAAATCAGTTGAGGTAACCAGCAACTTGATCGACAAAGCCCGGGTTCTTGATAATTTCTACATCCCAACCAGATATCCAAATGGTCACCCTGAAGGGGCACCATTTGAGCATTATGGGCGGTTACAAAGCGAGGAGGCAATCCGAATTGCCAGTGAGATCATTGAGTTCACCGGTCTTCAAATGGCCTGATGCCAAAACCGTAGACCAGGCTATTCGACAGTGGGCACAAGATGCGGTTCGAAGCATTGATGATGTAAACCGCATCGGTTATTTCGGATCTTATGCACGAGGCGATTGGGGGGTGGGCAGCGACCTGGACATTATCGTCATCCTGGACCACTCAACGCTACTTTTCGAACAAAGGTCATTGGATTGGGATACGCTTACATTACCAGTCCCCAGCGACTTAGTCGTTTATACCATGAAAGAATGGCAGGCACTCTCTGATGAGGGCTCCAAGTTCTTTCATGTTCTGAAAGATGAGGTTATTTGGATTTATAAGGCGTAGCAATATCACTATCTCCGCCTGTTCGTCAATCCCCCTTGCCCTGCCTCCAGGATCGATAAGATCACATCTTTCTCCTTATCATTCAAAGTTGGGATATCCTGGATCTTGGGTCCGGTATACATTAACTGCCGGTTGGCATCCGGGATTGCCATGAAAGTCAAACCTGCCCGGTCAATCAACAACCAGCCGTTGATGTCTAATTTGCCCCCGGCAGTATAAAAAATATTAATCATCTCCTGGTTGGTAATAGGATAGGTCGGGTCCTTTAATATTAGTTCTGGCTGGGTGCGGTAGGGTCGCGGCGGCGGGGCAGTCTCAAGCTTCCATGTGGTCGCTTCATAATATTTTTGTGCGCCAGGAACAGGTTGGTAACGTAAGGCGATCCAACCAAAATCTGATAGGCCCCAAACATTGCCCATTGAAGGATAATATTTTCTCAAACTTACCGTAACTCCATATCGAAGGATGCCGGTCATCTCGCCTTCAATACCGGGAGTATCCCTGATACCAAGTCCCTCTTCATTTGTTACCGTGACACTTCCCAGGGGCGGGTACAGCTCCGCCCTCTCCAGGGGAATGTGAAATGCTTCGTATGAAACCAGAGGTAAAAAATTATCATCCGGAGGGTTGAATAAATTAAATAAAAGCCCATCTTCCCTGATCGCACTGAATTTTGACACATAAACACTGGATTTGTAATTGACAGAATCACTATTATAAGATTCGGCACTGAAATCCAATGTATCGAGAACAACGCTTTTTGAATTAATCCCTTTAACCACGTGGGTGTTGCCCACATAGGTGATCACTTCGAACTTTGGCATTTCGTCATCGCTTAGGGCATCCAGTTTCGCAGGGTCGATCTGCTGGGCAGGGTCTCCGTTATTGATATTGCCATTCGTGACCTTGAAGGCATATTCCAGGTTGAAAGAATTAAGATCGCGATAAAAAAGGACCAAGTTCTTAGGCCAACGTTTGCGAGTGATTTTTGAATTCAGGTTTTTGCGCATCCCTGGCACAGTCGCTGGATAGGTGGTGGATTGATGAGCACCTCCCCAGGACCAATCCGGTTGGCACATGCGCGGGCAGGGTTCCCCTTTGTAGTAATCTGTTTTTATCATCACAAATGTTGTGCTCGCAGGCAGATTTTTGGTAAGTATGTTCTTCATTTTCTTGATCCTTAAGCCATTATGGTTGGTTGTTATAGATGGTTGCAAGAATCAAACCAATGGAACATCGAACAACATGGTAATTTTTACGACGAGATAGGGAATGCTAAAGATTCAGATGGAAAAAATGACCATCGAAGGTGAGTTTAGGATATTCATGTAAATATTCCACCCTAGCATTTCCTTTTCGATTGAAAAATCAATTCGTCTAGATCAGGTCAACTTCATTACTACCATGCCCATCACATCTGCTGCCTTGTCAGCCTGATCCGCCATATTCGAGACATGACGATAGATTTCTCTCCTGCGCAACATCGCCATAAGGGGCTTGAAATCCTTGGCTTTTGTAAACAATTCCCCGATCGCTACCCGATAGAGATGATCCACTTCATTTTCTAACTTCTTGGCGCGGCGGGCATGGTCACCAGCCACGCGGGGATTAGCACTTAAACGTTTGATCGCAAATTCCAGCTCTTCAGTGGCTTCGCGACAATATGTAACCATTTGGTTTAGGTGATCATCTGCTTCAATCTCTAACAAGCGCATTTCTTCAACCGTTGTATAGGCATAATCGAGAATGTCATCAAAGTATAAGGAAAGCATGAAAATGTCTTCCCGATCAAAGGGGGTGATAAATGTATTATGAAGTTCATCGATCAGGATCCGCCTAACCTCATCCGCTTCAAGTTCCTTAACCCGCATCTGTTCGACCGCTTCACTCTTCACTTTAGGACCACTGACCCACTCTTCCAAGAGCCTCAAACCCGCAGCCGTGATTTCACTTTGTTGGATAAGCAGCATGACAAATTTATCTTCTTTTTGACCCCTTTTGAAAACACCAGAAATACCCATAATATATCTCCTAGGGAATTATGTAAGCAATGGGGATATAAATTAATGCAGCAAGGCCAACAGTCGCTGGAACCGTTAATAACCAGGCGAATAAAATATCCACCATCACGTTCCACCGTACTTGAGACCTGCGCTGTGCAGCCCCAACACCCAATATTGAAGAGCTAACCACATGCGTGGTGCTAACAGGTCCACCAACGAGGGAGGCAACCATGATGACAACTGCGGAAGCAAGTTGGGAGGAAAAACTGTGAATAGGCCGGATGCGGTAAAATTTATTTCCTAAAGTATGGATGATGCGCCAACCGCCAGAAACAGTGCCCAACCCAATGGCGGTAGCACTGGCAAGAATAACCCACCAGGGGACCGAAAATTCACTCTGAAATCCAAGCACGACCAATCCCATGGTAATGATACCCATGGTTTTTTGAGCATCGTTCGTTCCGTGGCTTAAGGCCAGACTAACTGCAGTAGGGATTTGAATAACTTTAAAGAAATTATTGGCTTTCGGGGTTGCACCTTTAGCAAAATGTAGGGTGATTCGCATGATCAATAATCCGGTCAAAAAACCAACTAAAGGAGAGAGAAAAAGTGCAGATCCTACCACCCACAAGCCTTGAAGTCGAATAGCCTCGTAACCAGACCCAACCAATACCGCACCGATAATACCACCGATCAAGGCATGCGATGAGCTGGATGGTATCCCGAAAAACCAGGTACCGAGATTCCATATACTGGCACTCAACAAGGCTGCCAACACGACCGCGATGGTGACGTTTTCAGGAGCAACGACATCTTTCCCAATTGTTTTTGCGACCGCAACCCCAAAGAGGAACGGTCCCGCAAAGTTCGCTAGAGAGGCAATGAGCAGTGCTGCCCGGGGAGACATTGCACGCGACGAAATCATGGTTGCAACAACGTTGGCACTGTCGTGAAAACCGTTGAGAAAATCAAAAATCAAAGCAATGGCTACCAAAATAGCGATCAGAATGCTTGAATTCAATATTAGTCCTCTTCTGAAGTTGCTCTCAAGGCATACAATAATAAACAGGCGATTGGGTTGGCCTAGGCATCGCGATAGATATCTACAATTTCCGTAAAAAATCACCAACACAAAGGAAAGTGTCGAAGGAACTTATTATTATATTACAAAATGAGCAATTTTTCTAAGAAATTAGCAATCGTCAGACCTCCCAGTGGCTGAACTCCAACCCCATTATTTCTATCCCTAATCCCTACGTTATGTACACTATGAAATTACTAGCAAATCATAACTAAGGATAACTTCCCCTTTGTAGACACTTCGCACTTCAGCTAATATTTCCACCTCGGATGCACCCCAAAACAGGGTATGGTACAGAACAACCAGCCCTGGTCGAGTAATGTTTGCTATTTCCCCCAATTGAAGGGTTGAAGTATGATGAAGCCGATGATATTGCTGCCAGGATTTGTCCCTGTCCTTAAATCCCCTGTGGGAATAAACTTCATGGATCAAGATATCCGCCTCCTGGCTGAACTTCAGGATGTTATCACAAGGAGCAGTATCTCCCGAGATCACAATTTTTTTATCAGGGGTGGTAAAACGAAAGCCAAAGGCATTCTGCATGGTACCATGGGAAACAAGGAATGCCTCTACCGCAATGTTATTATCTTTATAAATCAAACCCTCAGTGATTTCATGGACAACAACCTGCCATCCCAGCTGGTTAATTGGTTCAAGGCCAGATATTCGATAATGGATATCTGCTTCATAAGCGCGGAGGATGTGATCTGTGAGTGCCTGGGTACCAACAGGCCCATAGACTGTGAGAGGCACTCCCCTTTCCATCACCCAAGGCGTGAATATCAGGTCAGGGTAGCCTAGAATATGGTCAGAATGAAGGTGGGTGAGAAAACCAATTCTAATGTTACTTACTTCCAAAGCAGGAATGGTGCCACCATATTGAGGAGAAAATGATGCTGCCTGCCGGACAAGACCAACCCCAAAGTCAACAAGATAAGCCTGTTCGTTGACGATAATGGATAAAGAAGGACCCTGATGCTTTGGATCCGGATTCGGATTGCCAGTCCCTAGGAATGCAATCCGGGTTCTCATATTATGGTTCTTCGACATATTTGTTTTCAAAATAACCTCGATTATCAAGAAGTTAGCAAGCATTTTCAAAATAAGTATC
>CAZTJD010000196.1:0-4985 GCA_964613985.1 uncultured Anaerolineales bacterium
GAAGTCATAGTCTACCTGCTCAAGGATTTCCCTCGCTTTTGGATCATAGAACAGCCGGTTCCCTGGTTGGGCTTTAGCATAGAGTGGGATGAGCAGGGTTTCTTCTTCTGGGGTTAAGGTTATTTTTAATTTCTCGTTCATTTGAAGAATCTTAAGATTTATTCAATAACTCTGCTCTTCAACCTGCCCTGGTTGGCCGGGTTGCTGTAATATTGGATCAGCCGGGATCCGAAACTCACGGTAAGACAGGGTCCAGAAACCAGACCTGATGACATTAACAAGACCACTTAGGAAAGTAATGGGTGAAAAAGTGATCTTAACAAATAATGGCAATACAGCGATCACGCCGATGATCCAGGCAAATACTGCGCTCACAAACAAGCTGGAGATCCCGGCAACAATTGCTGCTAGAATGCCTCCAACTAATAGTCCTATCAATATCATAACTATCAAGAGCGGAAGTAAAAGCAAGAAAACCGGGATGACCAAGATGGTCCAGGCGAAACGGACGACCAACACGACAGACCAGGTGATGAAAACATCCTTATATCGCCGATAGAATGTCTTGAATCCCTGGGTAATCGATACAAATACACTGAGTCCATCAACAGCACAGGCCAGGCGGATGACGGGTTTTACCATCGACAGGACAAGGCCAACGACAAGAAGCAGCAAGAGGTTCACCATGAATCCCGCTGCTACCAGAAAGAGGATGCCAAACACGATTGGGGTGCTTGTTGATATGGTCTCCATGCCAAACAAAAAGAATGGTGAGATCGTCACAAACAAAAGCAGGCTGAAAAACAGGGTGACCGGGAGATTGATGACAAGTTCGATCAGAAATAATTTCCAGGCTACCTTGCTCCAGCCTAAGCGAAAACCACGCCGAAGTCCAAACATCTGCTCACTATCCCCATAACCATCCACCATCTGGAATAAAGCCGCCCTGGAAGTATGCCGTAATAAGGTCCGAATCAAATAACTAATTACCAATATCACCCCAAACGAAACCAATAACACAGAGATATCACCAAGGTCTAGTTGATCTGACAACTCCTGGTACCATCCTGGTTCAAGTCCTTCAACTTCGATTTGTGGAGGACCGGAACCACGAAAATCGACTGTTAACCCTTCTCCAGGAAACCAGATAATTGTCGAATCATTTAAGATGATCCGGTTGTTCACGACCACGTCTTCATCTTGGTCTTTTTTAAATGCTAACCAGAACACATTGCTTACTTTCAGGGCAAGTAAGAACCCAAACAACCACAATGCACGGTATCGCCAGGTCATCTTCAAGGTTTTTTTAAAAGTCTGGAAGGTATCCATTTTTTTCTCCTTACAAGGACCATAATTACATTCACTATATAAATCCTAGTGGGATGCCAAACATCATTTCAACGTCTCCAGTCCTTTATTATCGATCATTATTATCATTTAATCATCCGTCAATCATCCGATTTGACCATCGATTAGTTATACAATTTGTTAAGGATGGACCCTTCAAAGGGTGAGCTCCAAGATGATTGTTTCAGCCAAAAACGCATCAAGAATCTTTTCTGCCAACAAAAATCCCATATCCAAAGTATTCTGTCAAGTTTTTAGGCGCGATCCCTTGCTGGTTGACTTCTTTGACGAACTGCCGATAGTTAGGGTTTTGCAGGTACATACGCAGCCCCCTCAATAATGTCGACAGCAAACCACCAATCCCATATCGCTGGAGAATGCCGCGAGATTCGTTTTTAATATCTACTGTCTTCATAATCACTACGATGTCACTCAGTCCTGCACCGACCAACAAATCTTTCCAGCCTCCCTCCGTCAGTGGTTCCACAGTCGTACCCACATCCTGCCGCGCCCAGGCAACCATCTCCGGTGGAGGGGGGACCTTCAACCAGGTTGATTCATTCAAACCGACATAACCACCAAGTTTCGTCACCCGGGCATATTCATTCACAGCTTTTTGTTTGTCCTCCGGGAAAGCCGTTACCGATTCGGTGATGACCGCATCGAACCGCCCGTCTTCAAAAGGCAGGTCTTGTGCATCGGCAACCCGGAATTCAACCCGGTCTGCTACACCCATCTTCAATGCCCTATGCAGGGATCGTTCAACCATCTTCTCCAGGATATCCACCCCAACCACCCGGCAGCCAATTACTTTTGCCAGGTAGCAAGGAGACATCCCAGCACCGCAACCCACATCCAGTACTTCGTCTCCCGATTCGATGTGGCAGAGGTTTGCCAGTTTATCGGTCGCCTCAACACTCCCCATGTGTTTGGTTAAACCTACTTCAGCAGCAAAATCAAAAAAATGTTGTTCTTGTGTCATTTGGTCACCTCACTATTTTAAAAATAAATTTCCTGATCCGTCTTTCAATGTATTCATTATGGTAAAAATGTTGATCTGTATTAAAAATCGGATCAAACCTAACCAATCCAGCGGGGGACAGAACGCATATAACGGATTTAAACATGATATTCTCATTTACTGATCGACATCCATTTATAGATTTCACCGGTCACACTTCCCTGGGTTACCGAATTCTGGGTTCGGTCCTTGTCTATTAAACAATCTCCTATATTACACTGGGGAAGCCACTTGGATGTGAAGAACCTGGTCCACAAGATCATCAGCATTGTTGGGAGGATGCCAAAGGAGAAAAGCATCCCATATAGGGCTTGAACCTCAATGGATGCACGGCTCTGCAAATAAGCGGTCAAAGAGCCAATAAATACGTTGCCCAGGTAGTGGACAATCATCGAAGGTAGAAGACTTCGCGTTTTGACAAATACATAGCCATAGAAAAGACCAATGGAAAAAGCCCAAACGACCTGCCCAATGACCCAATTCACTTCGCGCCCCATCAACAGGTTCAAGAGATGAATAAGCCCAAAACCGAGTGAGGAGAAGATTATTGACTTTCGTGGTGAGTATCGTTGCAGGAAGACCGTCAGGACGATGCCTCTAAAAGCCATCTCCTCAAATATAGATGGGATCGAAACAAGCAGGCTTGCAGACTTCGGTGGCAGGTCCCTAGACAAATCAAGGACCTGTTGAATGAACCTGAAAGTGAGTGGCAGTCCTTCTGTGCTTCGAAAAATCAGAGTCCCAATAATCTGTGATAACGCCAGGATGATATAACAAGAGAGTGCCAGTAACACCAGCGGCAGGAACGGTTTTAATTGACTCAGACCAATATCCTCCAGGTACTGCTTGAATGTACTTTTGCCCTTTGGGAGACGCAGGACAAAAGGAGTCAAGATAAAGACGGTCAGGATTTGAAATGAGTTTCCCTGTATAAACTGAACCCAAGGTGAATCTTCTGACATTTCCAGAAATCCATAAATCACAGTTCCAACGAATGCGATCGATAAAACCGTTACAACATAAAATGCAAGAAGGGATAGCCAGGGATGTTTGTAGAGCTGGAACTTCCACTTCTTTACAGGATTTTTATCGGACAACACTTTCATGATACTATCCTTAGATAAATTAATGCGATCCTATATTGAGTACCATCGCAACCACGTATAACACCGTATAGATAGCCCACAACAACCGGCTGATGGGCCATAGAGGCCACCAATAGAACATTATGGTTGCCAGGTACAAAATCACGTAAGGGATCCCAACCGATGGCTGAAACGGATTCCGGAAGTTGATTTTTGCCACGTAATCGACCCAAAAGCCAAATAAGGCATAAACCAGGAAGATGAATCCCGCCAGCCAGAATGTCCAATCTTTTCCACCGCGTAAGAGAATTATGCTGATGATGACCGCTGGGATACACAGCGCATAAACAATCCAGCCGTATCTTTCGGTATAGCTTTCAAAAAACGGCTTGCGAATGGCAAAGTGCACGATCAATACGATCTGGAGTACGAAAGCCCAGATCACAAACAATTTTTCCAGGTTACCCAAGGTTTTCCAAAATGACATTTTTCACCTCCAACTCAAGGGGATAAACGGAATGGTTTATCATTCAAAAGTATTTTTCTATGGACTGACATCCATGATGGTCACCACATCCTCACCAACTATCTCGCCCGTCTTACGGAAGCCTATGGTGTGATAGAGGGTTTCAATGATCGGGTTCGAAGGTATGAAGGTCGTGCGAATGCGTTTACACCCTGGTATCTTGCAAAGCTGCTCGATTGCCTTGGTGAGGGCAGCACACCCATAACCTAGTCGATGCAGGTCGGATGTGACCGTCAGCCGATCGATGTAGCCAGTTCCTGAACTTGGTTCAAACCAGTAATATATAATCCCAACCAATTCGCCCAATACGAAGACGCCTAGAAGGTTCAACTCCTTATCGGGATTTGTCTCAAATCTAGAAGATAAATGTGATGGGATGGATCTGAATAGATCCTCAACAGCGATAGAGTCACACTTATTCTTAATTTTATCCATGGCGATCTGGCGGATTTCGATTGTTCTTTTTGTTTTCATGCCAAAGCCTCTTTCTTGGTATAGAGTCGGGGTAAATAACCAACAGGACTTATCTGTTAAAAAACTGGGGGTAATCCACGCTTTTCTACCTCTTTATTGATCAATCTCACGCTATATAAAGGAAAATTCAAACTATTTAACCGGTTCAAGACCCCAAGCAATTCCGATTGGTCTCTGATACGACAGTTCAGGGTGGTAAGCGGTCTGCCAGCCTGGCTTTCTTCAAACTTTTTCTGTGTACTAGTAAACCAATCTTCCCACCCTTTATCCAATCTGCCGATGATGGTAATCTGGTAGGTTGCCGATGAGGTCATTCCTAAATTAATTGCTTGTTCATTATCCATTGTGATTCTCCTGGACCAGGGTGGATCATTAATTGCCTCAATCTGGCATCCTGGTTCTTGTTATAATAAACCTGTAACCTCGGAATCAGGTTTTCTTATAGTATAGAGAGTTTTGGGGGGATTACAAACACTCTTAAGAATGATTATAGGATGATTATGGAGGATGAATTGGGATCATGCTGGATTTC
>CAZTJD010000197.1:0-4619 GCA_964613985.1 uncultured Anaerolineales bacterium
TTATGCCGGAGTAGAGAGATTCTTCAGTCGCAAAAAACGCTCCTTCAGAATGACAACAATGGTGTGATGCTGTGCGAAGCGAAGCATCTCTTTCATTTTTTTAACAGTCTTACAAAAATCCTCGCCAGAAATTGTTAAGGTTCATTGACCTTCCCATAATCACGACTACGGGATTTATGACTATTAGTCATTAATCGTGCGGATGTGTAAAAAGTTAAAACCTGCTCTGCGACCATATCCTGATATTTTAATCGATGATCTGTGTTTAATACCAGCGGATATACGCTGGGTTTACAGGCGAGCCAGGGTTTGAGCCCAATCGCGCCTTGGACCGGGAGGTTGTCCAGCAACATACTCTCGGAACAGCTGGATGCTTTCCTGCCGCAGGAACCCGCCGTGGATCTTCGGGACCTGGTAGCCGGGAAAGTCTTCTTCACGCCGGACCCAATTCCTGACCAGGTCGACTGCACCATCACTGGGCGATTCCAGGCAGTAGTAGATTTCCCCAAGGAAGAAAGACATCGCTGCCCCCAAACACATCAAGCAGGGTTCGAGGTTGGTAAACAGGGTCGTCCTGCTGCGTTGTTCGAAGGAGAGCTTCATTTCGTCAGCTTGGAGCAGGACTTTCAGTTCAGCATGGATCAGGAAGCGCTCGTCCCTTCTTTCGCTGGTGCTGGCAGTGGCGATCACCTCCTTATCCAGGACGAGCAAAGCAGCAATCGGGAGTTCGCCATGAGCCAGGTTGGCTGCGGCAAGGTCCAGGACTTGTCCCAGGTAGGATTCAGGGTCTTTGGTCATTTCTGAAATAAAAAGTTCTTCCTGGCATAATTTTATCCGCTATTAACAGTGTATGGCTTAGTGTTTCATCCTCTGTTTGGAGGATATCCATCCTGATAATGCCTGGGAGGGTAGGAGAGCGGATGACATTGTTGTCGTTGTAATAATCAGGCTCAAGGAGCTCCATACAATTGAACCTGCCCCCCATAGAAATCGCGCTGCCGGATTAATTCCATTTTCGATGCAAGTGTTTGCGGGATTAAACCCATTGGGTCCGTATACCAGTTATGGCTGTAAACCAGCCAGACTCTCATCCGTCCGTTCACCAATGAAATTAACCTGGGTATATCGATTTCCGTCATCTTTGATTCCAGGATACCGCTAGCGAACATATCTTCGGGAACCCCATGTTTCTCAACTTGGATACGATACTGGTTTTCATAGGATTTAAAATAATAGTCGAACGGGATTTGCACCCAGGCGGCGTTGAAAAGGACCAGATCATCCTCCTGAGCGAAATTTGCCACATAGCCGGCAGCAGTGCTCCAGTCCTCTTTTTGCATGAACCGATAATAATCGCTGTCAGAAAACACGTTGTTCGTGCCTAAAATCCCCACCACCACGATAATGAGAAAGCGAAATTTTAATTGCGCGATACCAGCTGCCAGTACCAGAAACAATGGAATCGTTGTCCAGATCAGGGTTCGATCGTAAAAAATCGGTCGGCGGATGCTCACAGCCAGCTCACCCAGGAAGGGGATGGCGAACAGGGCAGCCAGAAAAAAGAACCGCGATATTTTTTTTCGGAAATGCAACAGCCCTAAGCCAAGCACCAGGGCGTACAGGATCCAAATCACCTGCATCTCGCTGGGTTGACCTATCGTAGATTCATTCAAAAAGGATCGAAGCGCCTGGACGGCGGTGTCCCAACTTGGTTTAGGAAGCCAAAACTCCTGATAGACTCTGCTGGCTTGTTTGAAAAAGGGGTATATCCATGGACTCCATAGGATGAAGATGCCAGTCTGAGCCTTTACCCAGTTCCAAAAAGAGGGAGCCTGGAAGCCGGGCATAGATCCCGATTTCTTTATCCTTTGAAACAGCATCAGACCAAGGACGAAGATATTGGTGGCTAAAGGGAAAAGGACAGCCGTATTGTGGCTGAGCATGGTCGCAGCCGAGAATACCATAAATACAACCCAGGCCAGGTCAGTCTCAATCGTCTGGATGGGATTCCAACGATGGCGGAATATCCAGGCTCTCCATCCGGTCTGATTGCGGGTCTCATCCTTATAGCTGTAAGCTCCTGCGGTGTCTGGTTCAACCGGCCCAGGTGCGCGCCAGGCGTGCAGATATTCCTGGAACTGCTTGCCGATAGGCCTGGCGGAGCGTGAATCCGTAAGCAGCCTGACCAGGGCATAAATCGCCACGGCTGCATTGAACGTCAGGAGCGTGTACATGCGCGTTTCCTGGGCGAAGCGGATGTGGAAAGGCGAAAGGGCCAGGAACACTGCCGCCGCAAATCCCATCACCGCGCCAGACATGCGTTTACCGATCAGATAAATCACCGGGATGGTGCCGGTGCCGAATAGTACAGAAAGCAGACGCACAGTATAGGGCGTATCTCCTTTGTGTGCTATCCAGGCATGGAGCAGGAGATAATAAAGAGGTGGATGTTGGTCGATCTTGACAATCCATTGCAGCATATCGAAAACACTGTGGTTGGCCAGCCATACACTGAACGTCTCATCCAACCACATCCCTTTGCTATCGAGCAGAAGTGCTCGCAGCCCACCGCCCATAAGTGTGATCAAGATGACCAACCAGGGCGCCAGCTCTTCAAAATTCATTTCTTCGTTCATCGTCTTCAAGAATCCTGGTATTCATAGTTTAACTCGAATGCCAGCAATTATCCATATGACTTTCCCCCCTAAATTTGTACCGAAGGTTGAGATTGTTCGGCATACTGAATCGAAATAAAGAGAAGCACGCATCACATGCGTCCCGAAGAAAAAACCTTCAATGCAGAATGGCGGCTGTACAATGATAGTTATTTCGATAAATACCAGAGAAGTTAGGGATTATGCTTACACGACAGCAGTTAGAAGTTATTAACCGAAAAACTCTGCGCTATCCCTTGCGTATTGAAGAAAAGGATTATTTTTTTGTGTTGGTGTTGCAATTGATGTCAAACTCACATCTAAGGGAAACTTTATTTTTCAAGGGAGGAACAGCACTTCATCATTGCTATTTGGAGCACTTTCGATTTTTGGAGGATTTAGCTTTTTCATCTGGGCAACATCCGCTATCTATTGAAGATGTTGAAGGAGTTCTTACAAGCAAAGAATACCTGGAAATCAAGAAACACTAAATCGCAAGCATTCTTATAACCTCATTTTCTCTCGTATCTTTGGGATGGGTTTTGTTGTGAAAGAGAACCTGACCCCTGACCCAATCTACGGTTGATTGTTCCGTTCGATAGGCATAATGCTTGAGGCGTACAGCATCGCGAACCTGGTCGATAAGCTTTTTAGGTTTTTGTTTCATGGGTCAATTTCCGATCCTTTTTTATGCTATACTTTTCTCAGAAATTTACCCCATTTTTTCCTGGGTAACCTAAAAAAACCAGGTCGCTATTACCCATAAGTTATAGTGTGACGAAGGCGTCCGAATTACGAGTTAGTTGGCGATTTTGAATATCGTTTTCAAGGAGAGAGAGCACAAGAAAAAATGTCAGCAATAAAACCACCTAAAGAAAAGATATATCAGCTTAAAGTAACGCTTCGGGATATCAAACCACCAATATGGAGGCGGTTATTGGTATCAGATATGACCAATTTAAGCGATTTGCATAAGATCATTCAGGTAGCGATGGGATGGACCAACAGCCATTTACACCAATTCATCATAGACCGAGAGTATTACAGCATACCGAGTGAAGAAGATTGGGAACCAGTCATAGACGAGCGAGGATGTCAAATTTCGAAAATAGCCCAAAATGAAAAGCAGAAATTTATCTACGAGTATGATTTTGGCGATAGTTGGAAGCATGAAGTCCTGGTCGAAAAGATCTTGCCAATTGAACCCGATACCCAATACCCTAAATGTATAAAAGGCAAACGAGCCTGTCCACCAGAAGATGTTGGAGGGGTATGGGGTTTTGAAGAGTTCTTAGAAGCAATGAAAGAGCCAAACCATGAAGGACACGATTCGTATGTAACCTGGGTGGGTGGGCAGTACGATCCAGAAGAATTCGATATAGAAGAAGTCAATGGATGGCTTCAAAATATTGATGAAATTGAATGGTGGTGGGATTAGCTTTAGCATTTGATTATTTTGTGTCACAAATAGAAGTGGTTCATACCTGGAACGCGGAAGTTTTGTGTCAGGAAACGAATCAATTCGTGGTATGAAACAAAAGAAGTAAAACAATTTCAAAAGTCGCTTCGAAACAGTCAATAACAGGATGGCAAACCCGGTCATCTACTTTGCTGATAAAAGAGAAAATAAAATTCGATTTAAGAGCTGCAAATTGGAATACCTTCGTGCTGGAAAGTTGAAATCTGCACCCGTTCAAACTCCTACCACATTCTTACCCTACCACCCGACGATTGGGATTCTGCGCCGTTTTCAGGCATTTTACACGCCTCTGCCTTTTTCTCGTTGGACAGCTTCACCGTCTCCCCCACAACACGATCGGTTTGTTGTTCATGAGCATCCTGGCATTTGCTCTGCTCGTAGCGTTGCTGCGCAAGCAGGCGCGCTACGAGGAGTTGGCAGTGCAATTGGCGCGTCAACGTAATCCACCGACCGCAGAGTGATGTCATTGAGACCCCACTTGATTT
>CAZTJD010000198.1:0-4591 GCA_964613985.1 uncultured Anaerolineales bacterium
GTCTCAACAAAGCAGCAGAGCAGGGAGAAAGTAGCAACAGGATACCAGCGTCAACGACAAATTAGAATATATAATCTGCCGCTCTAAGATCCCTGTTGGAAGAATGGAGTTGATGAACAAACATCCGGCAAAGTTGATCAAATAGTTTATAATATAACGGAAAGTTATAATAGTTCAGGAGGTATTCATATGCACGAAAAAAGTATCGTTTTATTCAATAAGGCAGTTGCTGGTGAAATGATGGCTGTACATCAGTACATGTATTTTCATTTTCATTGCGAAGACCAGGGTTATGACCTGCTGGCAAACCTTTTTATGCGAATCGCGATCGAGGAGATGAATCACATCGAACTGTGCGCTGAGAGAATCCTGTTCCTTGGGGGCGATGTAGAGATGGTTGCTTCTGCGGGAGTTCAGAAGATTCATGATGTCGAACAAATGTTGATTTTAGCCCGTAAACTTGAAGAGGATGCTATTATGGACTATAACAAATGGGCGAATGAATGCTCTGCCAACGCAGACTCCGCTTCTCGCAAGATTTTCGAAAACCTGGTTGATGCTGAAGAGAATCACTATGATCAATATGATCTAGAGATGGAAAAACTGAAGAAATTTGGTGACCATTACCTGGCGTTACAGGCTATTGAAGGTAGTAAGGAGATGGCTGCCGGTGCACCTCAGGAATAATCAACAGCCGAGAAGTCCTGTAGAATAGAAAAGTCACCCGATCAGGGTGACTTTTTTGGTTTAAATGAACAGGTAGCGTATTTTGTAGTCGGACCAGGTTGAGTCCGACTTGAGTAGAGAACCTAGCCTCCGGGTTTCTTAATATCAAAAAAATGTTGGATTTACCCCATCGAGAAACAGTGAGGCTCGAACTCTCCCCGACAGAGTTAACATGAAAATTTGGGTCTGATTTTGTGAATGGTTAGATATATTCCTTCGCAAAATCTTGCATTTAGTGGTATCCTATGGGCTATTGCACGAAAATATCATAATCATAGTATGAGGTGGATGATGGATCACTACAAAGCAATTTATGACGGCGTGTTGGAGGGGGATATGGGGACAGTAGAAAAAAACGTTCAAACAGCATTAGATGCTGGTAGTCCTCCTGGTGATATTCTACAGAAGGGTTTGATTGGTGCCATGGGTGAAGTGGGTCGCTTATTCGAAGAAGGTGAGTACTTCGTACCAGAAATGCTGATCGCTGCGAGGGCAATGAAGGCTGGTCTTGCCATTTTGAAACCGTACCTGGTAGATTCAGGCATTAAGTCAGTTGGAACGGTTGCTATTGGGACTGTTAAAGGAGATCTGCATGATATTGGGAAAAACCTGGTAGGGATGATGCTCGAAGGTGCTGGTTTTGAGATTAATGATCTTGGTACCGATGTTTCACCCGAGCAGTTTGTTGCTGCGGCAGAATCTGGTGCCGATATTCTAGGTCTTTCTGCCTTATTAACGACCACCATGCCTAGTATGGAAGCAACCATTAAAGCCATTAAAGCCGCTGGGCTTCGTGATAAAGTCAAAGTGATGATCGGTGGTGCCCCTGTTACCTCTGATTACTCTAACAAAATCGGTGCCGATGGCTTTGCTCCAGACGCCAGTCAGGCCGTTGCTCTGGCAAAATCATTGGTGGAGTAAAGACCGATAAAAAGATGATGGGGGTTTCCAAAATCTATGTTCTCGTGCTGGGTGGATAGCTCTTTCACCTTGTGTTGAGAAATAATGAGAAGACACTACTGCCTACCTTGAAGAAAGGTGGGCAGCTTTTTAAATTATTCCTAATTGAACCATCTTAAGAATCTTTTCGAGAAGCCATCCGATTCGCAAGGGAAGGGAACTTAGATGGCTATGTCACTATTGGTGGTGGCTCAACAATGGACACTGCAAAAGTGTCAAATTTATTCGCAACCTATCCTGCTGATTTCTTCCAATATGTGAATCCACCCCCGGTTCAGGAACGCCCAGTACCCGGTCCTCTCAAACAAATGATCGCCAAACTCACAACTGCTGGGAATGGGAGCGAGACAACTGGTACAGCGATCTTTGATTATCAAAAGATACATGTTAAGACCGGGATCGCTCACCAATACCTTCGCCCAGTGATGGGCATTATCGATCCGAATAATACCCGCACTTTGCCGAAGATGACTGCAGCGAGCACAGGTTTTGATGTTTTGTGTCATGCTATCGAATCGATTACGGCTATTAACTATTAGCAAATGGTCGCAGTAGAAAATCCTGCTTTACGCCCTCCCTATCAAGGAGTAAATCCATTCAGTGACGTGTGGGTGGCGAAAGCAATTCAAATGGTCGCGCAGAATCTTGTCAAAGCAGTTCAAGACCCCGAGAACGATGAAGCACGCGCTTCCATGATTATTGCTTCAACCTTTGCTGGTATTGGTTTTGGAAATGCCGGGTTCATCTGCCACATGCTATGTCCTATCCCATAGCTGGAATGGTGCATGATTGCACTCCACCAGGGTATAACGTTCAGCATCCGGTCATTCCCCATGGCTTGGCAGTTATGATGACCTCCTCAGCAGTCTATCGCTTCACCGCTCAGGTAGATCCGCGCCGGCATCTCTATGTGGCTAGTTTAATGGGTGTGGATGTCTCGCGTACCAGAGTAGAAGAGGCTGGCAATATCCTTGCTCAGGCAATGATTGACTTGATGCGCCAAACAGGTATGCCCAATGGCCTGCAAGCACTTTGCTATTCTGCTGACGTTATCCCCGAGATGGTTGCCGGTACACTACCTCAACAACGGCTGACCAGGCTCTCCCCACAGCATTTTAATGAAGCAGACCTGGCCAAAAAATTATTGGATTCTGTGAGCTACCGGTGATTTTAAACGACGAAAGTAACGTTTTTGAGAAAAGACTTGTCAGGTTTTGTTTCATTGTTAAGAGTCCCCCGCTTAATTTGATTAAACCTGACAGGTTTGATTTTTATCGGACAAATTGTATACTGCTGGGTCAAAAATTCGTCATTAGTTCTCTAAAGTTAGTTCGATAACGGGCACTACGACCGCAGGTTTTTGGATTGGCAAACTCAAAACTAATGCCTCCGGAATAATTTGAAGCTGTTCTGATTCCCACTCGGGCATTTGGATTGCCACTTCACTCCCATCGTGTAAGAACCTGGCATAACTCACTTTACCGTTCAGTCCTTTAAGGTATAAGAATTTAAAAGGCCAGGCATATACATGCACGAAAAGCTTATTTCCATTTTGTGTCAGTCTGCAGTCCATTGGTGCCTCGAATTCGCTTTGGGTGCAGCCATAGATCGAATCGCTGTGGGCTTCCATCCAATCTCGGTAAACACCGAGTGCATCAATTGCCCGGGAATCAAAAGTCCCCAATGAAGTTGGTCCCACATTCATGAGTAAGTTCCCACCGCAAGAGACGGTGTTGATCAGCATCCGAATCAACTGTCCTACGGATTTCCAGGTGGCCTCATCCCGGTGGTACCCCCATGAACCGGAGAAAGTCTGGCAGGCTTCCCAGACGACCGGTTCACCATTTATCTTCAACCATTCCGTCGGCTGGACTTGTTCTGGGGTATAAATATCTGCAGCGTTGGGTAGATCTAAACGGTTATTTAGAATGATCTTTGGGCTGAGATGGCGGATCATTTTTACCAATTTTTCGCTTTGCCAATCCTCCTTCCCTTTGCCTGGAAATCCTCTGTAATCTCGTGTGGGATAAGAGAAGTCACACCATAATATATCTGGATTAAATCGGATAATCAGTTCACCAATCTGGTTGTATATGTATTCGGCATATACCCTGATATCCCTAGATTCGTTCATGATTTCAGCCTCAGGATGATCACGAAGCGGATGGAAGATGTCAATTGGGAATTCGGGATGGTGCCAGTCGATCAGCGAGTAATAAAACCCCACTTTGAGACCTTCAGCCCGAAAGGCTTCGACGAAAGGCTGGAGTAAATCCTTCCCATAAGGGGTTTTGGTTACCTTATAATCCGTGTATTCTGAATCCCATAAGCAGAATCCTTCATGATGTTTGGAAGTCAGTACCACATATTTCATTCCTGCATCACGGGCTGCTATAGCCCATTTACCAGGATCATATTTATGCGGATTAAATCTTTTGAAATACCGCTCTTGATAAGCATCCGGTGTGATTTTCTCTTGAGATTGGACCCACTCGTGACGAGCAGGGAGCGCGTACAAACCCCAATGGATGAACATTCCGAAGCGGTCATGGACGAACCAGGCGGTGTCACCAGTAGTTTTTTGATGTTTCAGCATCATTTCCTCTCCTTATTTCAAACGAATATCACTTGAAGGTTTTTTATCTTTCGCTGGATTAATTCTTTAGGGACGAGCAGGATTGTACAGCGCCATTTCAGTTTTAGTCGGCCTTTAAACCATGAAGGTGTTTTTTATTCGAATGCTTGGATCGAGTCAACTTTCTGTGTAGATTCGTGTGCAATAATATTGTCCTGGGTTATTCGTAATTTATGTTTTGCTAAAAATACAACCTAAGAATGAGTGACGAAGAACTAATAAACTATAACATGTGAAAAATAATAGATCAATGTTTGTTGCTTCAAAACA
>CAZTJD010000199.1:0-4501 GCA_964613985.1 uncultured Anaerolineales bacterium
AAGTGTAATTTCCATGGATGTCTCCTTTTTTGTGGTTGTAATGGATAAAAACTTGATCATTTAAAATAATTATATTAAGTTTATTGATTTATAAACCTATTCCTCCTCAGTTCCTAAGTGGTCTGCTGTACCTTTGTACAATTCCCAGCCCTGGCTGAGGATGACAACTTGGGCAGCCAACAACCAAACGAAGAAAAGGGTTATGACAATAACAACCCAGTTTAGGATCGTTGTCAGGTTATTTTGAATGGTAACCAGAATTGTCTTAACTTCATCCATCGAAGATTTGGATTGGATGACCATGTTTTCATATTCACTCAGGCTGGAGGATATCGTCTTAACACTCGTCGACATGGTAACCAGGTTGCCTTGGATACTCGCAAGGTTCTCATCTGTGTCCCTGAGGTTTGCTGACATTTCGACGAAAGTATCCGGTAACCCTTCCAGGTTAGCTGCCAGCTCTCCCAATGTTACAGCCAGGGGTTTTTCAGGATTATAAGTCCCACCTTGTTCTCCTACAATATCACCAATCAAAGGTGCACCACTTAACAGAAAACGGAAAGCATCAAGTGATTGGATGGTGCTTTCCAACACTTTCGCTGCTTCTTGGGCAGTATGTAACGAATCGGTAGTTGCTTTGAGTGTGGATGGTAAGGTCGTTGCCATGATGGTGTCGAATTCATCGAGGACAGGCTTGGTATCTTCCACGGTTGCAGCAGTCGTAACCAACATTTCCGAAAGCGCGTCCACACTATCCACGGTGGCTCCTAACGCCTGGGCTGTGATCCTCATCACATCCTGACTGGTAGTAATGCTTTCACTCAATGTATCGATCGTGGTGCTTGAATAGGCAACCACGGTTGGTTTGACTACCCAAACACTGACCAGGCCAGCCAAACTGAGGACCAACCCCAGTATCCCGGCAATCATAACGAACACTCCAAGAAGACGACGTATGATCTTCATAACTCCTCCATCTATTGCACGATGATGTTGTTTATAACTTGCAATCGAATCTTTCATCAAAAAGCTAAACCAGGAAAAACAGGCTGCTATCCATGCCGTTCTATCACCTTTAGAATAATTATATCGCGTATATTGGCAAACAGTATCTTAAAGTTTCCTTTATTCATCTTCTCCTGAAAACGAGTTCCATTTCGTGATAAAATCCCCAACGTATTCGCCAATCATGACACACAAAATTTCTGAGGGACTGCAGAATTATTATATCTGCTAATATTTCGAAATGACGGAAAAAGATATTCGATATGAACATATCCAGGTCCGAGACCTGGAAAAATTTGCGGAAAACATCATCCAAAAATCCCAACATGGTCAGTTCGTCCCCATCACGATGCAGCGCGCCCGCGCCCACGCCCACAACCCCTACGCGGACCCGGACGATGTCGCTTTGCTGGTCGCAGTCGATGGCAATGGAGAAGTCGTGGGCTATTTTGGCATCCTACCCGTCATGCTGCGGGTCGGAGATCAACTACACAAATGCCATTGGTTCACGACCTGGTCAGTTTCCGAAAAAGTGCGCGGACAAGGTGTTGGGTCGGATTTGATGCGTGAAGCCTTGACGCTTGAAAAGGATTTCCTGATTGTGGGCAGTGTCCACGCCCGGCGGGTTTGCCGTAAATTCGGCTTTTGGGAACGTGATCCATTGGAATATTTCTGGATTGACCCCTCCGGGATGGGAACGGTAAACCCTCTGACCTGGCTACTGCGACTGGTCCGGAAAATCTTGCACCTGCTCAAAATCAACAGTGAGGTCCGCACCACCAACTGCGCTACCCGGGCGATCGACCGGATCCTTTCTCCGCTGACCAGGCAGTTTTTCTATCCCCTGCTTACCAGGAATTTTGCAAAAGTCCTGCAAGAGATCCAATTCCAACAAGTGGATGAGATCCGACAAGACCTGCCCCAAGGGACAAAACGAGCGGCTGTCGAACTCCTCCGGGGTATAAAAGTGGTTAACTGGATGCTGACCTACCCTTGGGTGGTGAAGACAGGCAGCAGCCCCACCGAAGGCAAAGATTATTACTTTAGCGATGCCCGGTCGCGTCATGAATTCATTGCCATTGAACTCCTGGAAGGGGAAAAGAAGACAGAAACGAAGACCTACGCCGGGTTTGTCCTCTTTCAAATCTCCCAAAAAGAAAATGGGATAACTTTAAAGACTCTGGATTACGCTGTTCGCGATCCTAGGCAATATAAACAGATCCTGGCACTGGCAATACACCTAGGTCAGGAAAACGACGCTGTCACCATTGAGGTCCCGGAAGAAGTGGCACGTCCGCTGAAGGGGACTATCCTCGGTCGGCTGCTGCTGCAAAAGAAAAATCGCATCTACCAGTGTCACCCCAGCTCAGAAAACAGCCCCCTGGCGCAAGCATGGAAAGATATTACCTTGCACCTTTGTGACGGGGACATGGCTTTTTCATAGAGAGCAAAGACTAGATAGAAGCTTTAACCAGCTCTCCTGGCCCGCAAAATGATTCTAATACCCCTTCCGAACCTAAGAATTAAATGAACCCGAAACATTTTGTAACCGATCTGCTCCAATTTACTGCAAGACTTATACCCAGTTCTTTCTTTCCGCGTTGGGTCCAGCGTGATTTCATCAGCATTTTCTACCACGCTGTATCAGATGCTGCGATGGACCATGTCCAGTACCTGTACCCGGTTGTACCAGTAGATGCATTCAAGGAAGCATTGAAAACCATGCGGGAAAGGTTTATTTTTGTTACATATTACCAGCTGCAGGACCATTGCGAGAAGAGAAAACCGCTTCCACCAAAGGCAGTAAACCTGTCTTTTGATGACGGTTTTGTAGAATGCTACCATTTTGTCCGCCCGATCCTGCTCGAGATGCATATACCTTGCACCATCTTCCTGACCATCGATTGGTTGGACAACCAAACACTCTATTTCCGCCACGAACTCTCCCTCTGTGTAGCCCGGTTCAACGCCTTGGATTCGGGGCAACAGCAGGATGTCATAAAACGGATCAACCAGCATTTTGGTTTATCACTAAAAGATAATGCCGCATTTATAAGCTGGCTAACAGGCTTCAGAGAAGCGGATGAAGAGGTTCTGGAGGAAATGAGAGCCCTTTTCAATTTCGATCCAGCCAACTATTTAGCCACCGCCCAACCCTACCTGACCACCATACAGGTACGGGAGATGGATAAAGAAGGATTCACAATTGGCGCTCACGGTCTTTCTCACCGCAAGCTAGGCTTTATCCCCAGGGAAGAAGTTGAATACGAGATCGTGGAATCCTGCAACAAAATCCAGGCGATCACCGGGCAGCAAGTGGTGCCATTTTCCTTCCCCCAATCTGCTGGAAACTTGGACCGCAGTCAACTTGCTGATATCCGGGCGCGTAACCCGCAGGTTGGTTTGCTTTTCGATACCAAGGATCTGCGTCTGGATGCTCCCTTTATGGTCAACCGGATATGGGCGGAACGACCTCTGACACCTGAAAGAAAGCTGCACCCCATAACAGAAATACTCGCCGATGCTTACCGTGAGGCCTGGGTTGAAGACCTGTTGATACGGGGACGCCGCTGGTTCTGAACCTCTGGCTATTACGGTCAGGCTTTCATTATTCCCCCCGGTTCAAAGAAGCACCTATACCCGCCCCGATTGCAATACCGACACCAATCCATAAGGCAATATTCTCCGTGGCAACACCAATCTCGGCACCTGTGACTGTTCCAAGTATTATCGTCGCAGTTAAAGTTCTATTGCTTTTATTCATGAGATCTCCAGCAACAAGTTAAATGAAACAGTTTCCGCACAGATAAAAGAGACCCTCTAGCTATTCGTCAACTAATTAATTTCCCCATAATCCCTGTTCACTGATATCCTTCTTCCTCACACCGCCTCAACCTCGATACACTCATACCGCAGATGTTTGCGAGGGTGAATGAAATCCAGGATATTATAGTAATAGGAATCATCATCTGAAAGATATTGTTGGTTATAGCTTTCGATGATTTTCTGTTGCTGTTCCGAGAGGCGCATTTTGTATAGGTATTTCGTCGCGTCCTGCCCTGGCTTTGGAATATTAAGATAATCCAAAGTATCTCCAGAAACACAAACCTCTCTGCAGGTTTCAGGATGTTTGATGTCCACCCATTCTTTTTCAGAGATTTCAACCAGGTCTGCTAAAATTTTCGCATCATGTGCACCCAAATCGATTTTCTCTATCTCTCTTTCGATAAGGTCATTGAACCACTTTTCGATATAGATCAGACGGGCTGCGTAGAACACGTTAAGGCGCGCCGGAGCCGCCACCTGGTTGCCAGTCTCAATGTATTTCCTTTTTAGGTGAGAAAAAGCATCCATATGGCTGTCAAACAACTCCAAATTTGCATCTTCAACAAAATCGTTGACGAAGGTCAAATACCCATCCATCGCATGATGTTCATCAGCGGGATTCATAATTGAATCAAAGATCGGGATCACTTTCTGCTCGCAGTCAATCAGG
>CAZTJD010000200.1:0-4481 GCA_964613985.1 uncultured Anaerolineales bacterium
AGGAAAAGTTTAATATAATTAGGCCAACCCAATAAAGGAAGGCCGCAACCATGTTCAAAGAAAATAGAACCCATATGCAACTTGCCTGGATCAGCAACGTCAACGACTTGCCGGAGAAACAACACAAGCGACTTAAATAATCATGGGCTGGCGTATTCTACCGGGAATTCTTCAGCCGGATTGAAGAGTAGGTCTTTGCGGTGCTGTATGCCGATATTCCTTCGCGCCCGAACGTACCAGTGAATGTACTAGTGGGCTCGTTACGTTTTTAAGCAGTTTCTGTAGTACAAGGCTTGTAGCGTCAAAGCGGCGTCGTCTCGTCTCACCCCCCAACGGGTCCCGTAACCCGTTGGGCCGCAGGTATTCCAGGCTGGATGTAGCTGGTAAAATAATCTTGAAATCAAAATATATCCAGGTTTTGTTTGGATATTGATCCCTTGGATGAAATTACTGTAGAATATCAATAAATTGATTCCGTTGGGCGGCTTAATGAAGTGCCGAGATTTTGAGGAGTTTCCAGTTGTCACTGAAGACGGGTCGTATGAGTGCTAGATTGAGGAGGTCAATGACATGAACAGTAAAAGAAATCCAGCTCGATTACCTGAAACCGATAGGGGTCAGGGTTGCCAAACCAGGCCAGGCTTGAGGACCCGCCAACAACCGGTGAGGATTGTGCTCCTGGTTATTATCATCGCCAGCGCCATACTGTTATCAGCATGCGGCAACAAGACCGCACAAGGAAAAATCATCGGGGCGTTCCAGCCTCTGCGCAGTGGAATGGTGCAGATGTACATCGAGGTAGAGTTGGACGACGGCACGGAGGTGGACGCTGTCCTCCCACAGGATCAAGCGATATGGGACAAGGTTAGCAGTAGCGTTCGCAGTGGAGGGTAACTGCGTGTCGAGATACAGCAAAAGCACTCGGAAGAGTGGTGGGAATTTGTCCGGTTCTTAGATAACTGAAGACCAACCCACAAACGGATTGCGTGAAAAGCATTGAGGGCAACCCAATCCTTCACGCAAGGGACGGATCTTTCACCCCAGAGGAAACGGCGCGATTTGTTACGACTCCTATTGAGCGAAGGATCTATAAGTATCACATATTGATTTTTTAGTCCGTTTGAACGGACTTTGTCTCTCAGCCCCAGATTTCAATCATTGGGTTATATAGAGTGACTCATAATCATTGCTTAGAAAATATTCCATGCTATACTCGAATTACTGTCATTCTCGAGAAAAGGCTGAACACGTTCTCGTTTAGCTGTCATTGCGAACGAAACATCGTGGTGTGAAGCAATCTTCCTCTCGCCGAGGAGGGGACTGCTTCACAAGAGCGGTTCGCAGTGAAAGGATCGGATTGGTCTCCTTTTAATAGATCATCACTTCCCGTTGTGGATTTACTCGCGATGACCTGTGTTAACGCTTTTTTTGAACACGCTATAATACTCGAAATAGTATTAAGGTGGGAAATTTATTGGTGAGACAGGATATGGTTTTTTATAAGTTGAAAATACCAACGATATACGGACTAGGCAGATATCTTAAAAAGGAGCGAGTACGATGTCAAAACGACCCTTAATAAAAATAGTCATGGTATTAATCCTCGCATCCCTGCTATTGGTAGGGTGCGGTTCTTCTGATGAGGAACTGATCATTGGGAAGTGGGAGACAGAAGATGGCCTGATATGGGAGTTTCGCGAGTTCAATACTGAGGATAATCCTCAATGGAAGACACTCGATGGAAAAGAGCAAAGTGGTATTATCATTCTCAATAATCCTAACGAGGGACCAATGGCACAAATGGGTACCTATCTCTTGGCTGAAGGGGGCAAGATACTCAATCTGACTATACTTGAAAATATTAACTTGAGGGACCCAGCCCCTGGATTAAGTTTTGGCTCGATAACCTATCTATATGCTCTGGACGAATTGACCGAAGATAAATTGGTTATCCAACATCGCCTGTCCGGAAACCTAACTGAGCTGAAAAGAGTGACTGAAACCAGGTAGTCTATCCAAGATATTCCTTTGGTAAAGTACCTGGAGTAGTAATAAGAATTTAACAACTTCGTTTTCTGGGTATATCTTCCCAGACAAGGAATTTCTGCAATGCATATCTCGCTTAACTACGGTTGGAATGATAAACTCAAATCCAGGATAAACGAATCTGAAAGGCGTACCTGAGAGGCGAACCTGAAAGGCATACCTGAAAGGTTTAATCACGATGGAAGATGAAAAACAAACCCTTGAATCCAAAGATGATCTGGCTCAATTATCCTTAAATTGGATTGAAATCTGGCGTCTATCCATACTGCATCCAACGACCGGGACATTTAATAGAATTATTAATGATCAGAAAACCGGTATTAAGTGGGGTGTCATTTGGATGGCCGTAGTAACTCTCATAGCTTGGTTTGTTGGCCCTCAGCGATACCTTATTTCTGGAGTAGCAGCGGATAATTTTGGACAAAGAAACGGTAATATTATTTTATTAGTTGGTGGGATTGTTGCGCCATTATTCGCGGTGGTCGTCCTGTTAATCAATGCAGCCATTTTACATGGTGTTGCTAATCTTTTCGGTGGTACAGGGATCTATAATCAACTTGTTTATTGTTGGGGGGTTATGTTGATGCCTTTTATCCTCCTGGCTGGTATCGTAATACGGCTCCCTATGCTTTTTCCTTCAACCCGTGAATTCACTTCTTCACATACAGGCATCATCGTTCAAATGATCGCTTTTATATTGTTCATAGGAGTAAATCTTTATCAATTTTACGCTATGATGGTTGCGTTTAGCACCGTTGAAAAACTTGGATTATGGAAGAGTATAGGCATATTCATTATGACGACTTTCGTAATTGTTGTGGTTTTTAACCTCCTTTCTGCAGGGTTCCAGGCATTGTAACTGAATTTCTTGCGTCTTTAAAATTAGAAAGAAAATAATTCCCAACCTGACCCCATTGAAAGTTTAGCGAATCTTTGGGCGAAGAGCATCATCAACCATCTACTCCGTGAGCAGTTATCCGACAGCGGCTGGAACTGCGAGGTGCTGAATGGCTCGACTAATTGATTTGGTCGCGTCCAGGCGCAACAGTGATGACCGCTGAGCGCTCGAAACCCGCTACCCCGGAAAGATTCCGTTCGTGATTGACGACGGTGTGGGCAAACCGCGTCGGTGGAATACGCTGCGCACCTTAGGAGTGTTGAACTGGTATTCAGCACGAGACTCACGCGATACCGTTAGAAGGGGACTGGCAACGAACCATATTAGCCCGTTCAGTTACACTACCTATAGGTAGCCGAACACAACATGTAGCCTACTGATGAACTCGTTGCGTTTTTAAGCATTTTCTGTAACGGGTCCCGTAACCCGTTGGGCCACAGGTATTCCAGGCTGGATGTAGCTGGTAAAATAATCTTGAAATCAAAATATATCCAGGTTTTGTTTGGATATTGATCCCTTGGATGAAATTACTGTAGAATATCAATAAATTGATTCCGTTGGGCGGCTTAATGAAGTGCCGAGATTTTGAGGAGTTTCCAGTTGTCACTGAAGACGGGTCGTATGAGTGCTAGATTGAGGAGGTCAATGACATGAACAGTAAAAGAAATCCAGCTCGATTACCTGAAACCGATAGGGGTCAGGGTTGCCAAACCAGGCCAGGCTTGAGGACCCGCCAACAACCGGTGAGGATTGTGCTCCTGGTTATTATCATCGCCAGCGCCATACTGTTATCAGCATGCGGCAACAAGACCGCACAAGGAAAAATCATCGGGGCGTTCCAGCCTCTGCGCAGTGGAATGGTGCAGATGTACATCGAGGTAGAGTTGGACGACGGCACGGAGGTGGACGCTGTCCTCCCACAGGATCAAGCGATATGGGACAAGGTTAGCAGTAGCGTTCGCAGTGGAGGGTAACTGCGTGTCGAGATACAGCAAAAGCACTCGGAAGAGTGGTGGGAATTTGTCCGGTTCTTAGATAACTGAAGACCAACCCACAAACGGATTGCGTGAAAAGCATTGAGAGCAACCCAACCCTTCACGGAAGGGACGGATCTTTCACCCCAGAGGAAGTGGCGCGATTTATTACGCCTCCGATTGGGTAAAGGACTGCTTTATTCTAAATCGCCGGGCTCTAAACTACTTATAAACTGGTTAAGACGAATATTCTAATAATGATTTTTCTTTTAGGCGGTCCTCCAAGAGTTGGAAAATCGATAATCTCCAGTGAGATTCGGCAGAAAAGTGCTGTGAGTGTTGTTTCAACGGATACCCTCGGTGCAGTGCTGGAAAATGTTCTTAGCCCGGAAGAGGCGCCGGACCTGTTTGTTTTTAGCAAGTGTCATGAAATCCCTATCGCGCAGCGGGTGAAGTTATTAATGAAGGATCCTGCTGAGCTTATTGATTGGGTCAGAAAGGAAAGTTTTGTCGTTTGGAAAGCGGTAGAGGCTTTTATCAGGAGAGAGAATGATGAGGGTCGA
>CAZTJD010000201.1:0-4408 GCA_964613985.1 uncultured Anaerolineales bacterium
TGAATGTCATGCTGAATGGAGCAAAGCGGAATGAAGCATCTCTACCTTGGAATTGCTAAAACCGCCTCTCTATATTAATCGAATCATTCAAAATCTTCATCTTTGACAGTCCACTAGCTTGCTCAAAAATATACACGATCACTTGGCATAATCAACAGCGCGCGTCTCTCGTATTACCGTGACCTTGATCTGGCCAGGATACTGCATGGTCTCCTCGATCTGCTTGGAGATATCGCGCGCCAGCTGAACGGAGGCCAGGTCGTCGATATCGTCAGGTTTAACAAAGATGCGCACTTCGCGACCAGCCTGGAGGGCATACGATTGCTTAACCCCTTTATAGGAGTTGGCAACCTCCTCTAGGGAGCGAACTCGTTTCAAGAATTGGTCAAGGCTTTCCCGGCGCGCCCCAGGGCGCGCTCCCGAGATGGCATCTGCGGCTTCCACAATTACCGCTTCTACACTTTCCTGTTCAATTTCGTGGTGGTGGGAGGCGATGGCGTTGATTACCTTTGGATTCACGCCATACCGCTTAGCAAAATCCGCCCCGATTTGGGCATGGGTGCCCTCTACATTATGGTCCATCGCCTTCCCCAGGTCATGGAGCAAGGCACCCGTCTTGGCAACTTCGACATCTGCGCCAAGCTCCGCGGCAATAACGGAAGCCAGCTTTGCTGTTTCCACGGCATGGGCGAGCTGGTTTTGTCCATAGGAAGTTCGAAACTTCAAGCGCCCTAATACCTTGGTTACCTCACGATGCAGACCTGGTACGCCGGCGTCATAAGCCGCTTGCTCCCCGGCTTCGGCGACGATGTGGTCTACCTCTTTGCGTTCTTTGGCAACAATCTTTTCGATATGCGCAGGGTGGATGCGACCATCCAGGATCAATTTTTCCATTGATCGCCTGGCAACCTCTCGCCGAACGGGATCAAAACTAGAAATAGTCACCGCTTCTGGGGTGTCATCTACAATGATGTCTACTCCAGCTGCCTGTTCAAAAGCGTGGATATTACGCCCGCTGCGACCGATGATGCGTCCTTTCATTTCATCAGAAGGAAGAGGGACATTCGAACTGGTCACTTCGCTGACGTGCTCTGAAGCAACCCGTTGGATGGCATCGGCGATCAGCTTGCGAGCTTTCTTCTCCCCTTCTTCCTGAGCCTCATACTCAATCTGGCGGATGGTTCTAGCCATATCGTCGCGAGTGTCTTTTTCTACCTTCTGCAGTAATGTCTCTCGGGCTTGATCCGTAGTCATTCCCGATATCCGTTGTAGTTCATCCATTTCCTGCTCATAAAGTTTCTCGATCTCATTCGAGCGCCTGTCGATGGAACTCTGCCTTTTATTCAGTGATTGTTCTCGATGCTCTAACTTTTCAGCTCTTTGATCCAGCTTGTCCCTGCGCTCCTGCAACCTATCTTCGTGGCGGGAGAGTTCCTGCCGTCGCTGGTCAACCTCTTCTTCAGCTCCCTGACGGATTTGAAGCGCGTCAGCCTGGGCTTTAAGTTCGATCTCACGGGCTGCCTCCTGAGATTCAGCCAGGATCCGCTCCCCCTCGGTACGATACTTCTGATCTGTTTGTCGTACCTGGTAATTCTTCAGCAAGAAACCAATTATGGTCCCTAATGCTAAAGTAACCAGGATGATTAAGATTTGTTGTATTGGTGTCATTTTCATGCCTCATTTCAATATCAATAAAGTGGGTACCCTGATCTCATTCAGACCTGTCATTCTTCAATGGGTGTACCCTGGCGCTTAGTGTGTTCCCTTCGATCGTCAAAAGTTGAACTAAACTGACTACCATCTGAACACACCTTTGAAATCTATAAACCTACAAAGATAATTAATTATTCCAACTTAAAAAAGATGTTAGCATGAAGGTTCCTGATCGGTTTGATTCTCCGACCAGACTTCTTCAACAACCTCCGCAGCAGTGCCATAATTAAATCCGCGACGTGCCAGGAAGGCGATCATTTTCTGACGGTAATTGTCCCAATCCAGGCGACGGTATTTTCGAGATTGTTTGATCGCTGCACGGTAAGCAAGCGCTACCTCATCAACTGGCTCAAGGACCAAGTCGATCAATTCGTCGGCGATTCCTTTCTGACGTAATTCCGTTCTGAGTGCCCTACGACCACGAGGCCTGAATTCAGATCGATTTTCAACCCAGGTCTTCGCAAAGGCACGATCATCCACCAGTCCCAGTCGATCCAGGCGGTCAATCACCTTACTTACTACTTCTTCAGAAAAACCATGCTTCTTTAAATTGTTTACCACCTCGTCTTCTGACCGGGGACGATAACTAAGAAAATTCAAGGCGATTTGGTATGCAACTTCGTCTTCATCCGCATGCTGAAGTTCCCGGATTTTTTCCTCATCCAAGATCTTGCCGATTTCCAACAAGGCCGCAGTAATCCGAGATAATCCAAAAGCAAATTCCCCATCCAGGTAAACATTTACCCGCTGAGGATTCCGCTTTTGAACTTTGAGGGCAGTTATTTTTCTCGTCATATCCAAACAAAAAGCCGTGATCCAGCAAGTGCAGACCACGGCTTAATAGAAATTCCCAATCTCAGAAATGTATGCAAAACGTCAGGCGAATTTAATTTACGATAATTTCACCAAATCATAACTGTTTTATCAGGGCGTCGCAAAAATTCAAGGTAAAAGAACTCTATCGTACACATACTGTTAACAGCGACTCCGATTTTTTCCATACAAAACCATCGACCAGGTCAGGTCGAATATGCCTGAGAATTCTATAGGTAACCGTGGCTGCGAAAGTAAAAAAATGATGAATACGCAGCACAACTTACAGTGTTGAGGCTTCTTTCTTATCAAGGATGCGGTCTCTTCTGCTCGCCTCCTGACTTGCTGATTCCTCAACCTTCGAACATCTTCCGATCAAAGTGCGGGTGTCAAAGTGCAATATTGCATCCAGTGATTTTTGCTCGATGAGGATGCTTAAAAGGTACGTAAAAATAACTCATTTAAGGTTATTCAAGTGGCATAACAGGTGGAGGTAGCAATTCCTTACGGATGATTGCTTCGATCTCTCCAGTTATGTCCATATTCTCACGTAAATATTCTTTGGCGTTTTCACGCCCTTGTGCTAACCGCAGGTCACCATAAGAGTAATAGGAACCTCGTTTTTCAATGATATCCAGTTCCGTTGCCAGATCAAGAATGTCGCCAACTTTAGAAATACCTTCGGCATACATGATGTCAAATTCTGCTTGTCTAAAAGGGGCTGCAACTTTGTTCTTCACCACCCGTACGCGAGTACGGTTGCCGATGACATCAGAACCAACCTTGATAGATTGTATTCGGCGCACATCAAGTCGAACGGAGGCGTAGAATTTCAAGGCGTTGCCGCCGGTCGTGGTCTCTGGGTTTCCGTAGACGACACCGATCTTCTGTCTGAGCTGGTTGGTAAAGATGACGGAGGTATTGGTCTGTTTAATTGCACCGGATAGCTTACGGAGTGCCTGGGACATCAAGCGAGCCATCAAGCCCATATGTCCTTCGATTTCAGCTCGAGGAACTAATGCGGCAACTGAATCAATCACAACCAGATCGACTGCACCAGAACGAACCAATGCCTCTGTGATTTCCAATGCTTGCTCACCGGTGTCCGGTTGGGAAATCAGCAGATTATTTACATCCACCCCACAAGCTTCTGCATATACCGGGTCGAGGGCATGTTCCATGTCTACGAAAGCTGCGGTCCCCCCAAGCGCCTGGCTTTCAGCAACGATATGCTGGGCAATCGTAGTCTTGCCGGAAGATTCAGGACCAAAAATTTCTGTAACCCGGCCGCGCGGAATACCACCCACACCAAGGGCAATATCCAGGGATAAAGAGCCGGTTGGGATAACGGCGACTCGTAAGTGATGCGCTTCCCCAAGGCGCATTACCGTCCCCTCGCCATATCGTTTGGCGATATCATCTAGTGCCTTATTAAGTGCTGCTTCTCTGGCTTCACTCATTCATGGTACCTTTTTATTCACAATACAGTTTAATCGAACATGACAAAGTTGGCAAGGTTTAGCGAAAACAGGACATTTCTACTTTGTGTTGACAGGTTTAGCGGAGATGACTGTTATTGTTCAGCGGAGGGGACAGGGTAAGGAAATGTGGAAATCTTTCAAATACATCTGCAAGGTTCAGGTCCTCAGTTTATTCGTACTTTAGTATTGTATCGATTATATTTACAACAAGTTGTACCTTGTTTACAGTTTCCCTGAGTTAATAGAGAATCCGTTTTTAATTCTATATGTGATTGCTGAGACAATGATATACCAATCGATAAATCAGGTATATCTTCCTTGGATGATATTACCCAAACGAACCAACAGACTAGTACTAAGTCAACCTGAAATAGATGGGTAAAGTCTTTTTAGTTTGATTC
>CAZTJD010000202.1:0-3073 GCA_964613985.1 uncultured Anaerolineales bacterium
TCGTGGGGAATGTCAAATCTGTGGGGCGGTACTTGTCTATGTCGGGGAGAACGGCATCTCTCTTAGCGATTGCGGCAAGTCCCTTCCTCTGCTCTTCCCAGATTGCTTTCAGGTTGTCGAATTTCTTCTGGTAATATTTGTTATAGGCACCGATATGTTGTTCTGGTGCCACCCTATCTATCAAGTCAAAGAAAGAAATAGTGTCATTCTGATCCGAGGTCCACAAGGCGCGTGATTTATCTCTCCACACCTTGAAGGCAGAAGCAGCGTCCACGTCATTCTTCAATAGCATGTTGTAGACTATATCATCCATGTTTGCAAATATGGCATCCTCGGCGGTAATCATCGCTTTATATTCGGTTTTATTGATTGCCCGCAAAGCTTCCCACGCTTCTTGTGTTTTCTTCCCCTCAGGCAGTTTGAAAAACTCTCGATAGCGTTTGTGTCTGTCATTGAAGAACTTATTCCATCCCTTCTTCACTTCTCCAAATCCAGTCTTTATATCATTCGGGAACCAATTACCAGCCCCCTGCTTTGCTCCAGTAAGTGCTTCATCTACTCTTCCCCACCCATGATCGAAGTAATCAGTTGCTTCTTTAAACTTCTTCTCCCAATAAACATCTGCGAATAGTTTATTAGGCTGATATGTTTTACTCATCATCTGGTCATACATAATACGAGTGTTAGCAATGTCATCAAATATATCCCCGTAAGAGATTGCCAACCCAGGAGCGCCACCGAACTCAGTGTAGAACTTGGTGCGGGCAGCAATAGCACCAGCGTTATTTACAGCATCATCCGCAAACCCTTTTAGCGCATTTGCTTTTATATCCTCAATAGCTGATCTGATTGCTCGAGGCCCTTTAGGGATTGCATCAGTTAGTTTTTGTTCAAGGGAGGCAACTTCTGTGGGCGTCATGAAGCTGGAGAACTGCTTGCCAATCTTCTGCTCCACATCTGAAATAATCTCTCGCCCCAATATCTTCCCGCTTCTTAGAGCATCGAAGTCTCCTGGTTTGCGGGACGCCTTCACAACATCCTGGACTTGTCTTATCACGTCATCTGATAACCCACTTCCCTTCAGAGCATCGAAAGCATTGGTGAAGGCTTTATTAGGTTGCCAGAACATCTCCCAGCCCTTGTTATAACCGTGATAAAAGGAACGGCGGGAGGCGGACTTCTCCGCTTTAGAAGCCCATGAACCGAAGTCCAATACCTTCACCTGGTCCATTCCTAACTTAGCTTCAGGTCCCCAAGAGAGATTGCGGAAGAAATCATTTATATTATCTGCAAACTTGCTCAATCCCTTGGGATCTCCTCGCAATGCCTTGGCAATCAATGCCTCTCCCTTCCCTGCTCCTTCCGCCACTCCCTCAAGGGCTGATGCACCAGCCTGCGTAAATGCCTGAGCCATGCGAGTAGGCTCAAATCCAATCATATCGATCAGCTTTACAATATCAGCATCGGTAGCTAAACTGAATGCGTCCCTTGCAATCATGGTGAACTCGTTGTTGATGAAGTTCTTTACTGCAAATCCCATGTTAGCGCGTAGGAAGGCAAGCGTCTCACCAGACTTCAGAGCGGCAGATGCCTTCAATATCAATCCCTGTTCATGTAATCCAAATTGGAGGATAGTCTGTTTGGCAACAACTTCCCCCACTGCTTGTGTCAGGTAGTGCTTGAATAGTTCTTTAGTGTAGGGAATGTTATCTCCGAACTTGCCAATCTCATTAATAATCTTAGTTCTTGGTGCCAAGTCCATCCCAGCAGCCTGGAGTTCTTTCAATATAATAGGCTTCAATACATCATCGCCCAATCTACCCACAATATTATCGGGTGTCTTGCCTAATAGTTCCGCAGCCTCGTCAATAAAATCAAGATGTCCTCCCTTGTTCAACATATCCCATGTTCCAATCAATTCATCAGCTTGTTTGCCAACCAAGTCTAAAGCAGCCTGGAGGGTTTTACCTTCAAGAGCAGTAATGGCGTGACCAAGTTCGGGTCCAACTACGCCTTCCTGTACCATTTTCATCAGTTTATGTATCTCGTAAGGATCATCGGCGTGGGCGAGGAAGTAAGAACCAAGGCGGTCTTGTGCAACAGTAATTAGTTCCATCGCCTTGCTTTGAGGCGTTACTGCTAACGGATTGATCTTAGATAAATTCGACACATCTCCCAACGTCTCAGGAAGTCCACCTGTCATCTTTATAATTGTTTTATCCCAAGGTCCTAATTCAGCAAACGTCTCGGCAGCAGTTGACCCTAATATTGTTGCTCTCTTAGCGTGAGCTAACTCTACAGGTTTTAGTTTAGGAAGAATAACATTGATAGGATCAACAAACACATGGAGGAGCATATCGTTTAGCTGAGCCTGGAACTGGAGTGCTTCTGGAAGAGAGTTGATGTACTCATCATGCGCCTGCACAAGAGCATCCCCCCTGTCCATCCCCGCGTTCACAAGTTCAGCGATGCGCCTCTGGGTGGCAATAAGAGCCATCTGCTCTTCAATTCCTTCCTGCTTCCCAGGAATACTCAAACCAGTTACATTATATGCAGTCATAGTCTTGCCAGTCCATGGATTCACCATCTCATATTCTTCTGTGATGAATTTGGGAAGATTGACAGTATCTCCATAAAGAGAACCAGCATACCAGGCATTCGAGAGATTAGCCTTGAACTCTTCCATCGTATAATCATTGTTAGTATCGAGAGCAGCATCAAAAAGTGTGGCAAGACCAAGCGTTCTCTCCACTCCTTCTGCTCCAACATCAAGAAGGTTCAACACCTTCATCCCCCCTTCTACTACAGGCTGCCACCACTTCCCCTCAGATGTTTTTTTCGCCCAATCCACTGCCTGCCCCACTGCGGGGAGAGCTTTGTATAGCATTCTCTGGACAAGTCCCAGTTCTTCATACCCACTTGCCTGCTCCGCTGCTTGCTGTTGCGTGAGCGTAGGGGTGTAGTCGGGAGCCATATCCTGTACTTGCTGTTGTGTCTGGAGAGCAAAGAACTGATCTGCCATCTTCTCTAAATCGTATTGTGGTTCCTCAGGAGCTAGTGGCGTAGCAGGAGC
>CAZTJD010000202.1:3173-4297 GCA_964613985.1 uncultured Anaerolineales bacterium
TGGCGTAGCAGGAGCAGCCGTATCAACTCCAGGTAGCGTCTTTGCTAAGTCTAGTTGTTCCTGGAGCTGTTCTTCTTCGGTGGGTGGTATATAAGTTGTCATAATATTTATTCGCTGTAGAATATGGCTAGATAAGCGTCCATCCACGCCCATTCTTCAGAAGTCATTTGACTGTTCATCACATCGAATATTTCATCTCTCGTCATTCCTTCCAATCCATATTTCTGTGATATTTGAGTAACATTATCCACTACGGATTGAGATTGAGCGCCAAAAGATGTGTCAGTTTGGAGAAGAGGAGATACGCTACCTGCGCTACCTGCTCCACCAGCAGTCATCATATTGAAAGCGTTTTGGAGTTGCTCAGGAGTGAGGGGAGCGTTGGTTGGAGCACCAGCAGCAGGAGTAGCAGCGGTTGGTTGTTTCGGAGCACCCCAATATCCACCAGTCCCTAGAAGGTTCTGAAGGTTTGGACCTACGTGATAAGTGGGGTCTTTCCACACAGGAGCGGGATTATATTGAAGCGTTTGTAATTGTGTCTGGTACTGTTGCCAAGCGTCAGGCTGTATTCCCATATCCTTCAACGCCTTCAATTGTTCGGGAGTTAGATCAGGTATTGTGGTTGGAATATTCCCTACTGCATTAGGAGGTATATAAATAGAACCGCCTTGTGCTTGTGCAGCAATATAATTCTGTATAGCTACTGGGTCCATTCCTGCTGCTTGTAATGCTTGTAGTTGTTCAGGTGTGAGGGTGGGAAGGATTGTTTGATTAGGTACTGCTGTCTGTAATTCTCCAAGTGTCTTCCCTAAATAAGCCTGCCCTGCCAAACGGTAATCATCCAGAGGACTTTGTACTCCAGTTCCAGTTAGACTCATGTAATCCTGGAAGGTTCGACTGTCTGGAATAAACCCACCAGCCCAAGGACCAGGAGTAACACCAGGTATGCTTGTGGTTGCGCCAGCTCCAGCTCCAGCAGGAGTAGTAGTCGCACCAGCTCCTCCCGCTCCTCCCGCTCCTCCACCGTAAGCAGTAGTGAGCATATCACGATATTTAGTAGGCAAGCTCTTCCACACGTCTGCATTGTATGGATCCTTCATGTATTCCTTCACTACCGGCTGCGT
>CAZTJD010000203.1:0-4188 GCA_964613985.1 uncultured Anaerolineales bacterium
GCGAATCTCCCTTGGGCTGCACAGGTAGATAACGTCCAGGCTCAGGGGCGGGCGAGGCGGAAGTAGGTGGAAGATCCGACCACCTTGTTGATAGCCGAGGGTTACCACGCTCATCTCGATGGGGACATTGCGGTTTATGCGATTGTCAGCAATGATGGCTTCATCAACATTTTCAGCAGTGACCAGCTGGCGAACTAACCCATCGTCGTCAATGTGGATATTATGGATCATCCCAAAAACTTGGTTGTCTTCGCTGCCTATGGGCGCTCGAACTAAACTGCCAAATAGAGGTATTTCGAGTTGAGAAACTTGGCAGCCTACGACCAAACCAGTTGTCCCGGCTCGCAGCAAGCGTCCAATTAAGATTTTTTCAACCATAGTTACTATCCTTCAAGTTATCCATACAGCTGACCACGAAAAATGCCTGGTTCCGAATCCTTGATGATGGTTGCCCCAACTGATTTCTTGTAAAAATCTATAGGTCCAGCCCAGCCGATGATTGCGTAAGCATAGCCGAAATCTGCCATGGCGTACAAACAAGTTAGCAGCAGAGCTTTGCCGATTCCTCGACCCCGATAATCCGGATGGACTCCTTCTGGACCGAACATGCCAATTGCGACCGTGTCATAACAGGCAAAACCGACCAGCTTTTCCGAGGGAAGATTATAGGGGTCATTACCTGCTTCTGGCAACGGTTGTATCTCTGCTGCAATGAAACAGGTCACTGGTTGTTTAATTACTGCACCCTTGCATTCTGCAGCCCATTTTTCCTTGAAATGATAGCGAACCCAGGGAATGATCACATCCAATTCTGCTGGATGTGCGCGACGGATAAAGATGCCTTCTGCTTCAAGATTTGGTTGATAGCTTGAAGCGTCTGGCAGGGAAAACAAGCGTACCAGCAAATCAGCCATATCACATCCTTGTCCTTCCTGGAAGATCTTTTACAGCCTGTTTATGAGAATGATTTACATTGAAGAAACCTCTCCGACTCATTTCTAGGGCGATCATATTTTCCACTTGTGTTTTCTCCTCTTGGGTTACCAGGGCGACTTCGTGAGACCGGTGGAGCAGATACGGATAGGTTCGAATTCCCATAATCTGGCATTGGTGAATAAGTACAGCATGGAGTTCATTTACAATCTGTTCTTCCTTTGTTACCCAGGTCGGGATTTCTACCCGGACAATATAAGGGCGATGCTCATCCTGACTAACATTAAGGTAGAAAAAATGCAAAGCAAGATCAGCTGGATATTTATGCAAAGTGTGGGACTGGATGCCAAAGATTGCCGAGCGCTGACAAGGTTCAAGAAAGTTTTCAAACAAATTAATATCCGTTACGCCTAAGAATGGACGATGAGTAGAACCTGCCCGATCCATCTGTTCATCAGGAAGCATTGCAATTTCTAACAATCGGACTACCAAATCTCCCCGAGGTTTATCAATATATCCTGCTGTTGATGCTCCATGGTGAGCTAATTTTATTAGTGCATTCAGGTATGGTTGGAAACTTTTTTCGTAAGTCTGGGCATCGATATTACCCTCGCGACCAATCCAAAGTTCTAAAGGGCCATCAGTCAGGGTGATTATGGGGGGTTGGAACTCCTCCACCATATTCGCCAGGAGTTCTCGCTCGCTTAGGTCTCGTATCAAAGCCACTAACCTTTCGGTGAGTCTGCTGTTAGTGGTAAACAGCTGATCTTCAAACATTATTTTTGTTTGTATCCTGGTGGTTGGTGGATCGGATGCGCCGCAGGTCATTTGCACTGCACCTACATTGATAAGGCAAAAGTCAATCGGCGTATATCGATTTGGGTTGATTTGGGAACCATCCGCTGCCAGGATAGTGATCTTCTCAGGCATCAGTGGCTGATGACCCTGAAAATCTAAAGGTTGTTCCCTGGTAAAGCACAGCGTAGTTTTTCATTCTGAAGGATGGCAAGGTCCACTTTTTTCTGTAGACCCCCTAAATCAGTGGCATATGTTTGAAGAACAACCATCGCGTCCTGGAATTTGCTTGCTAGCAAACGCGATCGCTGGATGGCACTCTCGCCCATTTCGGTTATTTGCCGTTTCACTTGTTGATAATCTAATGACATCTATATCCTTTAGGGAGTGCGGATGATGGAAGGTGATTTAGGAAATTAAAGCCAAAGCTGTCCAAACTACTTGAGCATTGGCATCTTGATTCCATGTCGTTTTGCTGCATCAATCGCTTGTTGGTAACCAGCATCGGCATGTCGCACTATACCCAAGCCTGGATCTGTGGTCAGAACACGCTCAAGCCGAATGGCAGCGGCCTCAGTACCATCAGCGACGATTACCTGACCGGCATGTTGGCTATAACCAATACCAACACCACCTCCATGATGGAAAGAAACCCAGGTAGCTCCACCTACGGCATTAATCAAAGCGTTTAGAATTGCCCAATCGGAAACAGCATCGGTGCCATCTTTCATACCCTCAGTTTCACGGTTCGGCGATGCAACAGAGCCAGCATCAAGGTGATCTCGACCGATGACAATCGGTGCCTTGACGATCCCTTCACCAACCAGGTTATTAAATGCAAGACCAGCTTGTACTCGTTCTCCGTAGCCCAACCAGCAGATTCTAGAGGGAAGACCCTGGAAAGGTACACGTTCACGAGCCATCTTTAACCAGCGGTGGAGGTGTTCATCCTTAGGAAAGAGTTCCATTATAACTTCATCGGTGCGATAGATATCTTCAGCTTCTCCAGAGAGTGCGACCCAACGGAAAGGACCTTTTCCTTCGCAAAATAATGGTCGGATATAAGCAGGGACGAATCCAGGAAAATCAAAGGCGTTGGATACACCATAGTTGAATGCTTGTTGCCGGAGATTGTTCCCGTAATCAAAAACTTCGGCACCCTTTTGCTGAAATTCGAGCATAGCTTCCACATGTTTTGCCATGGATGCCATGGCTCGATCCCGGTATTCATTTGGGTTCTGGCGTCGTAATTTCTCTGCGGCGGTGACGCTCAAGCCGGTTGGAACATACATTAAGGCTTCATGTGCAGGCGTCTGGTCGGTGACTACGTCTGGAATAACACCACGAAACGCCAGTTCTGAATATATATCGGTTGCATTGCCAATCAAACCAATTGAACGAGGTATTTCCGCCTTAACGGCTTCTTCGACCAAGGTCATAGCCTCTTCAAGGTGGTCGACAACCTGATCGACATAGCCAATGGTTCGCCGACGTTCGGCATGATCCGGGTCGACTTCCACAATCAGACCAACACCTTCGTTCATGGTGATTGCGAGAGGTTGGGCTCCACCCATACCCCCCAGACCAGCAGTCAGGCAGAATTTTCCCTTCAGAGATTGCCACCCCCGCTTCCTTGCCAAAGCGCCAAAGGTCTCATAGGTCCCCTGTAGAATACCTTGTGTACCAATATAAATCCAGGAACCTGCAGTCATTTGACCATACATGATCAAGCCCTTAGCTGCCAGTTCATCAAAATGCTCTTGTGTCGCCCAATGTGGAACCAGGTTAGAGTTAGCAATAAGGACTCGTGGAGCGTCGAGATGGGTTTTGAAAACGGCAACCGGTTTACCGGATTGGACGAGCAGGGTTTCATCTTCCTCCAAGTTCCGCAGGGTATCTAAGATTACATCAAAGGACTCCCAGTTACGGGCAGCCTGGCCGCGTCCACCATAGACGACCAGGTCATCAGGTCGTTCAGCTACATCAGGATCAAGATTGTTTTGAATCATGCGGTAAGGTGCTTCTGTAAGCCACGATTTGCAGGTTAATTTTGTACCGCGAGGAGCGCGGACAGTTCTGGGGTGAGACATTTTTACCTCCTATAGTATTCGTCGATCTATAATCAGGCTACGTTGACCATTGAATATTTTTTTACCAATGTGCTATCAAATCTCCTGCTAAAGGATGTCTTATTAAAAGGAGTGAACACCAATGATGACTCCCTACATCCAAGTGCGAGACGCTTTGTCTGCATCGGCATAACGGACCAAACTCAATAGGATTAAAATATCAGAGTTTAGCATTATGTTTCATAGCTCATTATAATGCGCTTCTTCATTGTGACCAAATTTATTTGATAGAAATAGGGATAAAAAACCTCCTGGTTAGGGTTATCCAGGAGGTAAAGAGAACATATTAAGGGAAGGATTATTTAAGAAAAGAATGGACTTCGCATTTGAA
>CAZTJD010000204.1:0-4153 GCA_964613985.1 uncultured Anaerolineales bacterium
TCCAAGGTAGAGATGCTTCATTCCGCTTTGCTCCATTCAGCATGACAATCAAAAGTATGGTGTTTGACAGGGTACCAGGATCAGGATGGAATATTAATTTTTCGATAAAAATTGTCAAAATAACAAAAAAATGCTTGACATCCACCTAATGCTATTTATAATAAGAACAAGATCATATCGAACGCAACGACCGGGACGAGTAACCGGACCTACTCCTGACAGAAAGCTGCGACCACCGGCTGAGAGTCGCTGCCAGGTATATCCGGAGAAAACCCCCCGCGAGCGAGAAGCTGAACGGGACAGGAGATCAGAAGCCTGTCACCTACTAAGCCGATCGGTTAGCCCCGTTACAGGCTCCAAGGAGATGTCCTTCTTTGGAATCTAAACCTTCAAGGAGGACAAGTCCGGGTGGAACCGTGTGAGTGAAACTCGCGCCCTGGATCGGCGCGATTTTTTTGTTTAACAGGAGAAAACAAAATGGCTAAAAAAGTAGACGAAAAATACGAGGAATCTGAACTTTACCGCATCCGCCACTCCGCAGCCCATATCATGGCGCAGGCAGTGATGGAGATGTTCGAGCCGGGGGAGGCTAAGATTGCGATCGGCCCCCCGATCGAAAACGGTTTTTATTATGATTTCGATTTACCGCGGCACCTGACCCCAGAAGACCTGGAAGCAATCGAAAAACGGATGCGACAAATCATCGCCGGGAAGTACCCTTTCGAGAAGACCTTCGTCAGTGCGGAAAAAGCCAAGGAGGTCTACAAAGACCAACCTTACAAGATCGAGCTGATCGAAGGGCTGGAAGCTGGCGGTTATGATGAATATGGAGAACCGCTGGAGGAAAAACCGGAAATTTCCTTCTATTCCCACAATGATTTCACAGACCTCTGTCGAGGGCCGCATGTAGAGGATACCGGAAAGATCAACCCATCCGCCATCAAGCTGCTCAATGTCGCTGGGGCGTACTGGCGCGGCGACGAGAATAGGCCCCAGCTCCAACGCATCTACGGTACCGCCTGGAAAACCAAGGAACAGTTAAAGGAATACCTGTGGAAGCTGGAAGAGGCAAAGAGACGAGATCACCGCAAGTTGGGACGGGAGCTGGACCTGTTCAGCACAAGCGAGGAAGTAGGTGCGGGTTTAATTCTCTGGCATCCGAAAGGCGGGTTGATCCGGAAAATTGCTGAAGATTACGCCCGTCGCCAGCATGAATTAGGCGGCTACGATTTCGTCTATTCGCCCCATATCGGCAAAGCAACCCTGTGGGAAACCAGCGGTCACCTGGACTGGTATAAGGATGCCATGTATTCCCCCCTGGATATCGAGGGACAGGAATACTACCTCAAGCCGATGAACTGTCCTTTCCATGTTCAAATCTACAAAGATAAGATCCGCTCCTACCGCGAGCTGCCCCTGCGTTATGCAGAATGGGGTACGGTCTACCGCTACGAGCGCAGCGGGGTCCTGCATGGGCTGCTGCGGGTGCGCGGCTTCACCCAGGACGACGCCCACCACTTCTGCCGCCCGGACCAGATGCCGGAAGAGATCGATTTTGTGCTCGATTTCAGCCTGCGCGTGCTTAGAGCGTTCGGGTTCAGCGATTTCCAGGCATACCTATCAACCCGCAACCCGGAAAAGTATGCTGGAACACCCGAAGACTGGGAAGCTCCCACAGAGGCCCTGCGGCAGGCATTGGAACGGGCTGGAGTGCCCTATGAAGTTGACGAGGGCGAAGCGGTGTTCTACGGGCCGAAGATCGATATCAAGATCACCGACGCGCTGGGCCGCGAGTGGCAATTGAGCACCATCCAGTTCGACTTCATCCTGCCTGAACGCTTCGACATGACCTATATCGGTGAGGACGGCAAGGAACACCGACCATACATGGTGCACCGTGCCTTGATGGGTTCCATGGAGCGCTTCATGGGGGTGCTGATCGAGCATTACGCCGGAGCTTTCCCGGTGTGGCTTTCCCCGATCCAGGCTGAGCTGATCCCCATCACAGACCGCCACCTGGATTACGCCTTCGAGGCAGCAAAGACGCTGAAAGCTGCCGGGGTACGCGCTGAAGTGGATGACGGCTCAGACCGCATGAACGCCAAGATCCGCAATGCCCAGAAGAATAAAATCCCTTACATGCTGGTGGTCGGCGATAAGGAGGTCGAGGCCGGGCAGGTGGCACTGCGGCTGCGATCTGGAGAGGATCTCGGAGCAATGCCATTGGAGAAATTCATCGCTATGGCACAAGAGGAAATTGAGGCGCATGTATAGCATCATAAACCCGAAAGGTTTCTAAGATAAAGCGGTAGCGACAAGCAGCAGATATCCTCTCGTTTCAGGAACTACAAAAATAAAAAGAAAACCTTTCGGGTTTTTCTAATAAGGAAGAGGATGGCAAAAATAAAAAAAGAGCGCTATGAGGATTCAGAACAATACCAAATCCGGCACTCGGCAGCTCATGTCATGGCACAGGCAATGCTGGAGATGTTTGAGCATGGTGAATCCAAGATCGCCATCGGACCACCGGGCGCGAGTTCACCCTGGCGACCAACCAGGTCGACTGCCGACATGGGTCTAGAGCGGATGAAGGCCAAGATCCGGGCTGCACAGAAGATGCAGGTGCCGTATATGCTGGTGGTGGGGGACCGCGAGGTGGAGGAAAGGACGGTCTCGCTGCGGAGGCGCGAGGGCGAGCGTGTGAACGGGATGGAAGTTTCAGCGTTCATGAATTTGGTGGCGAAACGGATCAAGACCCGGTCTTTAACCCTGTAGACAAATCAAGGGGCTATCCCGAAAGTTGATGGGGTAGCCCCTTTGCACTTAAGGGGGCGGTAGAATTTGTAAAAGTTAACCATCCATCCTTGTGCCTGTGAGGTAATGATGTTGGCTTCTGACGGCAGAAACGGCAAAGGGTCCATTCCCCTTTTGGGTTAATTGGAGCTGAAACTTCGAGAAACAGCGTTTCGATAAACGGGAGGAAAACAGGGAGATTCGTTGAAAATTGATCGATCAATTATGTCAATTTTTAGGGACTTTTTTTAGAGTGGGAGGCTGAAAAATTGACTTTTACAATCCTGCCGGAAATAGGTAAATTTAAAAAGAAAAAATAACCCACGCTTCAAAAAAACGGGGGGCGATATTTTTGAACTTGCCTATGCCAATTAAGGAAGAACTACAGCAAGCTTAAGTGTGACGGGGGGAAAGATATCGATTGCGGCGGTCTCCCGGGAGAGGGACTGAGTGTGAGTTAATTTAAAATTCAAAACCCCCATCGGTTTTGGCGAAGTTGATACAAATTTTGAAAGGTTCAACCTGTCCCTGGTAAAATCCCGGGGGAATAATCTGCAGGGCAAATCGAAAGTTAGTTTAAAAGCATTTGGTGTTCTCTCTCCCAGGTTGTAAGGATCAGGCAGCTTGATTCATGAAGACCAGCTGGGTTTGCCAGGAAAGGGTCTGTTGACACAGGGTCTGCTGACACAGTGTCTGTTAACATAATGTCTGTTAACAAAGTGCCTGCTGATACAAGGCTCGTTGAGACAGAGCCTGTTGATACCGGGCCATTTGACAAAGGGAGGCAATCCAATGGTTCCTGGTGGAGATCCATTTTTACCCCTGCAATCAAGGGGAGAGACAGAAACACTTCAATTGATTCGGTTGGGTGGTATTGAAGGTGAAAAACCCCGGAAATTGAAATGGAATGAACGGAAGCTGTAAAGGCAACACCAGAGACTATGAATGGGCAAAGGGTGAGGACCACATGAAACAGGCAAATTGCGATAGACCTGAAAACCATGGGAAGGGGAGGAGAGGCGACACTGAGAACCAGGAAGAGAGACATGGTGTGATTATAGGCCTGAAAGGGCGGGAAAGCGAGTATTCCAGGGAAAATCAACCTCTATTCACCCAGGAGTGAACCCCTGGGTGATGAGGCTGTCCCAGAAGTCGAAGGGACAGCCCCCTTCGTAAGAAGGGGAACATGTGATTCAATAGGGGAATGAAAGAACAAGTATTCAAACCATACAATCAAAGCCAGCAGATAATGAAGCCACAAAATCTGGGAGAATCGATCCCAGAGGGACATCTCGTAAGGGTGGTAAATGAGATGATTGACCAACTCAATATCGAACCACTGAAGAGGCAATACAAAGGA
>CAZTJD010000205.1:0-4070 GCA_964613985.1 uncultured Anaerolineales bacterium
TCTGACGGTGCCGCCTCCCGCTCGAGTTGTCTTGCGCGCTCGAAATGAACGATGGACTCACTCACTGCCGAGATCCGCAGCGCTTCTTGCCCGGCAGCCAGACTGTGGTGAAAAGCGGCCTGCACCAGACCGGCGGCCTGTGCATGGTGGGCCAGTACCGCCGCAGAGTCCCCCGTGGCTTCAAGGGTTTCTAGCGCTCGCTGGTGGAAGAGCCGGCGACGAGCATCCCCGGCTTCGGTATAAACCACATCTCGCAGCATGTCGTTGGTGAAGGTATACGCGCTGGCAACACCAGGCTGCGCCGCTTCCAGCAAGAGCCGGCCACTGATCAATTCATCCAGGGCGGGTAAGGCCAGATCTTCGGTAAGGTTTGAGACGGCACACAAACGCTCGAACGTGATCTGCTGTTCAAGCACAACTCCTCCCGCCAACAGGCTGAAAGCATTGGGGCTGAGGCGATTCAGACGGGCGCGGATGACAGCGTGCACGGTCGAGGGGACTCGCACCGCTTGCCCGAGATCGTGCTCAGCATCCACTGCAAAGGTCCATTGCCCTTCCGTCTGCCGTTTGGGATGAAGTACACGGCGCTCGAGCAGATCCTTCAAAGTTTCTATCAAGTAAAAAGGCTGTCCTCGTGTTTCATCATACAGCCATTGGGCAAAGTCGGCAGCAGGTGGGGCCAGGATAGACAGCATCATTTGCATCGCCTCCCGTTCCCCTAGCGGCTTCAACGCAATATGAACCGGCGTTAACTCACGGGTTACGCGGGTCAACCACTGGCTCAAGCCTTGCGGGCCGCCCGTTTGCTGTGGTTGGGCCATTGGGTGCAAAGCTTCTGACCGCAAGCAGACAAAGAGCAAGACCCGCGCCGCGCTGACTCGCCAGCGCCGGATGGCATATTGCAATAATTCTAACGTCGCACTGTCCGTCCACTGTAAATCGTCCATGAACAGCACCAGTGGTGCTTGTTTGACCAGAGCCAACGTATATTTCACAATGGGTTCGTAAAGCTGTTCCTGGCTTACAGCTGTCTCTGGGTGAGAACGCGCCAAAGGAGAAGGGAACAAACTCGGAATGTGTTGGCGCAATTCCGGCAGCAGTTGACTGAGCGGGGACAACCACACATCATCTAGTAAATCCTGAGGCGAATTTTCGTATTCAAGCCGTAGCCGGAGCGCATCAACCATCGGTTGAAACGGCAAATGGCTACCGCTCTCAAAGGCGCCTCCTTGCAGCAACTCAGCCCCTTGTGCGCTGGCCCAGGCTAAGAATTTCCTGGCGAGCCGGGTTTTACCAATCCCAGCCTCACCACGCAGTACCACGAATTGAGGCTGCCCCGAGGTGGCGCGTTGGTAGCTATTTACGAGTGTCTGAAGCTCGTTTATGCGCCCGGCAAACAGATTTCCTAGAAAAGCAACCGCTGTATCTGGGTGGTATATCCGAGGCGCGCTGCTGCGGCCGTAAGGATGTTCGGGGGAGGATTGTGTGCGAATGCGCTCTGCCAGCGCAGCTGTATCCGGCGCTGGCTCGATACCTAATTCAGCCTCTAAAACGGTATGACAAGTCTCATAAGTTTCCAGCGCTTGCCCGCGCTCACCAGCCGCAAAGTGTGCCCGCATCTTTCGGCGATAGGCAATTTCATTCAGCACATCCAGGGCGATCCAATTCGAGGCAGTTTCTGTTGCGCCAGCAAAATCGCCACTCGCAAACTGAATTTCGGATAGTCGGTCGAGGATTAAACCCAGTCGGCGGTGCCAGACTTCACGCTGGATGGCGGCCCAATCGTCGAAGCCGGGCGCATCGCCCAGCGAAAATCCGGCCAGAAAATCACCGCGCTGGAATGCAGCAGCAGACTGTAAAAAAGGCAGACTAGCTGATCCCTTCGGCAGCGTCCGGTTTGACCGGTCAGCGCGTGCCATTCGGTAAGCACCTTCTACCGTCCGAAGATCCAAGTCGATATTAGCGTCCAGGTTCAGACCCAGTGCCTGGTGGGTGATCGAGAGATAGGTAGGATCAGCCTGTCCCTCGATCTGTTGTAACCCTTTTAGCAGGTGACCGAGGGTATTGCGTAAATTAGCGTGACTGCGTTCCGGGTTTGATTCTGGCCACAGCAAGGCGGCCAGGTGCTGGCGCGGCTGCATTCCCCCCTCAATAGCCAAGAAATAAAGCAGCGCCAGTGTCTTGCGGGTTGGAAAGGTCACCAGGTGTTCACCCAGGTGTACTTCGGGCGGTCCGAGTGCAAGAATTTGCAGTTTTGGGTTTTGGTCAGCTATCGAATGACTCCTTGTGACGCGTATGAGACTCTACATTATTATACTAAAGGTTAATGAATAAGATTTCCACTTCCAAGCGGGTTATAACTCAAAAGAGGTCCTCGATGTCTGGTATTGTTCTCACATTCCCGATCCTACCTAGTAAGGTGGAAGCCTGGCGACGATTTTGCCAGGAATTATCAGGCTTTCGCCGAAAGCCATACGAATCTTCACGAAAGCGCCTCGGAATCACCTGCGAACGGATGGCGATAGTGGAGACTCCTTATGGGTCAACGGCTGTTACTACCCTGGAAGCCCCCAACATAGATCAGGCACTGGGCCAGATCGTCGCCTCGAACCTCTCGTTTGACGTCTGGTACCGGGAGCGGTTGCAGAAGCTGCACGGTATTAACCTAGCCGGGTATGAGAAATTCTCGCATCCAATACCGTTACCACAAAATCAAGAGTTGCTCTTTGAGTGGTCATTGAATTCCAGCAACCCCAAGAAGAGCACAGGAACTTCGCAAGACCGCGACAGATAAACTTTATACATAAGAAACAGAGAAGCAGTTCTTTAGTGAATCTGCTAGATCACAGTTATGAAACCAAACTCAAGAAGTCCTCCTTCCCCACACTGTGATCTATTAAGGTTGTGACCCAGCTTCTTCTCTTCTGAGAAGGAGTTTGGATCAAAAAACACACCCGGTGATCCGTGCAAATTAAAACATTCATATAGGAGATAAAAATGAACATCCTCATTTACCTGGTCGTTGCTGCAGTAATCGGCTGGGTGGCGACTCAACTCATGCATGACCGCTCGAACCTGCTTCTCAACATCATTGTAGCTGTCATAGGCGCATTCCTGGCTGGTTATTTCCTCAGCCCCATTTTCAAGGTCGGGACGATCAACGATGCGATCACTATTCCAACCATGCTTGTGACACTGCTGGGTGCTGTCATCCTGCTGGCAATCGTTCACCTGATCCGCCGCAGATGATATTACCCAGTTAATTGCCTCAATTATAACGATCCGACGTGCAGGGGTGCGTTATAGCACCCTTGCTAGCTTCAGAGCTGAATCCTTCAGCTTTCGCCCAGGGTCAGACTCAAGGATCTTAAAATGCCAAATACCAGAATATCAGAAGTTCAGACGACACAACAAGAACCGGACCAGGACCGCCGTATTTTTACCTTTAAAGCCACCCAGTTAGTATGGCTGTTATTCGGCATACTCGAAGCCCTGATCGCGCTCCGCATCGGCCTGAAGCTGATCGGGGCTAACCCGGCTAGCCCGATTGCCGTTTTTATTTATGGTTTCACCAACCTATTCTTATTCCCATTTACAGGATTGATCGGGACACCGTCAGCGGGTAGCATGGTGCTGGAAGTTTCTTCCATGATCGCTATGGTGGTATACGGTTTGATCGCATGTGCGCTTGAAAGAATAATCTGGGTGATCTTCTTTCGCCCGGGTGGATCCTCGGTGGGCGTCACGCAGACAACAACGACCACCGATCAGCACACTCATGAATAATAAGAAAACAGAATGGACATATAAGCAGATAATTATAAAGTGGATGTAAGCCGACCGGGCCCATTATTGACCATATTGCATACCGCACTGGGCATTGTCAGGCAACTGATCCGGTTCTTTACGGTTATAAAAGAAGAACGATTGGAGGCTGGCATCAATTATATGGACGGCTACGGGCATAATTGATAGACCAGTCTATAATCCGCATCCCTCTCGGAGGCTGACAAAGGTCGCTAGACTCATTTACGTTAGAAAAGGAGATCCCCTATGAACGAAACAGAATC
>CAZTJD010000206.1:0-4010 GCA_964613985.1 uncultured Anaerolineales bacterium
GGATTACCGGCTGCGTAAGTATTCGGAGGAATATCATTAATAATCCTCGAACCAGCAGCAATGACTGAATTTTTACCGATGGTTACCCCTCGTTCGATAATTACATGGGTCCCAATCCAAACATTATCTTCGATAATCACCGGAATCGAAATGGGTTTGGGATCTTGATCAACATACCTAATCCTATGCCAGCAGATGTCGCGGATATCGCAATCCCAACTGATTTCACAATGGGTGCCTATGGATACCAGTTGGGTGACGTTTATTGTTGACCGGGCGCCGATGCCTGAATCAGCGCCAATGCGGAGTTCAGCTTTTTGGTCAGATGATTTTCCAACCAACACGATTCGGGCATCTTCGGCAATACGACAGAATTGATCCAAGTGGATCAAGCCATTTCTTTTGATTATTTTTACGCCTGGCCCTGCTTCAATCAACCCCTTTGTGTCCAAAACAAAAAGCCAACGAAGGCCACGGAAAAATGACCATGCCCGGCTAACTTTCATTTTAAATGGAAGATTAAAGAATTTTCTGAAATATTCCTCAAAACCAGTTTTCATACGCTGTTTATTTTCTATAAATAAATTTATTGTGGCTTGTTAAAGAGATAGGTTTCGAAAGGTGTATTGAATGAAACGACAAGATTTAATCATCTATAAGATAGAGATTGCTTCTCTCCGCTTCGCTGCGATCGCGATGACAATTCTAAAATTGATGTATGGCAATCAAGTAGATTATCAAGGTGCTTATAAAAAGAATGCTTTTCTGGCGATGTGAAAATGGGATCGAATTTTTAACTTAGCTTTTTTACGAAAGAATGGATAGATCAGCAGCCAAAGTACAATTTTAAACACACTTGATATCCACAATGACAATTTATACACCCACACTGAAAGGTGTCCATGATGTTTTTTATAGAACAAGGCTTTTTTCTGATATAGTCTTTCGATTTTATTAAGGGGTGCCCGGTCCATGGTCTGGCTGCCGTAATGAAGGACCTTGGCATCAGGTAAATGAAAAATTTTCCAGCCAGCTTTTCGAATCCGGTGGCACCAATCCACTTCTTCAGAGTAAAGCGGATCAAAGTCTGTATCCAACAAACCTGCCTTTTCTAAAACCTTCCGCCGGACGATCATGCAGGCACCGCCCACACTCCCGACCTCGGATGGTTCTTTTTTTTGATACCATCGAAACCAGGATGATAAGGGGCGTAAACCATCATCCAACGGGTGGGGAGGATGATCCCAGGACTGCTGGTAGGTGCCGTCCGGGTTGAGCAAACAGGCTCCAACCGCGCCTGACTCAGGATGTGAATCCATGAAGGAGAGCATCTGCTCCAATGCTCCCTCCAGCACCACGGTGTCATCATTTAACAGCATCAAGTACTTGCCTGCAGCCCTGGATAATACCATGTTGTTATTGGTTGAAAAACCGAGCATCTTTTTGTTTAAAATGAGCTTGACCTGGGGAAATTCCGACTTGATTGCTTCAGCGCTGCCGTCCGTACAGGCGTTGTCAACCACAAATACTTCCAGGTCGATTTTGTTCGAGTGAGCGTAAACAGACCTTAAACAGGCAAGGGTTTGTTCTTTGTTGTTGGTATTAATGATGGAAATTGATAAAACAGGAGTCATATTGGGTCAATCATGAGCAGTAATACTATCTATGTTAATAAAATGACCTCTATTAGATCATTGTTGTCCGTTATCCGTATCCAGTCGATCAATTACGACCAATCCCCCCATGAAAAGCCAGCTCAACACGCTGGCGCGAAACCCATATAAACCCACATTATAAACAAAGGGGATGATCCAGTCCGCCAGAAAGCCAGAGACCAGCATCCCTGCCATCCCGCCCAGGACTCCCACCGTGTATGCCTGGGAGAAGGGATTGGTTAAACGTGGAACTGACCGAAATCCGGTTCGAAACATCTCAAGGATGAACAAGATAAAGCACAGCAGCCCCATTCCCCCTGTTTGAGCCAGGATGTCGATATATTGATTGTGAGAATTAAAAGGCACAAAATAGCCATAGAGAGAATAATTAACCACATAATAATAATAATTGGCGGGTCCAACTCCGAGAAAAGGATTCTTACTAACAATATTATCTAGAACGATTTTCCAGGCTTCCTGGCGGCTCACCAGGCTCCACCAATTGCGGGTGTATTCTCCCCCCGTATATAACACGGCCTGGTTGATCTCTTGCCAATTAAAAATTATTACTGGTACTAGAACGGCTGTAATCACGAGGGCTAATCGCGGCTTAGACAGATATAAAATCCCGATGATAGCGACCAATGGCGGCAGCCAACCAGATACCCAATTTCTATAAGTGAATAAACCAAGATAAAGGGTTAAAAAGGTAAGCCCCAGTAGAAGAAGCCGCCAGAACCTGGATATTTTTTTGTTGAGCAGCGCTTGGCTGAAAGCCAGTGCAGCCAACCAATTCCAAAACACGCCCCTGGTCGCAGTATATTGGAAAAGTGAACCGAGCGGATCTCCCAATACGGATATCCGGTGAGTGACCAGGTAGAGGCCGCTAAGCGCCAGGAAGACCCACACCATCCATTCCAACCAGCGGATTTCTTTTATCTGGTGGGCGACCAGCAGAAAGGCACCAAAGGACAGAAAAAACAGCACCGCCCCGGCAAGCTGGGCGGTTAATGGGGCACCTCGCAGATCCCCAAACCAGGGTAAAAATCCCATCAACAGGGATAACAGGACGATGATTGAAAATAAAAGCAGGATTTTGATGGAACGGGTGGGGATGATTGAAATGGAGTGCTTGTTCACAACCATTTCAAGAAGCCACAGCCCCAACAGGAACAAAACCAGCAAGACCGTGATATTGATTGTACTGACCTCCCCGGTCGCAAGCTCAAAAGGGACCAATAGAGCGATTGGGAACAAGGCGATAAGGCCCCATTGAGGCTTTCTTAGAAGGATCAACGTAATTAGAATAAAAGGAACTGCCAGGAATACAAGTGCAGCTAATCGCCCGCCTCGATAGGCCAAGCCAGCGCTGATCGCCACGACAGCGAAAATGATGAAGTACCGCCACCAGTTCTGAAAGTTGCGATTAAGACTTAAAATTGTGTTCATTGACAACCGACTCAACCAGGTGGACAAATTTCTCTCCAATCGCCTGCCAGCCGTATTCCGCTTCTACCAGGGCCCGAGCAGATTTTGAAAGCCTGGCGCGCAGCGCCGGATCCCCTAAAAGGCGGATGGTTTGAACTGCAAAATCTGTAGGGGTATCGGCGATCAGGATATTTTCTTCAGGCGTTACATTGAGCCCTTCAGCGCCCTTGGAAGTGCTGACCACCGGGGTGCCTAACGCCATCGCCTCCAGGATCTTCAAGCGGGTACCGGCACCCAGCCGCAGCGGTACAACGCAAGCCCAGGCGCTGGCGACCGCGGGTCGAATATCCTCTAAAAACCCAGTGAAGACCACATTTGCTTTACCTGGCAGTCCTTTGATGTTCACATTTTTGGTGGACCCCGTGATGGTTAATTGTGCACCTGGGAATTTACCCCTAATTATTGGGAAGATTTCCCCCAGAAAATATTCCATGGCATCGTAGTTGGCAAAATACGATAACGCCCCGTTAAAAATCAATGTGTTTGGGACAGGGGCAGCGATCCCAACATGATGGTAATCGAGGTCTACCCCATTGGGGATGACCGCAACCCGGTCACCGTACTCGGGCATGACCCGCTTTACAGCTTGACGGTCACTCTCGGATACCATTGCGCAGCGTTCGAAGTGCGAGAACAGCCAACGTTCGTACCTTAACCTCTTCTGCCAGGTCATCCAAAAGTGTAATTTTCCGATGATTGACATCTGGGTTCGATATTTTTCTTCCATCCAAGCAGTCATGAAATTGTGTTCTTCAGGTTACCTAACACCTCAGGTATCAGCTCGGTAATAGCGGGATGGATATGCATGCATGTTTGTATCTGGTCAATGCCACCGCCGGATGCCATGGCATTTATCACTTCCTGAAT
>CAZTJD010000207.1:0-3926 GCA_964613985.1 uncultured Anaerolineales bacterium
GGAACAGGTGCATGGCTTGCTTGAAAATTCCCGGTCACATTTGCCGTTGCTCCTAAACACGGCCAGGGTCGCCCTGATCATATTGGTAATCCTGTTCATCCTGACCCAAATCCCTTCGATTTACCAGGGTTACCAACTTTACCAGGATCACGAGACTGGTGAGAAGGGTGAAATGAACATGGATAAGGAGGAGTAGGGATGGGATTCTCCGTTTTGTGTAGTATGATAGGTCTGAGAATGGTATTTGACAGACCCCTCAGCAAATCAATAATTCCTTCAGAGGAGGAGCAGAAGTGTCCGAATATAACCTAGACAACATCCATTGGTTGGGTCATGATAGTTTCAGGATCGACAGCGAGAAGGTCGTGATTTATTTTGATCCCTGGCAGTTGAGCGAAAATCCCCATCCGGCAGACTTAATCCTGATCACGCATGACCACCAGGATCATTGTTCTCCTGAAGATGTCGCCAAGATTCAGCAGGAGCATACGGTCATCGTAACCATTCAGGAAGCGGCAAAAAAACTTGAGGGTACTATTGAAATTGTCAAGCCAGGGGATAATCTCACTGTCAAAGGCATAAAAATCGAGGTCGTCCCCGCTTATAACCTGACCAAGTTCCGCAGCCCCGGGGTGCCGTTCCATCCTAAGGAGAAAGGTCATGTAGGGTATCTTCTTGTGGCGGATGGTCAGCGAATCTACCACGCCGGCGATACGGACGTGATCCCCGAAATGTCTGGCTTGGAGGTGGATATCGCCTTGCTCCCGGTCAGTGGAACTTATGTGATGACTGCGGAAGAAGCGGCAGAGGCCGCCAAGCTTATCCAGCCTAAAGTTGCAATCCCAATGCATATTGGTCGTGGAATTGGTTCGAAGGTGGACCTGGAAGCGTTTCGATCCCGGTGTGATTTTCCAGTGGTGGTCTTACCCATTGATGAAGCATAGAGGAAGCAAAGAGGAAGCATAGGCAGCACGATCTCATTTCACCCCTCCAAAATCGTAAAAAGTTTGGGGGATTTATGTGGATTGGGGGTAGGGTATCGAGTGGTCTGTTGTATAAGGAGGACCAGTTATGAAAAAATTCCTGGTTTATATAGGTTTGTTGTTATGCCTGTTTGGTTGCCAATCACAACCTTCCGAAGAAGCAATCCAGACTGCCATAGCTGAAACCGAAGCAGCGCGAACAACAATCAAGGGGATTGAAGAAGCTGCTGAAGAGATTCAGGCAACCCAAACAGCTGCATTTTCTGCCGAAGGTGCATTCACACCAACACCATCGATCATAGATTGGTTCTTGACCGATGTGGAAATCATTGACTTTCATCTCTTTGAGGCTGGAGAGGATTCCTCCGATGTTACCACTCGCAATTATGCCAATACATTCATGCAATCGGATGCACGAGTGATCTACGGAGAATTTTATCTTTCTCATTCTGGTCCAGAGCAGGAGATACCTTTCACAATCGAAGCCGTTTATTATGACTCTACGGGTCGTGTATATGGTGAAGTAGAAATCCATCCGGTGATAGAGAGAGGGGGGACGCTGTCTACTTGGACCATCGGATATGGCTGGGATCGCCCGGGAAGCTGGGGTCCAGGAAAGTACCGGATTGAATTCCTTGTTGGTGGCGAGGTCATTGCGGAGGACAGGTTTGAGATCATCCAAAATACGCCGACCCCATGGTACACCGCTACACCCAAAGCGACGATCACATCAACCCCCATGCCGGGAGCAGTGGTCAAAACCAATTCACTGAATGTCCGCTCCGGCCCAGATACTGTGTACAGCATCGTCGGGAGTGCCTCTCAGGGTGACCACCTGGATATCCTGGGGCAGGCCTATGGCTGCGCTTGGTTGAAGATCAAAATGCCCAATGGGAATGAAGGTTGGGTATCCTCAGACCTGGTGGAATATGAAATCCCCTGCAGCGATATCCCCTCAGCGCCTGTTCCGCCGACACCCATCCCCCAACCGGCAGCGATGCCGACCAACACCGCCGCACCTCAAGGGAAAACCGTCTCGATCAAGATCATTAATAACACGGGAGGGACGCTGACATTGAGTTTGAGTGGTCCAGCCTCATATAATTTCACCTTCGCGGCGGGTACCCGAACCATTCAAGTCCTTCCTGGGACGTACACTTATACTGCCTGGGGCTGTGGGGATACGATGTCTGGTACGAAGAAACTGCAGAAAGGATTTGAGTGGACCTTCTATTGTAAGTAAAGCAGGTTTGCTTACACCTGTGCAGCCTTGGGATGGGTGCAGGTTATTTTTGTAAAGTCGTAATGAGTTCTACCACTTTGCCACCGTTCAGCGGTCTCCACCAGGAAAGCACTGATCAAACGGAGGCAAGAAGCCTTGGTGGGGACGATCGCTGGCATGAACACTTCTATCCTACTGTCACCCTCTCCCAGAACCACACCGCAAATTGGGATGATGGAGAGAATTTCTGTCCGTTCGAGGAGTTCGAAATTAAGGACGAAGTCAATCAACCCCGTACCTACCCCCGCCATTATGCTAGACCGAACGCTTGGGCGTGCAGATAACAATTACGGCGGATTGGAGATAATAAGGAGGGTTTAACCGAATCAGTGGAGATGTTAGCTACATAAAGATTTGAGATAAAGCCTCAATTTGCCCAAACCGAAAAGATCAATAGAGCTACACTCCCTTGCGCTGAAAGCGGTCGGTTGTAATCCAAGATAATACCTGGTCATCATTTCTTTCACAAGGAATAGGGAATCCTTTCTGTTCCTTAGCAATTTGGGTTGTGCGGCTTTTCATATACCAAAAACACTCTTTTGAAAAATTCAACACTGATTTATGATATTTCTGTTCTTCACATCACCTAAGAGCAAAAACGCTATTAGCAGTTGTGCAATTCGACAAATCCTTGTATCTGAACCTATGGCAAAAAATTCATCATGTAAAACCATCGTATCCATACAGCTACCCAGATCGGTAGGAATACCCATATCGGCAATGTCGCTACAACAAGCATTGGACCAACAAGCGATTGTATACCTGCATATGGGAATATAAACGGCGAAGCAAACATTCCACCGCGCCTGTCTCGAAAAAAAAGCAAAGGAACTGTAATTATTCCTAAAGGCCAAAAACTCCAATTCCAAAGATTAGTGCTGAACCCAAATTGTCCCATAAGCTCTACCCCTGTTACGGAAAATGGCCAATCCCAAATCGCCCAGGCTGTTGCCAATAACACTATTACAATAATTAACGAAAGAGGTCGCCTTCGGATCGCTTGGATTCCTGCAGCTAAAGTCGTTTGGGGCTTTAAAAACGCAAGTCCAGCAGCTAGATAAGATGGTACAAGATAAGAAATCATTAACAACCCATCAATTTGTCCCATAATGATATGAAATAAAACAGGAGGACTAAAAATCACCAAAACTAAACGGTATACTGGCAATTTTAGAGTTTTACCCAATTTTATAAGCACAAAAACTGATGCAACCTCTACCACAATTACACTTCCGAAAGGGCCAAGAAACCTAAGTGGTTGAAACAAGATAAATAACCAAGGCAAATTGAATAATCCATACTGAAGTATGAAAGGATTTTGAATTTGTGGCCAAAAATAGGTGAGCCAATCAGAGAACATAGACTTCTATTAGGATATGTAAACAATTAATGCCGCACAACGCCTGAGTGCGCCATAGCGGTATGCTAACAGCTTAACCATTTCCCTGCAAGTTACAATTACTTTCCTCCTCTTTACCTGAAAAGGATTTCAATGCTGTATATAAGAGTAACTTCGATGTGATGATACCAATGTGAAAACTTTTTTGATTGATATAGGCGCATTGTACTAAACAATGTAAATGTAGATGAAACCAAGCAACTAAGTTCAGCTTGATAATAAGAAGTTTGATGGGTTTTGAGTGGTCTTCTACATAAGCGAT
>CAZTJD010000208.1:0-3446 GCA_964613985.1 uncultured Anaerolineales bacterium
GGTGGAAAATGAGAGAGTTGCCTTTAGCATGATCTCGGGCAACTTTGTAAAGGGTTATGAGCAGAGCTGGACAGTGGAGGCCACACCGTCGGGCAGCAGATTTTCCTTTATGGAGGAAGTCAAGTTGCCCTACGGGATTATCGGCAAAATCATGGGGCTGTTCGCCAAACGTGGTTCGGAAGCTACTGTAGGGAAAATGCTGCCCAAGCTGAAGAGCTTAGCTGAAGCATAAAAAGACAGACAATCTTCAGGCGATTTACCCAGGTTACACGCTCACATGCTGAGCTAGCTGGCACCTAATAAGTCGCTGGAGAATCGACGCGGAAACGCGCCAGCGTTTTCCCGCGTCTCAGCTCCAACGTTAGGTGCTTCTTGGAAAATCATTGCTCATCTTTTACAGGATATAGTCTTTTCAGTTTATCCCTGGCATTCGGGATGGTGAAACGCCAATCAATAGTGGCTTTATTGTTGTTTCGTTCAGTTTCCCAAGCGCCAACTTCCTTGGCGACGGCTTCTTGGTTGCCCAATCTGCGATCCAGGCATTGTTCAGTCAAGACGGAGATTTCGACTTCAGCCATGTTCAACCAACTACTGTGCTTGGGCGTGTAATGGAACTCCAGTTTTTTGGTCAATTGTCGCGCCTATTCAGGTGGAAAGGTTGCATAAAAAGCTGCTGGTGTATGCGTATTGAGATTGTCCAACACAACCCGGATCTTTTCGGCTTCGGTCAAATCAATAAGGTATTTCTTCGCAATCGCCAACTCCTTCCTGGCTTTTGGCGTATTTTAACTAACAAAACTTTTTTGATGAAGTACTGGTTATAAGGATGATAATAGATACTGAAATCTACTACAATCGTAAGATCATTCGGCTTTCAGGAAAGCTCAGGCTTTTTTATGGGATAATGAGCAGGGCAAATAATAAACCATATACTCAAACATCAGAATCGAATAAAAAAGAGTTTGTGTTTGAAACAAAACATTGAGAAATTTCAATAGGAACTAGAACGCCTCAGCCTGCCCTGGTAGAGAAAACCCAGGTAAAGATTCTTATCGTTTATGGCATCCATTTGCAGCAGGCAACCGGTAAAGTTTGGTCACATAGTTCATAATAAGTCTTGCTTGCATTTTCACCTATGAAAAAACCATAATCTTCTGTGCTCGTCCAACCACCAAAAACATTATCCAACGCTGATATATAAGCATTATCAAGATAGGATATTGGGAACGGATGCTCAAAAAAAACTCCAGTAGTATCAAATGCGGATTGGATTTCAGTGCTATTACAAAAATGTGCGTCGGGATCCTCTGCTACACACATTTCTCCAATGGCACTACGACCACCTGCATTACCATCTATTGTTTCAGTAGATGAAAATACATAGAGGACTCCAGAAGGTGCATCAGAAGCTTGAGTCATAATTACTAGAGGAAGAAAAGAGATCGTCGTACTGCCAATCTGAATTGAAACCGTTTCTGCGGTAGCAGCATGAACACCCATGATAAAGATTAGTATTACCAGGAGTCAAGGTTGGAATTATTGCCAATGAATGAGGAAAATAAAAAAACGCCAGGCAATAACCATGGACCTGGCGTTTTCTCATTAATAGATGAAATAATCTGGCTTACTCACTCGCAAAGATGGATACGAAAGGCGCGCTCAACTCACAGACACTGATGTTGTCGAAATAAATAAGCGAATCTGCAGCCCAGAAATCCATACCAATCCCTAAATAGCCCTCAGGAATTGGGTCCTGGTCAGTCCATCTACCGAGGAGGATGCCATCGATCCAAATCTGGAATTCACCCTGGTAGGTTGAGATCTCAATCGTGTGCCATTGGTCATCGCCACCGATCCGTTTACTCCAGGTAAAGACCTCGAAATTGGAATCCCCAGTAAATTTCTGCAACCTGCCGGCATTCTCTCCCTGCCCGTAGATAAAGGCGACATAGCTGTTGCTGCGATTATCGTTATGCCATTGGGCGTGGAGGTGCATATTCTTCCAGCTTTTCACATCCATCCGCCAGACTGCATCCCCGAAAGGTCGTGTTTCGTACTGTCCAAGATCAACAGTCGCGTTTGGACCTGGGCTGGAAGCCATCAAGAGCATGTTCCCTTCCATGGCAGGGTCGTCGATGATGCCGATATTAGGGACCCCAGCCTGGAGCCGGGCATTAAGATTGTCCCAACCCTGCATGGCTCCATCCTGGAGATCTTCAACAAAAGCAAGGGTTTCTCCTACGGCGCAGGCATCAACTGCCAGGAGACCGTGAGGATCTCGTTCAAGAGTGACGCTGACCTGGTTGTCCCCTTTTACGATCTCTACCATCTCCAGGCGATTGAAGTAACCTGGGATATTTAAATCAAGGGTAGCTAAATTCCCAGGAGGTAGATCTGCCCAGGCGACCAACCCCGCGTCATCGGATTCCTGGGTGGCTTCTTCCAGGTTCCCCAGTTCCGCCAGTTTGACTGCTGCCCCAGAAATGGGATTCCCTTCGACATCCACCAAGGTAGCGGTCAGGTTGTATCCCGTCTTGGGCCTGGGGATGGGCTCAAAGGAGGCATTGAGTTCACAGATGGAGATGTCGTTGTAGTAGATCACGCCGTCTCCGATATTGGGTTCAATGTTTATAGTCCCGCCCTCCCATGGGTTTGGATCTGTCCAGGTTAGATTCTCTTTGCCGTCTATGTAGAGTGCAACAGTCCCATCAAAGAAGCTGACTTCAACCAGGTGCCACTCGTCTGTACCAACCCGGGTATTTCCACCCAGATCCATCCAATTATCGGATTCCAGACGACCCAGTCTCATGTCATCCTGACCAGTGGCTACAATATAACGAAGAGAAGTGGATTCATTTTCCAGGAAACGGAAATTGAGGTGTTGTCCGGTTTGGCCTTCTAATTTTAATCGCAAACGCCAGACGGTGTTATTTAAAGCGAAGGTCTCTCGACCTCCCAACCAGATCCATCTTGAATCCGGAGATGCTTTAAGCACCAGGTCTTCTGGTGACCCAGGATCAGGTTCAATCACCCAAGTATCAGGCGGTGTTTCGTTCATATCCCAATCCTGTGCCTCCCCATCCTGAAAGTCTTCGATATAGATCAGCGATTCACCGGGGGCACAGGCATTTACCGGCAGCAAACCAAATGGATCCATCGCCAAGATGATCTCACTTGAATTCTCGCCTCTTTCCAAGGATTCAGTAACCTCAGTTGGGAAGTAACCGGAGGCACGGACTGAAAAGTCGACCGATTCTCCAGGCAGATCAAGCAGGGATACTACCCCAGCCATATCCGTTGTATAAAGATCTTCCCCAACGGTCACGTCAGCAGAAGTAACTGGGATACCATCTTCATCCACCACGGAAATATCCAGGTCGTATGGGACCGGGGTCGGGGTTGGGGTTTCCGTCGGTGGTATGGGCGTTGGGGTATTCGCCGGAGGT
>CAZTJD010000208.1:3456-3877 GCA_964613985.1 uncultured Anaerolineales bacterium
GCCGGAGGTAAAGGTGTGTTTGTTGACACGACCTCCGCTGCGCTTGGGCTGCAAGCTCCTAGCATAACGACCACTAACACAAAAATAACCAGAATGTACAAATTTTTCTTCATCGAATTCTCCTCATTGTGTATGTTGAATCATGTCAAGAAGGCAGATCACTGGATCTGGTTAGAAAATTACAAATTCGTTAACAGGGGATTTTTTAGTATTTTGCAGATTCGAGTTTCTTGTTTAACATGATTTCTCCTTTTTAAGTTTTTTGGGATGTATTACGGGAAAGGTTCACCAATTAAAAATCGTTTAAGCTCTGAGAGAGTCATAAAGTTTCCTCGTTCAATCACTGTTTGGGGATGAAAAAATGAAAACGAAATTCCACGTCAACAATAATTATATACCCTTTTTCCCAAACCCGGGTGAA
>CAZTJD010000209.1:0-3807 GCA_964613985.1 uncultured Anaerolineales bacterium
AAGTTTGGTTTTACCCACACAAAGTCGAGTTCCAGCGTTCTGACAATGGCATTACTCTGCGTACTGGGATTACCGTCAGCGTAGATGGCGTTGAAATCCGGCGGGTGAACATCCTGAACAATAGCGATCGCATTCGACGGTTAAAACTGACCAGTTACGGCGAAGTTGTCCTGGCGCTGCAGGCTACCGATCAGCTCCATCCAGCCTTCAATAAACTTTTTATCGAGAGCGAATATCTTCCCAAGGAGAATGCACTCCTATTCCAGCGCCGTCCGCGCGTTACAGACGAAAAGCCCGTCGTGCTGATCCATACCATGCTCATCGAAACCGGGCGCAAAGTCACTGGTGACCACGAAACTGACCGCGCCAAATTTTTAGGTAGGTTACAAACGCCTCGCAGCCCACTGGTACTGCAAGATGTCAACCACCATCTTTCTGGCACCACCGGCGGCACACTCGACCCGATCCTGTCACTGGCGCAGGAAATTGACTTGAAGCCTCGCGCCAAAACCCGCGTCACATTTCTGACCCTGGCAGCCGCCTCCCGTTCTGAAGCATTGGAAAAGCTGTCCAATTACCAGTCCGGGCAAGCCATCTATCTTGCAATTAACAATGCCCGCGCCCACAGCGAAAGAGAACTGCTCGAACAGGGGTTGGACGCTCCCTCCGTCGAGAATTTCCAGCGTCTTTTATCTGCCCTGCTCTACCCGGTCGGCGCATTGCGCGCTGCACCACATATCCTGGCCCAAAGCGAGAAAGGGCAGCCCGGTCTGTGGGCCTTCGGTATCTCTGGCGATTATCCTATTTTGCTGGTGCGCATCCGTGACGGCAAGTCGCCCCTGCTAGTCGAAGCCCTGCAAGCCTTTAGCTACTGGCGTAGCCACCATATCACGGTTAATCTGGTCATCCTGAACGAGCAGGATACTGGCTACGCCCTCGATCTGCATAACGCCATCCAGCGCCAGATTGTGCGCATGGGTGCGGAGGCTCCCCTGAACCAGCGCGACGGCATTTTCGTGCTGCGCACAGACCAACTTCAACCTGCCGACAGGATTCTGTTTGAAACCGTGGCAGGCGTTATTTTGGATGAAAAAAGCGGGACCCTAGCCGAACATGCCCTCTGTTTAACCATAACATCCACCCGCCTGCCAGAATTCACCCCTACACTCTCCCCGGCGCTTGATCCTGAACCGACGCCTTCGCTACAACTCCCGGATAATTTGTTCCTGGACAACGGCCTGGGCGGATTCAGCCGCGATGGCAGGGAATACGTTATCCATCTCAAGCCGGGACAGCATACGCCGCACCCGTGGGTCAACGTTATCGCTAATCCGGAGTTCGGATTTCTAGTCTCTGAAACGGGTTCCGGCCCCACCTGGGCAGGCAACAGCGGTGAGAACCGTCTGACCCCCTGGCGCAACGATCCGGTCACCGATATGCCGGGCGAAGCACTCTATCTGCGGGATGAAGAGACCGGGCTGGTCTGGTCACCCACGCCCCTGCCCGCCGGAGCGGAAACGGCGCATGTGATTCGTCACGGGGCCGGTTATTCGATCTTCGAGAGCCAGAGTCACGGCTTGAACCAGAATTTGCGTCTGTTTATCGCTCCGGATGCACCGGTTAAAATTGTGCATCTGCGTCTGCAAAACCTGTGGGAACATCCGCGCCGGGTCACGGTCACCTATTACGCGGAATGGGTTCTCGGTACCACGCGTGATACGCATCAAGCCCACATCATGCCGGAGTTCGATTCCGGTAAACATGCTTTGCTCGCCACGAACCGATACAATAGTGATTTCGGCGAACGCGTGGCCTTTCTAGCCGCCAATAAAGAACCGCACGGCGTGACGGCTGACCGCACCGAGTTTTTGGGTCGCCTGGGCAGTATGCGAGCTCCGGCAGCGCTCGGGCGCATTGGGTTGGAAAGCGCGGTCAATGCCGGGTTGGATCCGTGCGCCGTGATCCAACTGCACGTTGACCTGCCGGCCGGCGCAAGCGAGGAAGTCTTTTTCTTGATCGGCGAAGGTTCGAACATGGCAGAAAGCCTGGCGTTAATTGGACAATTCCAGGCCGAGGGTCAGTTGGAGTCCACTTGGCAATTCGTCCAGAAGCAGTGGGACGATATCCTGAGCGCCATCACGGTTGAAACGCCCGACCCCAACATGGATTTGATGCTCAACCGCTGGTTGCTGTACCAGACGTTGACCTGCCGTGTATGGGGGCGTACTGGGCTGTACCAATCCAGCGGAGCGTTCGGGTTCCGCGACCAACTCCAGGATGTGCTGGCGCTGCTGTATACCCGCCCGAGTATAACGCGCGCCCAGATTTTGGAAGCGGCGCGGCATCAATTCGAGGCAGGCGATGTACTGCACTGGTGGAATCCACCTTTGGGACAAGGTGTGCGAACGCGTTTTTCAGACGATTTACTATGGTTGCCATTTGTCACTACCGAGTATGTTGCTGCCACCGGTGATGGATCTATTTTGATCGAGAACATCCCGTTTCTGAAAGGCGAAGTGCTTAAGTCTGATGAAATCGAGCGTTACGCTCAATATGAAAAGACCGAAAAAGAATTCTCACTCTATCAACACTGCCTTCGAGCACTGGAAAAGGGCGCTACAGCAGGCGCACATGGATTACCGCTGATGGGTGCGGGTGACTGGAATGACGGGATGAACCGGGTGGGTGTGGAGGGACGCGGCGAGAGCATCTGGCTGGGCTGGTTTCTGCATGCCACATTAAAGCGGTTCGCACCGCTGGTTGAGTCGATGGGTGATGATCCCACGCCGTACCTTGAACAGGCCGAACAGTACGCTCGGGCGCTGGAAGCCCACGCATGGGATGGCGACTGGTACCTGCGCGCTTTCTATGACGACGGCTCGCGGTTGGGGTCGCACGAAAATAACGATTGCCAAATTGATTCGATTGCTCAATCCTGGGCGGTTTTATCAGGTGCGGCAGACCCGGCCCGGGCGGCGCATGCCATGGAATCCGTCAAACAGCTGTTGGTTAAGCCAGATGAACAGATGATTTTGCTATTTACTCCACCCTTCGACAAGTCAACTCGTGATCCCGGTTATATCAAAGGCTATTTGCCAGGTGTGCGCGAAAACGGCGGGCAGTACACCCATGCCGCTATCTGGACTGCCTGGGCTTTTGCCAAACTCGGACAAGGTGAGCAGGCTATGGAGTTGTTTCAGATGTTGAACCCCATCAGCCACGCCGACACACCAGAGAAAGCAGCACGCTACAAAGTGGAGCCTTACGTCATCGCCGCAGACATCTACAGCCAAACCTCGCACACCGGTAAAGGCGGCTGGACCTGGTACACCGGTTCCTCCGGCTGGATGTATCGCCTGGGCATCGAAGCCATTCTGGGTATCTTGCGTGCCGGTAATGCGCTCAAGATCAACCCGTGCATTCCCCACTATTGGCCTGGATATAAAGTCGGTTACCGCTTTGGTGCCACCCATTACAGGATCAGCGTAGAGAACCCGCACAACGTCAATCAGGGCATCCAGCAGGTTCTGTTGGATGGAAAATCCTTGCCCGACAAATTGATCCAATTAGTGGATGACGGCCAACAACACGCGGTTCATGTATTGATGGGTGCGGATGAAAGGGACCATATTCCCTAGCCCAATGTATCTCGTTCAGCATCCAATGCCAAGGCTTTATCCTCCTGACCGGTCAATCTATAAGCTCGACTTAACTGCATGTATAGATCATCTAAATCCGCTGTGGCTGGTTTTTCTGACGGTGCCGCCTCCCGCTCGAGTTGTCTTGCGCGCTCGAAATGAACGATGG
>CAZTJD010000210.1:0-3799 GCA_964613985.1 uncultured Anaerolineales bacterium
ACTTCAGCCCATTCAAGACCTTCATGGCGGTTCATGTTTTTCTCAAAACGGGCTTCCAATGTGCTGAGGAGTTCTTCACGTTGTTCTGGTGACAACTCTTTTTTATTGTTGTTTATGTTTTCCATATTTCTATATTAACTCTGCTGAATAGGCGTGTCAACCGTATAATTGCCTGATTAATGCTACAGGAATTACATAGCGTATCTGCCAATAAGTGTAAGATCTTATACACGCTGAGAATAACTCAAACAAGTTTCGCATTTTGTTTTTACAACTTAAAGACATCCTGCCTCTATAATCTAATAATAGACATCCGAAAAAAAATATCTCCGGGTGCTTTTTAATCCAATGACTTGAGTGCAAACACCGGTTTTTTTCGAATATAATGGGAAAAGTTTACCACTTTTCGATGAAAGGATTGCAAAAAAAGGTTCACAAGTTAGAAAAAACCGGTTTTTTGGTCTATTTTGATTCAATGAAGAGAAATATAAATCCTATCGGACATGAACTCAAGTAAATTCACTTGAAAGCGGTTGACAACCCCTATGAAACGATTAGTCCTTATGGCCATCCTCAAAATGTGTGGAAAAGCGATCTCTATTACGATGATTACTGGAATTGTTATCGCAGGTATTGGCTATATGAATAAGTGGGATACTTCAATAGCATATAGCAATGCCTTTTTCATCGCTGGTTGTTTGCTGATTATCGCTGGTGGGATGTCCCGGCTGGCAGCAGGTCAAGAGTGGAATGCTTTCCAGTTGTTTTCTGGGGAAAGTTTTCGTAATATGAGTAGCGGCGATCGGGTGAACTTTATTATTAATGCAAGCAGCTCATTAAATTTGGTTATACTGGGTTTATTGAGTGGAATCTTGTTAATCCTTATCTCGTTGATTGTGACGAAAATCTTCTAATTGAATCATGATCCCGATTCTGTATCCAGCTTCATGCATCTTCCCTACGCACCCTGGTCATGAGCAGAGCAGGCTTGTAGAAAAATCTGCCTAATCATGTTCTTGGGTGCCGAGATGATGTTTGCCATTTTGGGGGTGTATGAGCTATGTTGAACTGATCCAGGATCGGGTGAGGCTTTCCAAAAAAAAGCTTAGGGCTTTTAGGACAGCCCCATGAGCAGTTTTCAATTCGCCTGAAAACTGCCAGCATGTGCAGCCATACATTCCTGGTTATTCCTTGCAAACGATACCTGATCAAAAACCTGCTCCCTTTTAGCATTGGCATTAATTCAGCCTTGCGGATTTCGGATCTGCTCCAGCTGCAGCTTGGTCACTCCATCGATCGGCATGACCAATTCACAACCGATTTACAATCAAGGAGCAGAAACGAACCACTTCACCCATCACTCACACAGTTCGCAGTAATCTCAATCATCTTCTTTAGCAGTTTTGCATTCGCAAAACTGCTAAGCTGAATGGTGGTTTCCATTCAAAATAAAACTCCATGCAGTTTCTTAGCAAAAACCTGCCAAACTGAACGTCGTTCAATCGTTCAACCATCAGCCCTAATCTCAAGCATCAGTCAATGGTTGTAGCTGGGTTGAGTTTGGGTTGATTTTACCTTTTTACCCCATCATCAACACTTGAATCGGCTATACTCCCACCATGATTCTGTCCTCTGTTATTATTGTCCTTTTGCTTGACCTGCACCCAGTTTTCACTGCTACCGAAAAATATCGAGTCAGTCTTCTGTTGCCACCTTCACCCTCCTGTATCTTCATCATCATAACTTCAGCCATTGCAGCCGTGATCAATCCCATTTTGATTCCTGGTGCATTTCGGTTTCAGTCGGCAGGACGAAATCAATTACGGAGTTCCTTAGCAATCATTGGAAGCCGCTTTCGAAAATATCTGTTATCGAAGATTGCCGTAATCATACGCATCAATAAAACCTTCTCTGTCTTGTGTATAAAAGGGATTCAACTGTTTTCATCAATCATCTCTTACCCCTATCAACTTCATCCAGAATGGGAGTTTTATTATCGGCAATCCTGGGGGATTTTGGTTTGCACCTTTAAACAATCCATCTTACCTCCTCCAAATAGAAAAATCGTACGACCAGCATCCTGACTTGAACAAGCTGGAACCCTCCCTTTTCCCTCCCCGTTACTCATCGTAAAAAATAATCATTCATTGCAAGCCGGCCTTATCGGTGAAGCAATCTCCGCCTCTAAGCAATGCGGTCCCTTCGTCGCAAAAGCCGCTCCTCGCGATGAACATAATAAGTTTCCTAAGAGGCATTCAATCTTCGTGTTTAACTCTCCTGTTTTGGTTATATTTAATAAAGTCAATTTTTGCCCTGCCCACACTGGGAAATACCCTTAAAAATTGACAAAATTGATTGATCAATTTTTCCCAAAATTTCATAATTATTCAAATGCAGAATGGAAGGTTATGTACCTACTAGTTTTGGTGAAGGGACGAATATCTCTCCTTTGTGACTAAGAGCACCTCGCAATCGTCACATTTGTAGGAGACAAAAGATTTCCCCTCTCGCATGAATATCTCTGACTTTTGATTTTCATCTGCCGGTTTAAAGAAAAGCCGGTCACTGTGGAAAGGCCATTGTATCTTCGCGGCCAGGTTTTTAATAACAGCAGCCCGTCCTGGTTTCATTTCTTTTTGGCAGAGGGGGCAAAGGATTGTTTCCATCTAGATCTCCTTTTGATAATATGATTTTGCTGTAAAAACCGAGTTTTTTGGATTTGATGTTAAAAGTTTTCCATTTTAGTCTCGGAAATCGTCAATTTGATGGTTAATGCCTTCGATAAACTCGGTTTTTTGTGGTTTCTTTTTCCATCATGAAATAATCGACTATCTTTTTTCCGTAGACTCGACTTATACACGGCTGACGATACCTTGATATTACCTTAAAAACCCCCACCCATCCCGTAGATTTTATTGGTGATTTGATCAACAAAAGTAGCCGGGATATCCCTATCCCGCAGAGGGTGGAGAGCAGGACGAGAATGTGAAATCTCGGCTGCGGGTAAGAGTAGGACAACTGTAGCCCGGATATCCATATCCCGCATAAGGTGGAGAGAAGAGCGAGATTGTGAAATCTCGGCTACGGGTAAGAGTAGGACAACTGTAGCCGGGATATCCATATCCCGCATAAGCAGGTTGGTGGAAGATTGTAGTAGTAAAAAATTTAAAAGACTTCCGAAATCTCCAAGATTTCGGAAGTCTAGGGTAAAGTCGTCGCCGGGTTATCCCTATCCCATGGAGTACTATAAAAAACTCATGTTACAATAAAATGGATTAGAATTGAAATATCACCCACTTCGAAATATTAAATTAGGATTGTCTTTTCGTTTGTAACGTAGCGGAAAGAAACAATCATTCCCTGATATCGAATCAAATCTTACAAGTTCATAAAATACTTCTTTTCAAATTTTTACTTGACAAACCACTGGGAACGTTCGCTATGGGTTGGTTAGGGTTCGTTATGTATGGGCTTGCGATTACCATCGGCACTTTCGCTGTTACCCAATGGCGCCGAGATCAGGTTCCCTTCTGGAGGGGGTTAGGACTCGAATTTAATCTACTGGCATGTCCTGATTTAGCAGTTGGCATCACGATCGGTAGCCTGGTCATGTTTGGCGTCTTCGTTGTCGAATGGGTTACCGGTGTCATACATGTTCAGAGTTTCCAATTCCCTTCCCTGGGTTGGATGATCTGGCTTCCCTTGATGGCATTCATGGCTTTTGGTGAAGAATTGTTTTATCGTAGCTTGATGCTGAATGGCTTGCACGTGATCCTACGTAAACCTTGGTTGGCAGTGA
>CAZTJD010000211.1:0-3780 GCA_964613985.1 uncultured Anaerolineales bacterium
CGAATCATGTCCATGGGATCATCATATTATCTGATTCCCCAAACGATTATTGGGGCGGGTTTGAAATGGATCACGCCAATCGACGTAGGGGCGGGTCTGAAATGGATCCTACCGATCGATGTAAGGGCGGGTCTCAGACCCGCCCCTACGCCCCCTCGCTATGTAGTTTTCGGTGTTCTTTCAGCGAACTGCTGTAAATAAAGCGATAGCTTTGCAACAATCTTCAATCACCAACACCTCAAAAGATTCTCCGCAAAGGACGCCGGGAGCGAGAAGGAAGTGGTTATAAAAACCAAAAAACCGTGAAAATCTGTGCAATCCCTGGTCCTCTCCGTCCTTCAAGCCAATCCTCCGCCATCCACCACCAGGGCGGTGCCGGTCACAAAGCTGGCGGCATCGCTGGCAAGGTATAGCACTGCCTGGGCAATTTCAAGCGGCTGGGCATAACGCTTCAAGGGGCGATCGGCGGCATCTGCCAGGAAGACACCTTCGGACTCGCCAAGCTGCTGTGCTTCATCGCGCAGCATAGGTGTATCCGTGTCACCGGGGCAGATTGCGTTGACGCGAATGTTGTATTGTCCCAGGTCGATCGCCATGGCGCGGCTCATATTTGCCACGGCGGCCTTGGATGCGCAGTAGGAGACGGCGTTTGGACCTCCCTTCAGCCCCCAACCGGAGCTGGAATTGATGATTGCCCCCTTTCCGACTTTGACCAGGTATGGGACGGCGTATTTGCTCATCAGGAAGACGGACTTGACGTTGACTGCCATGACCTGGTCCCACTCGCCCTCGGTGGTGGTCAGGACGTCCGCCCGGCGGATGATGCCGGCATTGTTGAAGAGGATATCAAGCCTGCCATAGGCTGCAACCGTTGCCTCCACTGCAGCCTGGCATTCAGCTGCACGGGTGACATCGCAGTGGACGAACAGCGCTTTCCCATCCTGCGTCTCGATCTCAGCGATCGTGGCTTGTCCCAGGTGGTCATCGATATCTGCAATCACCACGGCGGCACCTTCCTGGGCGAACAGCAAAGCGGTGGCCCTGCCAATGCCTGAGGCGCCTCCGGTGATCAAGGCGACTTTTCCTTTTAGTATTTCCATCCTATGCTCCTGTGCTTAGCCCTGGCTCGCCAATCCACCGGCGATCTCCCCACCGTCGATCACGAAACATTGCCCGTTGATGAAAGCGGCTTCATCCGAAGCCAGAAAGGCAAACAGGGCGGCCACATCTTGCGGACTTCCCAACCTTCCTAGAGGCACCTTCGCTTCGAATTTTGCGCGCATCTCGGGGGTATACTCAGCGGCCTGCATAGGGGTCATAATGAACCCTGGGCAGATGGCGTTGACGCGTATCTCCGGTCCCAGCTCGAGCGCCATCGAACGGCTGAGTTCGATGACCCCGGCTTTGGAGGCGTTATAGTCGGCGTAGTAAGGGTAGCCCGTCAGCCCGTTGGTCGACCCCATGTTGAGGATCACGCCCCCACCCCCCGCCAGGATGCGCCTGGCAGCCTGCTGAGCCACGTAAAAGACCCCATCCAGGTTGGTATTTATCACCTGGCGCCACTCCTGCCCTGAGATCTCCATAAAAGTGTGCCAGATGCTGATTCCGGCGTTGTTGATCAGGACATCCAGACCCTTAAAGATGCCATCCAAGACCAGGAAAGCTTCCGCAACAGCTTCCTCGTCCGCTACATCGACCTGGATCACACCGCTTAGTTTGGGCAGCTCATCGCGAGCGCGATCGCAGGCGACCGGGTCGCGATCAAAGATCACCACCTGAGAACCTTCCTCCAGGAATCGCCTGGCGGTGGCAAAACCAATCCCACTGGCACCACCGGTGATTAATATTCGCTTCTTGTGTAACCCTCGCATATACGCTCCTTTAATGGATTTGATTTCCACTTGTAGCTTTATAGATGATGGCCTGGCGATAACCTGTCACCACCCTGAAATATCCAGACAGAATCCGGTCTACCCCCTCGTCACCGCAATCCAGCAACAATGGCGCGCCCCGCAAAGCCGCGAGTTTACCCGGCAGGCTGGCAACCAGGATGTTTTCCTTGCCGACCCGCTGAAGGACTTTGGGGCTGATCTGCTGGTTCCCACGCCCGAATAAGAAACCCTGCCCTCCAATGGGGGTGACGATCAGGCTCAGGTGGCGCTGGTTTAAGCATTCCAGGATCTGCTTCTCCCCAACATCCAAAGCCAGGACCTCCTCTCGGGTCAGGATGTCCACCCCAACCAGGGTCTTGGGCAGCCCTAACCGGTCAGCAATCGCCCGTGTGGTGGTGCCAGGACCCAGCAGATACGCTCTCCCCGGCGCCATGTTGGCGACGATTTCGCCTGCGATAGCCTGCGCCTGAACCGCCTCGCTGGCGGGGGTGGGCACTTTCAGGTTCTGGACCTGCTCCCGGCGATAAGGCACCTTCAGGTAGCCAAACAAGCGGGTGGCGATCATCCCCTGCTGGTAAGAAGCTTCATCCAGGTCGATCACTTCCGCTTCCCGCAGGCGGATGCGCCTGTTTTCCAGGAAGGCTCGCGCCAGCTCACCGGCGATGCGGGGTGAAACGGCGAAGACGGCTGAATGGATTTTAACCCCTGCAGGAATTCCCAGCACTGGCGGTCCACTCCCGATTGCCTGGTATATGTCTCGAGCTGTGCCATCTCCCCCAGCGAACAAAATCAAGTCGACGCAGGCAGCTGCCATTGCTTTTATAGCATTGCGAGTATCCTCAGCGGTGGTGGTCTTGGGTTTACGCCGCGATTCTCCTGGCAGGGAGACCACGATGGGGTTGAAGCCACATTCCCTGGCGACGGTTTCACCCATCTGTCCCGGTGCGGTCATCAATTCCAGGCTTGCCTTTAACGGTTGAAGTGCTTCGAGGGCCAGTGCGGTTCGCGCTTGAGCAAGGGGTTTAGCACCAAGCGCCCAGGCCTGTTGCTGAATCTCGAGTCCATCGCTGCCCTTCAACCCGACTCGTCCTCCAATGCCGGCTATTGGATTAACGACCAATCCCAGACGCATGGCTGCCAAGTCTTATGCCTCCAACTGCCCAGTTTTTCGCAAGTATGCCCGCCAGGTCACAGCCCATTCATCGGGATCATCAAAGGGTTCGTGGTTCACCTTGTGCCCAGTGCTGTTGTGAGGAGCGCTGTGGACCAGGTCGGGATCGGTGTAAGCCTCCTGGGCGACCTGCACGAGGATGGCGATATATTCATCCAGGTCCGCTTTGGAATAGGATTCGGTCGGCTCAAGCGTCATTGGTTCAGGCACGATGAAGGGGTGATGACTGGTCCAATAGTGGGTGCCGAAATCAGCTACCCGGACCCCGATTTCTTCGGAATGGACCCCGGTTTCGGCACCCAGCTGCTCCCAGCTGTAGCGGACCTGTTCGATGCGTGGCTTCCCCTGGGCAAATGGGGCGCTCAAGCCGCGGATCCGGAGTGCTTTCTTCATCAGGTAATTATTATTCAGAACGGCAATCTCCGCCACCTCCCGCAATCCCTCCGCGCCCAGAGACAGGATCCAGGCATACGCTTTGAAGATGTTTTGTGCTACGCCGTACCAGGGCCGGATTTTTCCGATACTCAGGGGTCGATCGTAATCCAGGTAATAACGTTCACCATCAAATTCCACGGTCGGCTTGGGCAGGAAAGGTGCCAGCGCCTCGGTCACCCCGCTGGCACCCGCTCCAGGGCCACCGCAGCCGTGCGGGGTGGAGAAGGTCTTGTGCAGGTTGAAATGGCACATATCGAACCCAGCCTCGCGAGCCCTGGTGAT
>CAZTJD010000212.1:0-3775 GCA_964613985.1 uncultured Anaerolineales bacterium
TCGGTGTCAGAAATGTTCAGTTTGGGTTTTCAATCCGTGATTAAGTTGTTAAAGTACAGCTTTTTGCGTTAGAGTCACCTTGTTTATAACGCGCTTCAGCGCGTTTTGATTTTCAACCGGTGAATTCATTCGCTGGAGGGATTGAAATCCCAGGCTAATCAAACCAAACCCGTTGAAACGGGTTGAAAAATCCACCCGGCTACTGAAAAATGATAAAGTAGCAAAAACACCTTGTCTACAACGCGCTTCAGCGCGTTTTGATTTTCAGCCGGCGAATTCATTCGCAGGCGATGATGGACAAACTTTCCGCATGCTATTCATTCGTTGGCGACGATGGACAAACTTTCCGCATGCTATTCATTCGCTGTAAAAAACCATAAGACCCCTTCTCTCTTTACTTCTTCGCTGGCGAATATAGTATCGACCGATAATCCTCCCCACCAAGACCAAGGACTGCCATTCCTTGAAGGAATGGCAGTCCTGCAGCACTCAAGGTGAGGTATAAGACCCGGAGAACTTCGCTTCCCCCAGGATATAACCATCCATGGCTTCTAGGATTTGGTCCTTGGTCGCTCCCGGCTCCAGGTCCAAAATAGTATCCAGGGCATAGAGGGTAAATACATAACGGTGAGTCTGACTGCTTGGTGGACATGGACCACCGTAACCTAGACGCTTAAAGCTGTTCGTTCCATGGCTGCTGCCATTTGGAAGTTCTTTTTCATTCGCAATCCCTTCAGGGAGGGAACGTGCATCTTCGGGAATATTGAACAAAAGCCAATGGTCCCAAACGAACCCGGCAACGGGTATAGCATCCGGATCATCCATGATTAAGGTGAAGCTTTGTGTGTTGTCGGGAGGTGAAGACCATATCAATGGTGGTGATACATTCTACCCATGACAGGCATACTGCACAGGGATAGCTTCATCCATGTCAAAGGATGGGCTGGTGAGTGTAAATGAAGGCACAATATTTTCTGGTTCCTCCAGCTGCGGCTCTGGATAGACGAACGGTGTTTCATAGCCTGTTTTTTCCTCACAACTGATTATAAAAATGGATAGGATGAGAGAAAGAACGAGAGGGCGCAGGATTCTTTTCATCTTTAAATCCTCTCTTTGGTCAAAACTGATTTGAGTTCATTTTGAAAGGTTATTCATTCAGATTATAATCGAACCTTGGGGTAAAATAAGCAACCTCGAAAGAAAGTCCTTTGATTATATGACTAATCTTTTACTTTCCCCTTACCGCTACCGCGCCTTCAGCGCTTTGAGTCATCGTAATTTCCGCCTATTCTTTTTCGGACAGCTCATTTCAGTCATCGGTGTCTGGATGCAGTCCACCGCCCAGCAATGGCTGGTCTACCGTATTACCGGTTCGCAAACCAGTCTGGGAATGGTTACCTTTATCAATTTCCTCCCGGTGCTGTTATTATCATTGTTTATGGGCGTGATCGCCGACCAATTCTCCCTACGCCGGTTGTTGCTGCTCACCCAAAGCTGGTTTATGCTGCTAGCGGTTATTTTGGCTGCCCTCACCTGGTTAGGACTGGTCCAATACTGGCACATCCTGCTGCTTTCCTTTCTGCTTGGGATTGGTAACGCCCTGGACATGCCTGCTCGTCAGGCATTTGTGGTCGAATTGGTGGATGGGGATAAGCGCGATGTGTTGAACGCCATCAGCATTAACTCTGCCTTATTCAACCTGGCTCGCATCATCGGCCCAGCGATTGGAGGTGTGGTGGTAGCCTCCCTGGGAGAAGCACCTGCATTTGCGGTTAACGGTATCTCCTACCTGGCGGTGATCGTTGCCTTGTTCTTGATGCAGCTATCCTCTCAGACCATGAAAACATCCCGCGATAACACTTTCCAAAAAATGGGGGCTGGTTTCAGATATATCTTAGGGAGAAGAGAGATGGTAGGATTGGTCCTGATGGTTGCTGCCTACAGCATGGTTGGTCTTGGCTCTCTTACGCTGCTCCCCGTATTCGCCAGTGATATTCTCAAGATCGGCGCCGAGGGTTTTGGGAGTTTATTGTCCTGGCAGGGGATTGGCGCTTTATGCGGCGCAGGATTGCTCGTCTTTTTCGGAGAAAAATTAGCGAAAGGGAAGCTCTTATTTTGGAGTCGTTTATTATTAGGTCCAGGTCTAATCGGTCTGGCCCTTTCACGCCTGCCCAGGATCAGCATGGTGCTTATGGCGGTCATTGGTTTCTCCTTTCTTACCCAGCTGGTCCTGACCAACACGCTGATCCAGACGATCGTACCAGACGAACTGCGAGGCCGGGTGCTTAGTACCTACACCTGGGCTTTGGGAGGTTTTTATCCCCTGGGATCATTGGCTTTTGGGGCTATCGGGGATAAGATCAGCGCCCCAACCGCTGTATTGGCTTCTGGCATTGGCTGCCTGTTATTGATCTTTGTCAACCTGGTTGCTTATCCTTCGATCCAAGTCCTGGAATAATGGGTTTATTGTTCTATTGATGAGCTTGCCGAAAAAGGACCGATGAAATCAAAAGTGGAAAAACATACCAAAAATGAAGTTACATGATGCGACACCTTTGTTGATTTACAATCATTGTGGTCTTTTTTATACTCATAATCGACCAGGTGCAAGGTTTGAAAAACCATGATAGCATTATATGAATGAGGTACCTTGAAAAATCTTATTGCCTCCATCCCTTCTCGAAATCAAGCGATAACAAAATTTAAAAGGGAAAAAGGACGAATCGCTGCTGTTCTTCCTATCCATTATTCACGGGCATTGCTCAGGGCGTTCGACTACCTCCCGGTTGAAGTTTGGGGTCCACCCCTGATTCCTCCCGGGCAGGGTGGCAGGCATCTGCAGAGCTATGTCTGTTCGATCTGCCATAATGCCCTGTCCTTTCTCTACCAGGGCGGTCTGGATGTTGCTGACCTGATCCTCGTCCCCCACGCCTGTGACTCGCTCCAGGGATTAGGGAGTGTGCTGTTAGATTTCGTAAAACCCTCACAACCGGTCATACCCCTCTACATTCCTCGCGATCCAGCCCAGTACAAACTGGAATTCCTGGCAGCAGAGTTTCGCACGGTTTATGACAAATTGGTCGAAGTTACCCATCAAGAACCATCGGAAGCTGTCCTTATAGCAAACATCGAACGCGAGGAAGCTGCGGATGATCTCCTTTTACAGATACACCAACATAATGCCTATCTTCCACTTTCAAACACTGAAATCTACCAGGTTATCCGTTGCCGGGAATACCTCCCTGCTGAAATTTTTATCGATGTAACGCAGCAGCTTTTAGCCCAATCCCGGAAAACACCTCGACCCGGGATTCCTATCCTGATCGAAGGCATCGTCCCGGAACCTCCCGAGATCTTTGATACCCTAACCGAACTTGGTGCTGCGGTTGTTGGCGACGACCTGGCAAGTTGTAGGCGGCGCTTATATCCCCATGGGAATCACGATGAACCCTTTCTGCACATGGCAGAACGAATCCTCAATGCACCACCGGACCCTACTCGCGGTAGTTCAATAATGGAAAGAAAGGAGTACCTACTCAATTTGGTAAATCGTACCGGGGCGAAAGGCATTATTTTTTATATCGTGAAGTTCTGCGAACCAGAGGCATTCGATATCCCCATCCTGCGCCATGAGCTAAAAATGGCGGGGCTGGCATCCATCGTTTTGGAGTTCGATTTGAATACTCAAATCTCCCAACAGATTCGCACTCGCCTGGGAGCATTCATGGAAATGCTGCAGTGAAAGAAACAATGAACCTACCTAACGAGAAACGAA
>CAZTJD010000213.1:0-3753 GCA_964613985.1 uncultured Anaerolineales bacterium
TGATGCCATTCTGCCCTATCCATTTTATGAACCTGCCGGCTTTAAAACCATATAGCCTGATCATGCCTTCAGAGCAGAGCTTAGCCTGTCTGGATAGAATGAAGTCAGTATAAGCATCTTGTAATTCATAAGAAGCTATTGCCCATTCCTGTTTCTTTACATCTTTGGTATACATAAAAAACCTCCTATATGTGGGTTAGTAGGAGGTTTTAGGACCATTTATCCTATATATGGGGGTATGTTTTGCTTTACCAAGTCGGGTAAATATATATGGTAGCTTGGGAAGCTACTGCCTTACCGCTTGGCGACACCCGCACATGGATTTTGATTATATGCGTCAGGGACGAGCATGTCAAGCAACATTTATTTTGCATCGTAACTCAGGGTCAGATCCTTCCACTCCTCGATGTCCAGGGTTTGTGCCCGGCGACCGGGATCGATATCTTGTTCTAGTAGCATTCGCTCAATCTCAGGTTTAGGCAGCCCCAAGCCGGCAGAAAGGGAGTTGCGCAGGGTCTTGCGTTTCTGGCTGAAGCCGGCCTTTGCCAGGCGGAAGAAGGTATCGAGGTGGGGGGCTGGGATCAGGGGACAGGGGTACAGTCGTAGGCGTAGGACGGCAGAATCGACCTTGGGGACGGGATAGAAGGCATTAGCAGGGATGCGGAAAACGATTTCAGGCTCGCCATAGACCTGGACGCTGAGGGCCAGCAAGGAAAGGTCCGGAGGCTGGGCGCAGATGCGCATAGCCACCTCATGCTGCACGGTTAAGACCATTCGGCTTGGTTTCCTAGAAGCTTCTAGCAGGTGACGGATCAAGGCGGAGGTGATGTTATAGGGGATATTAGCGATCACGGTATATCCTGGCAGCACTTCACTCTGGGGCGTTGCAGTAAATGTCTGTTCGATATTCAAAGCCAGGATGTCAGCATGGATGACTCGAACATTCTCATACCTATCAAGGACTTCATGTAGGGGAGAGATCAGGCTGCGGTCAATCTCGATGACGACAATGTACCCTGCTGCAAGGGCGAGGTGGCGGGTAAGGCTTCCCAGGCCAGGTCCAACCTCCAGCACCAGGTCTTCCTTAGAGACCGCACCAGATGCGACAATTTTCTTCAGTGCGGCCTCGTCGACCAGGAAATTTTGCCCAAGGCTTTTTTTAGGGCGAAGGTTGTATTTTCGCAGGAGACCAGCGACTTTAAGAGCGGGTAGCGGGTTTTTACGGGCGGTCATGGTTCCTTTACGGGCCAGAACCCTTCCTGGAAATCTTGGAGCAAAACGGTGAAATCGTTGACGTCCACCTGGTAAGCGTAGACCAGGTTCTTAAACCTGGTGTCGTAAATGCGGCCTTCATGGAGCATTTCAAGCGGGATATTAACGAAGGTCGGAGTGGCCTCATCAAGCAGAGGGGCAAGGCAGACCAGGGAGCGGATGTCTTCAATCTGTAAGTTCATGCGGACAGTGCCTGACAGGAGTGAGACGAGTTCTGGAAGCTTGGGAAGGATTTCAGGGCTGAGAACTTTCTTCCACATCCCTTTCAGGATCAATGACTGCCGGGTTGTTCGGTAGTAGTCATTGTCCATCATTCGGATCCTGGCGAAACGGACAGCGGACTCGCCGGTAAAGTGGTGGAGTCCTGCTGGAAAAAAACCCAGGTCAAAGAGGTCATCCGGGTCGGTGGACTTCCCATCCACATCATAAGGCAAATAGATATCTACGCCGCCAATGGTGTCAATGATTCGCTCGAGTGACTGCATATTGACGGTGATGTAGCGGTCAATAGCAAGGTCGTAATTCGCTTGCAGGGTTGTGATCATCAATCCTGGTCCATAATCCGGATCATGGTAAGCACCGAAATATTCACTGCCGAAATAATATACCTGGGTTAATTTTCCTTCCTTGATCCCAGATTGCTCGAGTCCTGGAATCTGCACCCAAAGATCGCGAGGTAGAGTCAGGACAGTCACATCGCTGGTCAAAAAATCGACTCGGACAAGGCGAATCACATCTGCCATGCCATAGTTATAAGCATCCAATCGACGATCGATCCCCACTGCAAGGAGGATCATGTCGGGCGGCCCGTTGCAGATGGTCGGTCGGGTACTGGTAGGTGTAGCAAGAGGAGTGGTAGATGGTAGGGGTGTATCGATTAGGACTGCAAGGGTTGTGCTGGTCAACAGCAGGTTCGTATTGGATTCTTCCGCGACAATGTCGTTCTTTTCCATTTCCACGGTCGATGTAGGAATCATCAATGGCTCTGGGAGCGTAGGCGCCTTGGTATCATGGTAGAAGACCACGCTTAGCAAGAATAGGAAGGCAATTACGAGAATCCCCTTTATAATTCGTTTCGATCGTTTCTTCGGATTGACCATCTTCTTGATCACATTATCTGAAGCGGCTGAATTTCATTCGTAGGTTCTTCTCTTCGCTCGGGCCGCGAATACAGATGAATTAAGCATAACATAGATAGGGGAATGAGAGAGGAGCGTTCATTATTTGTTTTTTTGACAAGATGTTCCTATATTCATTTTTAAGTCTCCGAAAAGGAATATCATGGAATTAAATAGTGGGAAAAAATACCCAAATACTAAAAAATAGTAAAAATGTTTCCGATTCTTCAGTTACGGTTATAATTCCCCAATCTACTGAGGATGAAGGAACTTAGCGTGAAGGAAAAACCGATCTTACCGATACCACCACCACAAACTGGGGAAAAAGAAGGGACCTGGGCTTATTACACTTTGAGTAAACGTTTCGCAGATACAGCGAGGCGGGTCATCTTAGAAAATGCGTTTACTAAGACCATCGAGGAACGCCTGGAGCGCTTGATCGATGAGATTCCGGATGCAGTTTTGAGGCAGATCGAAGATCCTGAAGCTTCTGATCTTGCTTCCTGGCATGATTATATGAAGCCGTACCTGGGGTTGGATTGGCGGATTCCTCCCTGGTTTACTTCAGAACACTATTTTTACCGCCGGATATTGGAAGCAACCGGTTATTACCAAAAGGGGGATGGTTATCGGATAGACCCATTCCAGCTTCAGAAGAGAAAAGGATTACTCTTTTCAATCGATTCCATTCAGACTCTATTGAAGAATGTTCAATCGTGGCGAGACGCTGCTGCGGACGAGATGGAGATCATTGAAAGACTTTTATTTGTGGATTTGTGGGGGAACCAGGCAGACCTGAGTCTTTGGCCAGCAGAGGGGGATGAAAAACCAGACCATGAAGATCAGGAACAGGCTGCCAGGCATGTCTTGATAGACGACTCTGCACGGTTGATGCAGTATCTAAATGGAAAAGTCTTGAGTCAAATGGATATCCTGATCGACAATGCCGGGTTTGAATTCCTTTCCGACCTGGTATTTGTGGATTTCATGATCAGGAGTGGAAAAGTAATGACGGTGCGGCTCCATTTGAAAGCTCACCCTACCTACGTATCTGATGCGACAATGCCCGATGCAATCGAGACAATTGAATATTTATGTGAGGATATGCGCAAGGAAATCCAATCCCTTGGACACCGGCTTCAAAATGCACGCGAAAAAGGACAACTTGAAATAGTAGCTGACTGGTTTTGGAATTCACCTCTAGATGGTTGGGAAATGCCTGATAACATTTACCAGGATTTCAAGAAATCCAACCTGATCATCAGTAAAGGTGATGCACACTATCGACGGTTGCTTGGAGACCGGTATTGGTCCTTTGATACCCCCTTCGAGGATATTGTGACTTATATCCCCGCACCTGTCC
>CAZTJD010000214.1:0-3675 GCA_964613985.1 uncultured Anaerolineales bacterium
CTGGACAAAAGGACATCCTGGTTGGCTCACCGGTTGCTGGTAGGAATCGACCTGAAACGAGAAACTTAATTGGTCTGTTTGTCAATACACTCATCCTCCGTGCTGACCTGACAAAAACCCCAACAGTCCTGACATTGTTCAAACAAGTTCGAGAAACAATCCTTCAGGCTTTAGAAAACCAGGATATTCCCTTCGAGAAGCTAGTTGCTGAATTTCAACCAGCGCGGAATATGAGTCATTCGCCGTTCTTTCAGGTCATGTTTGCACTGCAACCATTTCCTGCCTATGAGAATTTCCAAAACCTGGAAGTTACCCCTATCGAGTTGCAGTCTGGCAGGTCGCGTTTTGATTTGGCTTTATCGGTTTTAAGGAAAAAAGAGGAATTGCAATGTCGTCTAGTCTATGATATTGATCTTTTCGACCCTGAAACAATTGAGCGATTTGCGGACCATTTTCAAATCTTGTTGAAGAATATTATCGATGATCCTGGTCAACCGATTTCATCAATTCCAATCCTGTCTGAAGAAGAAAGAAGAAGGATCCTTCTGGAGTGGAATGATACTGCCCAACCTTTTCCAGACCAGGAATGTTTCCATCAGGTATTTGAATCTCGGGTTCGAGAATCTCCTGATGCCATCGCTTTATTGTTTCACGATAGGACACTAACCTATCGAGTTTTGAACCAGAAAGCTAACCAGTTAGCGCATTATTTAATCGAGATGGGCGTTGGTCCTGAAGTCCTGGTTGGGATTTGTCTTGAGCGTTCTACTGACTTGATTGTCAGCTTGTTGGGAATACTCAAAGCTGGGGGAGCTTATCTTCCCCTTGATCCTTCCTATCCTGATGATAGGATTACTTATATGTTGGCAGATTCCCAAGCCCATATCTTAATTACAGACTCCCATAACCGGAACAAATTTGCGGCAACCCAGATCGGCGTAATTGAAATCACTCGTGATTGGGACAAAATCTCTCAAAAAAGCCAGGAAAATCCAGATATCAAAATGGTTTCCAGCAACCTGGTCTATGTGATCTACACATCAGGTTCGACCGGCTTGCCTAAAGGGACGCTCTTGTCCCACCGGGGGCTGGTTAATATTGTTAATTTCCAACATCATCTGATTGACATAGAACCAGGCGATAGAATTCTACAATTCTTTTCAGTAAGTTTTGATGGTTCTGTCTTCGAGATTTCATTAGCATTGGGTTCAGGGACATGTTTGTGTCTTGGAGATCGGGAAAGCTTGATGCCTGGACCAGACTTTCAGGAATTTATAAATGAACAGAAGCCTAATTTTACCATATTACCCCCATCCGCTTTACAAGCTTTGCCTAAAGACGAATATTCTTCCTTGCGAACGATTGCGGTTGGTGGGGATGTTCTACCTGCGGAGGTAGTCAAAAATTGGGCGGAAGGACGCCAGTTTATCAATGTATACGGGCCAACAGAGACTACCATTATTTCAACAACGGCATACTGTCATGATGGAACCAGGAAACCAACCATTGGAAAACCCATCCACAACACTCAGGTGTACATTTTGGATGAGAACTTCCAACCAGTACCGATTGGTGTACGGGGAGAATTGTTTATTGGCGGTGTTGGTTTAGGGCGCGGCTATCTTAAACGCCCAGGTCTTACTGCAGAGCGGTTCATCCCTAATCCCTTCGGAAACGGTGATCGACTTTATCGGACCGGTGATGTGGTCAAATGGCTTCCAGATGGCAATGTGGATTATTTAGGTCGTGAGGATCATCAAGTCAAAATACGAGGGTATCGCATTGAATTAGGCGAGATCGAAAACGTTATCAGAGGGCATTCACAAGTCAAGGAAGCGGTTGTTGATGTAGAGATTGATCCGCTTGGGGAAAACCGGTTGGTGGCTTATATTGTTTTTAAGGACAAAGAAGAGGCAGAGATAGGGAAGCTAAAGGACTATTTAGGGCGGCACCTCCCGGGATACATGGTTCCGGCAGTATATATGATATTGGAGGCTTTACCCCTTAACCAAAGCGGAAAGGTAGATCGAAAGGCTTTACCGGTTCCAGAACACAGCCGAACTGACCTGGCGAAAACATATGTCGCACCATGCACAAATATTGAGAAATCGCTTGCTGATATTTGGGCTGAGGTATTGGGCTTGGAAAAAGTAGGCCTGACCGATGACTTTTTCGAGTTAGGGGGTTATTCATTATTAGTGACACACCTTATTGCCAAGATCAAGGATCGTTTTCAAGTCGATCTCCGTCTTCAGGATTTCTTTGCTCAACCGAATGTAGCCGCAAACGCGAATCTGATTGTGACCGCACTGGGAAGAATGAAGGAAAGCGAAATTCCCCCGATTGTACCTGTCTCCAGAGAGCAAAAATTTAGATTATCTTATGCCCAACAGCGATTATGGTTCATCGACAAGTTTATCTCTGACCCCGCTTTATACAATATTTCTGGAGCGGTCAGGTTGTTTGGGAAACTTGATATTTCCTGCTTTGAAAAGAGTGTAAACGAGATCATTCGTCGGCATGAGATCCTCCGCACGACTTTCCCAACCGAGGATAGTGGACCAGTTCAAAAAATAGCTTCTAAATTAAGTCTGTCTATTCCTGTTATCGATTTGAGTACATACTCGAACGAAGAACGTCGGAATAGATATTTGACTCTGACTACCGAAGAAGCACAATGTCCTTTTAACCTAGAGACAGGACCATTGCTGAGGGTTGTAATAATAAAAATGGCTGATGAAGAATTTGTTTGTTTATTTTCATTGCATCATATTATTACGGATCAGTGGTCGAATGATGTATTTTTAAGAGAACTGGCAGCATTTTATACGGCTTTTTCAACTGGAGAATCATTAACCCTACCAGAATTACCTGTTCAATATGTGGATTATTCCCATTGGCAAAGAGCCTGGTTGCAAGGGGCGGAATTAACTCGTCAGCTGAAATTTTGGCGAGAGATGTTAAGCGATAGCCCAACAATATTATATTTACCCCTCGACAAATCACGCCCTTCACGGCAAACATTCGCAGGTGGAAAACAAGAGCTATGGATTTCCTCTCATCTTCATGAGTCATTAAATAATCTTTCCCAGGAAATGGGTACTACCTTATTTATGACCCTCCTGGCAGCTTTCCAAACCTTGCTTTTTCGATATACCCATCAGACTCAAATCAATATTGGAACACCAGTTAGCAACAGAGACCATTCCGAGTTAACTGATTTAATCGGATTCTTTGTCAATACACTTGTAATGAGTACTGATTTTTCAGGTAATCCTGGTTTTCGCCAGGTATTGGATAGGGTGAAGCAATATGCTATAGAGGCGTATGCTAATCGCGATCTGCCGTTTGAGATGTTAGTCGATGAATTAGATCTGCCCAGGGATTTAAGCCATTCCCCTTTGTTTCAAGTCATGTTTGTTTTACAAAATACTCCTCCTCTAATACCGGATATGCCAGGGCTGCGCATTACAGATTTTGAAGCGCTTGATTCGGGCAGGACAAGATATGATGTCTCTCTTACATTGACGGAAAGCGAAGTCGGATTATCAGGTTGGATAAACTATAATACAGACCTCTTTTATGATCACACCATCGAACGGCTGATAAAACACTTCCAAACCCTACTGGAGGGGATTGTGGCAGACCCGAACCAGCGCATCGGGTCGCTGCCGC
>CAZTJD010000215.1:0-3628 GCA_964613985.1 uncultured Anaerolineales bacterium
ATAATGTACAATAACCTTTGCAACACAGATAATTCTAACAATAATAATGTATCAGATGCCTCCGAAATAATCACGTGTCGGGTGGTCAAGCGAAGGTTGCCAGATTTCTGAAATCTAAATTCTAAAAAAGATGCCCGACGCAAATAGCGGAGGGCTTTTTATTTTATATACACCTATTTAATGGAGGTTCATCATGTATAAAACACATACTTGCGGCGAACTTCGAAAAAAACATGATGGGATGATTGTTATTTTGGCAGGTTGGGTTCATCGTCGTAGAGATCATGGTGGTGTGACTTTTATTGACCTAAGAGACCGGTTTGGACTCGTTCAGATCGTTGCCAACCCGGCTCTTTCACCTGAAGCACATCAAGCACTTGCCCCAGTTCGATCAGAATGGGTGATCCAAGTTGAAGGTCGGGTAAATGAAAGACCAGCAGGTATGATCAATAAGGATCTTGATACGGGTGAAATCGAGATCTTAGTGGAATCTGTACGGATACTCAATCCATCAAAAACGCCACCGATTTATATTAATAAAGAAAATGAAATCGATGAACAAACCAGGCTGCGATATAGATACCTTGATTTAAGAAGAGAAAAAATGCGCCAAAATCTGATCTTACGTTATAAGGTAGTGAAATATATTCGCGATTTCCTTGATGAACGAGCGTTTTTGGAGATAGAAACACCCATCCTCTTTAAAACCACTCCAGAAGGAGCCAGGGATTATTTGGTCCCTTCCCGAGTCCATCCAGGGGAATTTTATGCTTTGCCCCAATCACCACAACAGCTAAAACAACTATTGATGGTTGCAGGAGTGGAACGATATTTCCAGATTGCTAGGTGTTTTCGCGATGAAGATCAGCGGGGAGACCGACAACCTGAGTTCACCCAACTTGATCTTGAAATGTCATTTGTTGAAAGAGAAGACATCATGAATCTTGCTGAGGAACTCTTTACGAACCTGGTGAAAGACATTGTTCCCGAGAAACGCATATTTAAGACTCCCTGGCCTCGTTTATCTTATCAAGAGGTGATGACCCGTTTTGGAAAAGACAACCCTGATATTCGTTTCGGGATGGATTTGATTGACTTAACCGACCTCGCGATAGAATCGGAATTTCGGGTTTTTCAGGATGTCTATTCAAGAGGTGGACATATACGTGGAATTAAGGCAGAAGGTTTGGGAAATTACAGCAGAAAACAAATCGAAGAATTAACCGAGTATGTAAAACAATTTAAAGCAAAGGGTTTGGCTTATCTGGCAATGACGACTAAGGGGGAACAGCGTTCTTCTTTTGCGAAGTACTTACCAGATGGTGTCCTTCAAAGAATCATTGATCGGTTCGAAGTTAAATCTGGTGATTTGGTGTTGATTGTCGCAGACCAACCAACAATTGTATTTGAGAGCCTCGGGCGGTTAAGGGAATATCTTGGAGATCACTTAGGACTTCGCAATCCTGATGTCCTTGGTTTTTGTTGGGTAGTTGATTTTCCTTTTGTCATGTGGAACGAGGAAGAGCAAAGATGGGATCCAAGCCACCATCTCTTTACATCACCAATGGAAGAGGATATTCCACTTTTAGACAAGGATCCAGGAGCAGCTCGTGGGCAGCAGTATGATATGGTGTTGAACGGTTTTGAGGTAGGGGGAGGTTCCATCCGAATTCATAACCGTGATCTTCAGGCAAAGGTATTTAACTTGATTGGACTGGATAGTGAAGTTGCTCAGAGAAGGTTTGGTCATATGTTAGAAGCATTCGAGTATGGAACACCGCCACATGGTGGCATCGCACCTGGAATAGATCGAATTTGTATGATCTTGGCTGGCGAACCCAATATTCGCGAGGTGATTGCATTTCCAAAGAACCAGGCTGCGAGAGATGTTATGGGAAATGCACCCTCTCCTGTACAATCGGAACAACTGAAAGAATTGCATATCAAGCTAGATCTTTAAGAGAAAGGGATAAAGGATGACTGAGTTAATCCGTGTTGACCATATTTCAGAGTTTGTTGATCGAGAAGTACAGGTGAGAGGTTGGATATATAACCGAACACATAAGGGCAAACTTGTTTTTTTACTTCTTCGCGATGGGTATGGTTTTGTCCAATGTGTAGCATTTAAGAATGACTTATCTGAAGAAACGTTTAATACTATTACCCGAATCCCACAGGAGTCATCGATTATTATCACCGGGACTGTCCGTAGGGATGAAAGGGCACCCGGTATCCCAGGCGGGTATGAGATTGGAATAAAGGAAATAGATATTTTACAACCTGCCGCTGATGATTATCCCATGGCCTTGAAAGAGCATGGTGTAGATTTTGCCTTGGAAAATAGACACTTTTGGATTCGAATGCCGAGTCAATGGGCAGTGTTGCGAATACGAGCGACTGTGGTTCAGGCTATCCGAGAGTGGTTGGATAATAATGGTTTCATCTCGATGGATACGCCTATCATAACTCCATCCGCTGCTGAAGGAACAACAACGTTATTTGGCACAGAGTACTTCGATCAGGGAATGGTTTATCTTGCTCAGACAGGTCAACTATATAATGAGGCCAATATATTCGCATTTAACCGCGTATATTGTTTTGGTCCTACATTCCGGGCGGAAAAATCGAAAACGAGGAGACACTTAACAGAGTTTTGGATGGTAGAACCAGAAATTGCTTTCTGCGACCTTGACGAATTGATGGAGATAGAAGAACAATTCGTGAGTTACATCGTGCAACGTGTTTTAGAGCTTCGCAAAGCAGAATTAAAATCTCTGGAAAGAGATATATCCCCATTGGAAAAGGTGATTCCTCCATTTCCCAGGATTTCTTATGATGAAGCTGTAAAAATCATCCAGGATATTTACGACAAGATGGAAAATCCTAACGAAAAGGCATTAATGGAATTTAAATGGGGAATGGATTTTGGTTCACCACATGAGACTGCACTGACAGAAAGATATGATAAACCAGTGTTCGTTTATGGTTATCCAACCGAAGTGAAGGCTTTCTACATGGAACCTTGGCCAGGTCGCCCAGAAGTAAGTAAAAGTGTAGATTTATTAGCTCCCGAAGGTTATGGTGAAATTATTGGCGGAAGTGAACGGATTTCTAATCCAGAACTCCTTGTGAAACGGATACGTCAGCATGATTTACCAGAAGAAGCCTACAAGTGGTATATAGATCTACGACAGTTTGGTAGTGTACCTCACAGTGGTTTTGGTCTTGGTGTGGAACGGACAGTTACCTGGATTAGCGGGATTCGACACATTCGAGAAACCGTACCATTTCCACGAACGATCAACCGAGTATATCCTTAAAGGTGTTGTAGGTATTTTGCCAATGTGTACTAGGTGAAGATGAAGTATTTTTGATTAGAAAACAAATTTCAGAATGTAGGTAATATTTGTAAAACATATATTTTCGATCAATTTTCGAGAAAAAAACTCGGAAAAAGATAGACAGAAAAAGAAAGACATCTACTCATTGCTTGTTTTTTATGGTATAAGTAAAGTACCCTGCTGTGTACGTGTTGTGGCCCTTGCGTCTTGAGCCAACACTCACTTAATCGGCTCCAATCTTCGTATAGTGACGCGTTAGGCCTTAGCCAAGGCGGATCTATTGAGGC
>CAZTJD010000216.1:0-3515 GCA_964613985.1 uncultured Anaerolineales bacterium
CCGCCGGCAGCGCATCCTCCTGGAAGGTGACGTGCCCAGCCCGGTGAATCCGCCGCACGGATGCCGGTTCCATCCACGCTGTCCGCTGGCCGTGGATATCTGCCGTGAAGTCGACCCTGAGTGGCGTGAAGTCGCGCCCGATCATTGGGTGGCATGCCACCTGGTGTAAACACTGCTATCATCGGATCCAGGCAACCGGACGGATGGTTGCCAAACCCATTACATTAAGGAGGAGGTGAGGCTATAGGAGTGGTGATGAGACGAATATCAATAGGACAGATTCAACTTAACCCAGTTCAAAGCAAGAAGGAGAAGAGAGCAAGATGAAGACGAAAAGTCTTTCTATAGTAGCCCTGCTGCTGATCGCCAGCATGATCATGACCGCATGCGGCACGCAGCAAGGTGCAGTTGAGACCGTCGTTGTCGAGGTTGGTGGCGAGACCGTCGTGGTCACCGCCACACCTCAGGTCATGGCGGAGCCCGTCGTCCTCGACTTCAATCTGGACGGCGAGCCGCCTTTCGCCGACCCTGGCCTGGCAACAGATACCACTTCGGTCGACGTTGTTGGTCAGATGTTCATGGGCCTGACCAAGATCGACCAGGTTACGAGCGAGACGTTGCCCTTCCTGGCGACCGACTGGTCGGTCTCGGATGACGGGCTGGTTTACACCTTCAACATGCGCTCGGATGTCCCGTGGGTGCAGTACAACACCACTACGGCTCAGATCGAACTGGTCTATGACGATGCTGGCAACCAGCGCTTCGTCAATGCCCACGACGTGGAATACGGAGTGAAGCGCGTCATCGATCCCGAGACAGCCTCCACCTACGCCTATGTCCTGTATATCATCAAGAACGCACTGGCCGTGAACAACGGCGACGAAGGCGTCACGCTGGATGACGTTGGTGTGAAGGCGCTCGACGACACGACCGTCGAATTCACGCTCGAGACCCAGGCTGGCTACTTCCCGACCATCGCCGGCCTGTGGACCGCCTCACCGGTTCCGCAATGGACGATCGAAGCAGCCGAAGCGAAGTGGGTCGAGCCCGGCACCATCGTCACCAATGGACCCTACGTGATGACCGAGTGGGTGCACGGCTCCGAGATGATCATGGCCAAGAACCCCTACTGGCCGGATGCCGACAGCGTGCAGATCGATGAGCTCCACTTCACGATGCTCATCGAAGCCTCGACCGCGTTTGCGATGTACGAGAACGGCGAGCTCGACTCCGCCCCTGTCCCGCAGGCCGAGACCGACCGCGTCAAGGCCGATCCGGTGCTGAGCGCCGAGTACTACCAGGCGCCGAGAGCGTGCACCTACTTCTACGGTTTCATCAACAACAAACCGCCGACGGACGACGTGCGCGTGCGCAAGGCCTTCTCCATGACAGTGGACAAGCAGTCGCTGATCGACAACGTCCTCAAGGGTGGGCAACTGCCGGCCGGCTTCTTCGCGCCTCCAGGCATCTTCGGACGCCCGGATGACGATGCCGGCATCGGTCTTCCGTACGACCCAGCGGCCGCCAATGCGCTACTGGACGAGTACCTGACCGAGAAGGGCATCACCCGCGACGATCTAAACATCACGCTGATGTACAACACGTCCGAGGGTCACGCCGCCATCGCGGCCGCGATCCAGCAGATGTGGCTCGACAACCTGGGTGTCAGCGTGAACGTCGAGAACCAGGAGTGGTCGGTTTACCTCGATACGCTGACAAATACGACCCCACTGGCCGACGCCCCCAACATCTACCGCCTGGGCTGGTGCGCAGACTACGCGGATGAGAACAACTGGGTCTACGAAGTCTTCAATGCCGAGTCCGGCGCTAACGAACTGCGCCGCGGCTGTGTAGACGATGTCTGCCAGGAAATCGTGCCGCAGGAGTTCGACAACCTCACGGAGCAGGCACGCTCCGAGACCGATCCAGCCGTCCGCAAGGAGCTGTACACCGAATCCGAGCGGCTGCTCTCGGAAGTAGAAGCGGCATACATCCCGATCTACTTCTACACGACAGTCGCCGTCACAAAGCCTTACCTCGAGCGGACCTATCCCTCGGTAGGCTTCCACGCCTTCTATGAGTGGAAGATCGATTGGGCGGCCAAGCAGGCAGCCCAGTAGTTCCAATCGGAACGTCTTGAGGAGGCCGGGATCTCCCGGCCTCCTCAGATGGGATCCGCGAGGGCAGTAACCATGGGACGTTTTATAGTTCGCAGAATTATCGGATTTATTCCAGTGCTTTTTACGGTGGCCTTATTCACTTTTGTACTCGTGCGCGCCATCCCCGGTGGTCCGTTCGACTTCCAGGGCGACAGGGCTCTTCCACCCCAGATCACGGCCAATATTAATGCCAAGTACCACCTTGATTGGCCGGTAAGCATGCAGTTCCTCTCCTACCTCGTCGGTGATGATGTCGTCGCCAGGGTCTTCGGGGGCATCTACGCCGAGACGGCCGGCACCTCGCGCGGTTTGATTCGCGGCGACCTCGGTCCGTCCTTGCGTTTTCGCAACCAGACGGTGAACGATATTGTCAAAGGCACCTTCCCGATCTCGTTCCAGTTGGGTCTGCTGGCGCTTACGATTGGAATCTCGATTGGCTTACCGGCCGGGATCATCGCCGCGTTGAAGCAGAACACCTGGCTCGATTACTCGGCGACCTTTATCGCCGTGCTGGGTGTCTCGATCCCCAGCATGGTGCTCGGCCCAATCTTCATCTGGATGCTCTCGGTCAAGTTCGGCTTGCTGCCGGCCGCCACCTGGGGCACCAAACCACCATTCGTGCTGGGTTTTTTCCCCAGCAACCTCGATTGGGACTTCTGGTCGCATGCCATCCTGCCGGCACTGGCGCTCGGAACGGGACTTTCGGCCTCGATCGCGCGTTTGACACGCGCCAGCCTGCTGCAGGTCATTCGCGAGGACTACATCCGCACCGCGCGGGCAAAAGGCTTGCACGAGCGGGTGGTGATCGTCATCCACGCCTTGAAGAATTCGCTCATCCCCGTCGTTACCATCCTCGGCCCCTTGTTCGCGGGGGTCGTGACCGGGTCATTCATCGTGGAGCAGATCTTCGGGATTGGGGGCATGGGCAAGCACTTCGTAACTAGCATCGGCAACCGCGACTATCCGCTCATCATGGGCGCCACGCTGGTTTACACCTTGATCCTGATCGTGGCCAACCTCTTCGTCGACATCGCCTATGCCTGGCTGGATCCTCGCATCCGCTATGATTGAGAGCGTACATACCTATGACAACCGTTGATCTCACTGCTGGACCGCAGAGCATCCTGTCGCAAAAGCCGCGCAGCCTGTGGCGCGAATCGCTCCGCCGCCTGCTGAAGAATAAGGCGGCCGTTATTGGCGGGATCTTCATCATTTTGCTTATCTTCGTTGCGGTCTTTGCGAACATCATTGCGCCCTTCGACTATGCTGAACAGGACCTGCTGCTGAACAACGGCGTCCCGGATTACCTGATGTGGGCCATGCCGGCCGGCGCCGAGGGTTATGCCCGCATCACGG
>CAZTJD010000217.1:0-3356 GCA_964613985.1 uncultured Anaerolineales bacterium
AACAAGGCAATCACATCGGCGGAAGTAATTGAGGAATTGATTAAACTGGCGAAGGAGATCCAAGACCTGGACCAGGAAGCTGAACAGATGGGGTTAAGTGAGTTTGAATATGCTTTTTATACAGCGGTGGCGGATAATAGAAGCGCCAGGGAGTTGATGAAAAAAGAAATGTTGCGTGAGTTAGCCGTGGTATTGACGGATCGAGTACGCAAGAACACATCGATTGATTGGACGATCAAGGAAAGTGTACGGGCGAAGTTGAAGGTGATTGTGAAGCGGACCTTGAGGCAATACGGGTACCCACCAGATATGCAGAAGCTGGCGACGGAGACGGTGCTGAAGCAGGCAGAGTTGATTGCGGAGGAACTGATGAGGGAGAGGTGAGGGAAGGGATATTAAATTTATGAAGAGTTTTCTGGAGAGGTTTTGATGTCTGAATATCTGAAATTCTGGGTAGAGATTGTATACAAAATCATCTTAATTATTGGACTTGCTGCTGGTGGATGTACTTTCTTTTATCGTTTAAGGAAACGTAAGCAACAGGAAAAAATCCTTTCACAGCTTGCTGAATTAAGGAAGGAAGCTGTGGGAATAAGAAACCAAGGAGAAGAACTTCTATCCGGGGATGAATTAAAAAATTGGCTGGAAGATGTGAAAATCATCAACAAAAAAATCATTAAGAAAACAAAGGAATTTGATCCCGTATTAGGTGGATTCTTAGAAACATTAGATAAATTGCCTCGAACCTTTCACAAAGGTTTTGATCCTGAACAAGAACGCGATAGAGATGTACTCTCTGAGCGATTAATTAGGGTAAAGGAAATCATTGATAAATATTACGCGCCTAAGAGCTATACTTCATAATATTAATTCCATTTTGAAAGGTTCAAAAATCGGATACCCAATTCCCAAACCATCAAGGCTTTGGAAAGGGAGTTACAATCTCCAGTCAACAATGGTGGAAGTACAATGTTTGTTTTTTGAGATGTCGGCCTGGACGATCTGGAGATAGTGTTTGGCCATGTCGAGGGTGCACACATTCAACAAGGATCACTTGACAAATGGTTCATGATCGTCAATAATTAACTAGTCAACTGGATATACTTTTTGAAAGGTTTCCTATGACTGAATTGATGAAGCGGTTATTTCAATACTATCTTGATAATCAGGATGAGTTTGTAGAAAAATATAATGGGAAGGTAATCCTTCTCCATGATTTTCAGGTGGTTGATGCGTTTGATACCGAATGGGACGCATATGTGTTTGGAACAAAAGAACTGGAACCAGGTACATTTATTATTCAACTAGTGACACCAGGGCCAGATGCTTATACAGTTTCGATAGCATCAAACTTTGTTTTTTCAGGGGTGTGATATTGGAAATAAGAAGCTTTACTACACTAAGTACAGGACTAGTAAATCGCTTAACCAATGAAGTACGAATTGGATTTCCATTTGAACCATCAGAAATTAGTAAACAAAACATAAACATTACCCGGGTGTATACTGGTTTGTACGATACCGGTGCAACAAACTCAGTAATCACAAAGCAAGTAGTAGATGAATGTGGATTTAAATCGATTGGATTAACTCAGATCAATACAGCATCTGGAATTGAATTGAGTCCGACCTATATCATTAGTCTTTGGTTGCCAAATGGAGTATGTTTTTCCCAATAAAAGGTTTGTTTAGGTAATTTGACGAGTGATATTGGGGCTTTGATTGGTATGGATATAATAAACAGAGGCGATTTCATAATTAATAATATGGGTGGAGCGACCTCATTTTCCTTCCGAATCCCTTCTTTAGAACGAGTTGATTACACAAAAGAAGCTCCAAGAATAACACATAAACCAGACATACCTAAGAGATCAAAAAGAGGAAAAAGGGCAACAAAGAAATAATGAGGGATCATCCACTTATTAATTTCTAATTTAAATTTTGGGTACAACCTTCCATTCCTTGAAGGGTTTACTTGCTACAATCCCCAATTCGTCACAGGGCTGGCATGGTTGTGTTCAGTTTGTATGTCTGCCTGGGCGATCTGGAGGTAATGTTTGACCATATCGAGGGTGTTGTGACCGATGATGTCGCAAATGGCCATGTATAGCATGGCGGCCAAGCTGCGTATAGCTTGCGGTTGCTTACGGCAGAATGGCTGAAAACATACCATTCTGTGCTGTAAGTAAAGCAAATGGGTGTTTTTTCCCATTTGCTTTATGGCCTTCAGCCATCACCCATTGGTCTAGTATAGGGTTAATTAGGGGCGATCTTTGAAAATATTATTGTTTTTTTGATTGATTCCCATTATTCTTTCTCTAAGAATCCTCCCTTAGGATCATCTTGCCTTTCTTGTGCTAAAAAAAACAAATAGGATCATGACCAAAAACAAACGTACCTTTGACGAATGGCTCGCCCTCCCCAGGGGATTGCGCGAACCGAAAACACAGAAGGAACTCGCTCTACGCCTCAACGTCCAGCTTGAGACCTTGTCCAGGTGGAAGGGTGATCCTGCCCTCCAGGACCTCGTTAACCAGGTGACCAGGGCTCACCTCGAAACGGAACTCCCCGAGATCAACCACGTCGTCGTCGAGAAAGCGAAAGAGGGAGATATAAAGTTCGTTAAGCTTGTTCCAAAAATGACCGGCAGGCACACCGACGCCGTTACCATCATGTCCGAAGTAACCCAGGTCGGGATTGAGAAGTATACCGCCGTGATCAGTCAGGTAGCGGAATGGGAGCAAGAACGCTTTGGGAATTGATACCATTCTCAACTGGGCCGCCGGCCCCGTCTATTTCATCCACTTTTTCTGCTGGATCGAGGACAGAGTACGGCGTGAGTGGGTGCCGTACTTCCCAATCATGAAGCACATCTACGACAGTCTTAAGCATATGTACTCTACAGTTTGTTTGGCATTATCAAACCAACTGTTAAGCCGAGCCGTTTTTTTCGGCCCCGAATTGGTGTTTTTCCATTTGGTAATCGTCTGCTACGCCCTCTGGACCATGCTCTTCAGGCATGGTTCTGGCATCCTTATTTTTTCTCGCAGAGAGGCCGAGGCATCGGAGCTTCTGGAACGTATGCGAGGCGTACATCGACGGCTTCCGAGTGACCTGCGCGCTGAGGTGACCGTGGATAACACTTCAGAGCTGGCGATGGGGCATATTGCTTCATGGGCCCGTTGCTTTCCCACCACAAAGCACAGCAGTCGTTCTTTTTCAGCCACAGTGGCGGTGGTGGACGAGGCTGTTTTTATCCCCGGCTTGAAAGCATTGCTGAACGCTGTCAAGCCCACCATCATCGATGGTGGGCATCTTATTCTGGTTTCAACAGCGAACAAGGAGAACCGTGCCTCC
>CAZTJD010000218.1:0-3327 GCA_964613985.1 uncultured Anaerolineales bacterium
CTGTGTATATTCTTGCTTTTTGATGTATAAAGATTAATTAATTTGCCCCGCCCTCTCTGTCGACGTGGGGGGGGGTGTGTTTTTTGGGGGTGGTTCCACCCCAAAAAACCACACCCCCACTACCCTAGGGCTGAGATAGTTACAGATTAAAGATATAAATCAATCATTAATCTTCATTTTACCTTCCAAGTACTCATCAAGGCGGTGACGGTATTCCTGGACTTCTTTCATGTTGGGGGTGTCCATTAACCTGGCTACTGCATCTGCATCACGAGCAGTGACAGGCCACTGTTCGTCGCAGGCGATGCGCATAGCCAGTCTTGCCGCCAGGGTTGTTGCCTCTCGTAAGTTGACCAGGGTCACCTTATCGACGGTATCATGGCGGGTGTGACCGTAACCACGACCTGTGCGAGACTTGCGGACTGACTCGATCCCACCGGTGCAAACACCTTGCGTCAGGAAGGAAAAATGGTCTGAGGCAGCGTGGAAAGATTGACCAACAGCGAAATCCAGGTTCATCTGGTCACGGTAAGCATCGAAAGTATGCTGCAACTCAGGCCATTCATGCAGGTTAATATCCATGGGGTCCACACCACCGGCAGCGTCCATGTTCAAATAGAAGCGAACTTTATCAAGTTCTCCTTTGTGCTGATCTACGTAAGCACGAGAGCCTAACAGGCCGATCTCTTCGACACCCCATAGGCAGAATCGTAAAGTGCGCGGCAGGGACTGGGCATATTTTGACAGGACACGGGCGGCTTCCATGACAGATGCCACGCCGGATGCCGGGTCGACCGCTCCCTGGGAGATATCGTGGCCATCATAGTGGCTTCCAAGCATGATCAATTCATCAGGGTATTCTTTCCCTGGCAGGTTGCCAATTACGTTCCATGAGGTTATCTTTGCCAGGGCATCCGTGGTGGTTAAACGGATCTTGATCGTGCCGTTCTTGCGAATCATCCGCTGCAGGTAAGCACCATCCTCTTTGCTCAGGGAGATACCGGGTATGGGACCGGCTTGACCGCGCACGCCGATGCCACCGGTGGCAGGACCGTAAGCGGGGTAATGGTTGACAAAGATGAATCCGGTAGCGCCAGCCAGGATGCTGCGACCATATTTCTCCATGCGATGCACCCAGCGTTTACTGCTTTTAGGGTTCATTTCGCTGTTCACCATTACGATCTTGCCTTTGATTTGGTCAGCATTCTTATCGAAGTCACCGGGGAAACCATCACCCATGTCATAAATCTCGCCTTGCAGGTCAGTAGGAGGAGAATGAGGCAGGCTGATACAAGGGAGAATACGCTGTACCGGTTCGAGGATCTTCAGCATTGCTTCACCGCGGGTCCAGCCGAGGTATTCGAAAGGTTCCAGGTGGACATCCTTCAGGCCGTAGGTTTCGAGCTTTCCTTTAATATAGTCTGCTGCCAGGCGTTCGCCTTCTGTACCGCCAAAACGAGAACCGAATTCGTCGCAGAGGGTTTCCAGGACTCGCATGGCTTCGTCGCTGGTGTAAATGTCGCCGGTGATTTGTTGATCGAGGGGAAGATAGGGGTTGGTCATGAGAGGTCCTTATGGTTTTGAGGTGGGAGATTGGTAATCCATTTATTAAGAATGATCAGTAAAGATTGAAGTCTGATGATGGTTAGTTTTAGGTTAAAATGGTTAGATCTGATATTATAATAAGAGTCTAGTGTAAAAAGGTAGTGGATGATTTCTATATAGAAAAAGAAACCCAAAAAACCGAGTTTTTCGAGGGCGTTATTCCTCAAATTACCGATGTTCGAATCTAAAGTGGAAAACTTTTACCATCAAATCCTAAAAACTCGATTTTTACAGCAAAGTTATAATAAAGTTATTGAAGGCTATTCTACCAGGATTTTCTAGCTTTCTGCTTGAAATCTTGATCTCTTAATTTAGGATGGAGGCGTAATTATGGAACTGAAAAAGATTTTAGGGTATATTATTATCGCAATTGGGTTTTTAATCGTTGTGGTCGCGGCGACTGCGGATTTGACTGGGCTGGGAGAAGCACCTGGGTTTGGACTGTGGCAGGTGGGAGGGGTAATTGGTGGGGTGGTTGTGATGGTCGTGGGTGTATTGTTGGCGGTGAGAAAGAGGGTTGGCGGGTAAACTGCCCGAGAATCTGGAAATCTCTGGTTAAAGACCTTAATTTTCAGTGGTTTCGGGATGATGTAAATTAAGGATACCACCTACGATATTTCACGGATAGATGGATTTCCTTCACCAAATAATGAGAACATAGATGGTTTGTTGTATCAGTCGCCAGGGAGTATGTTTCTCTAATACTTTTGATGGCAATGTGTTAAGCGTAGGTTAAAATTTTGTCTTTGCGTTGTCTTTCGTAGAAGACTCACCTTATTCGACAATTTTTTCCGCCATGTATATATCCGCCTCCAGCATGGTGTCATCCTTGTAGAAGTGGTGGGTGAAATAGACAGTGCCGTTAATGTCGAGTGAGGCTTCGCCAGCAAAGGGAGCAAACATGCGCTGCGGGGCTGACCAAGCGCCATCCACCTTGAGAGAACGCCACAGTTCGGGGGCACCGTCCCCCCGGGTGAACCAGAGCTCGTTCCCATCTGCGGTGATGAAGGGCCAACCATCGGTCAGTGGGGAATTGACAGCAGTAATATTTTCCGGCTCCCCCCAGGTATCTCCAATCCGTTCTGATTTCCAGATATCATAACCGCCCATCCCACCCGGGCGAGAGGAGTGGAAGTAGAGCTCGCGACCATCGCTGGTGATATGCAGTTCTCCGACCTGATACTGCTCTGGGAAATCCGCGAGGGACCAATTTCCCCAGTGCCCATCCTGGAAATATGCTGTGAACCAATGCATTCCGGTGTAGCCTTCACGGGCGCTGCAGAAATAGATCAAATCATCCTGGACGAAGCCGCAACCATCTAGGGCGAGTTTACCCGGGTCTTGGAGCAGAACCCGCTGTGCGTCGTCCCACGCATCCCCTGTCTTTCGGAACACGTAGATACCCGTAACCCCATCCTTAAGCTGGTCTTCCAATGGGGCGTTGGGATCGGGTGTGAACCAGAGGTAAAGGGTACGTCCATCCGGCAGGATGAAGGCGGAATCTTCAGCGCCGGTGGTGTTAACTGGGTAGGGCATGGGCTGCGGGTCGGCGTATTCGTTGGTGAGGGAGCGCGGCGGGTAGAGGTCGGTTTGAGGCAGGATCTTATTTTGGTTGGGTGGGATGACGCTTTCTCGGTCAGGTGGGGGTGACGACGCTGGGGTTGTGCCTGGCGCCAGGTTACAGAATGAGGTTGTCAGGGTGAGGAAGGCGACAAGGGTGAG
>CAZTJD010000219.1:0-3286 GCA_964613985.1 uncultured Anaerolineales bacterium
GATCACCACCAGGTAGATCAAGATGGGCTACCATACCCGAACGGTAGATCCAGGGCAACCTGTTCGTCGACGATAACTTTTTTTTCTTCTGAAGACTTTTGCTTCATTTCCGAAGCTTCGCTCATGTAGACTGTCATAGAGATTCGAGAACGTATTTCCCCTAAGCGAATCTGGTCTACATAACCGCCCATGTTTGCAATCAAGATGGTGAGGTAAATGCCAATCACTACCGTGACAAACAACATGACCAGCCTGACCAGGGAATAGCGTAAAACGCGAGAAAGGGTACCTCCCCCTTTTCGCACCGTTACCTCCTCGGGCGGCAGGTCGGATTCAAGCGATAAAGCAGCATCTGTCATAATACCACTCTCTTTCTAGGATTCCGGGTATAAACAAACCCGTTGATCTTTATGAACGCTTAAGTAAAAATGTTCCCTTCTCGTTGATATCTCTTTTTAGAAGTGGAACGACGATTTATGTCAATATGCAATGGTTCTTCGTTAAACCTGACAACAAATCGCCAGGTAAACAAAGTTAATTTTTTTATATGAGTAGAATGATCAGACATATGTTGTGGATAATTCTGTCTCTCTCAAGGATCTTCGAGGGATGGAAATCCCGGCTACATGAGTTCTTCTATGCGGCTTCAGTAATCAAGATTTCCATAACTCGCAGCGATTTTCGGGGTATGGAAACCCCGGCTACTTGATTCTTTGCACCTTGAGGAATGTTGGAACAGATATCTATCACTGCTGTGTACAAGTGGGGGCGAGGGAACCCTCGCCCCCACAAGTAAGTCTCGTATTGCTTTGTAGGTAAGTAACAAGAATTGTCTTTGTGAGAACTCCCGCAATGGGAGAAACTCTCAACAATTCTGGTTAACTCGCTATCATTGACTCACGAACTGCAGGGTCTCCATGATCGGGATCAATGCTCGCTTGGATACCACAACGACAGCTAGCTGGTTTGATCCAGCGTCAAGTCCAGCTGTTGTCGCAGCATCAAGGGTGATTGTCCAGTAGCCATCTTCAACAGCTTCAGCATCTCCCTTGAAAGCAAGAGCGCCAGTTGCATCGAAGACCAGGTAGCTAACCGAGTCAATATCAGCCACTGCGTAAGGTTCTTCTTTGAAGTCGATAAAGACGTCAAAGACTGCCTCTTCACCAATCGTCACAGAACCAGGACCGTCCACCATGACCTCAGGAATTGGGGCTTCAGCAAAGCGGTCCCATTTGCTCGCTAAGTTGGGGTAAGCTTCATAGCGTTGCATAATCAGGGTACCCTCAACCGGAAAAGCTCGCTCCAGGTAGAATGGGCCTAATGAAACGAAGAAGTGCCCGCGACGGCGGAACCATTCTTGCATATTGGCGTAGCGCTGAGCTGCTTCCTCGGTAGTGATATATTGACCGAGGGTGGGTTCAAAGGGGATCAATGTTTCGGCTTCTGCCTTATCCAGTTCAGCCTTCAGCAGGTCCAGACTCGGTCCAGCGATGTAGCTCATCTGCTCCACCTCAAGGGCGTCTGCCTTATCAGTGGAATACGCAGCCAATTCCTGTGCCTCAACCTGGTTGCCGATAAAGATGCCTTCCCATGGTGTTGAGCCACATTGCCAGGCACCCATAAAGGCGGCTCGAGCGTTGGTAACGTTGTTTTCCGCATCCATGTCATAGTTGTCGGTGTAGTATTCGACGATCAGCGGGTCTTCCGAGGTGATCTTCCAGCCCTTGAATGTACTCATAAAGGACTCAAAGTTGGGTACTGTTGCCTCATCAAAAATAGCAGACTCTGGCTTGGACTGCTCAAATTGCATGATCATGAACATGATATGGTCCGCCAGGGTTACCGGGCTGCCAGTATGCCAGGTCATCTTGTCGAAGTAATCGTCTTCGTAATACATCACAATCTTGCTCTTAGCTGTTTGGGTCTCGGTGAAGCGTTCCGAAGCGGTAATGAAGACCTGGTTTACAGCGTCCCAGTCCGCCCAGGCGTCACCGGGGACTTCAATCTCAGGAACGAATTCCAGGGTCACCCAGTCCGAAGAGTTACCAACCGGTAGACCTTCTTCAATAAAGACTTCAGCCTTTTCTACGTGGTTTGGAATACGCAAACCGGTGAAGGGATCAGTGTATAATGCCCAGGAGTCCATACCACGGATGGGCATCATGTCGTAAACCCAGTTTGAACCGTCAATCGGGTTCCATGGTTGGGTCATGATACTGGGGGAACCTACAGTTACTGAACCACCAATCTGGTCTTCATATTTCAAGGTAAGAGCCCAAAGGTTAGAACCATAAACAGAACCTGAAAGATCACTAGCTACAGAAAGTTCCTTCCGTAATGGGGCTACACCAACATCATCTTTCAAGTAAACTCGGACTGAGTCTTCCAATGATAGAGTAAGTGCCTCAGCCATCATTTCTCGGCGTTCTTCAACGGTGGTGTAGTCACTGTTATATAGTTTTTCAGAAACGGCGAAGAACTCGTCTGAAGGATTGTAGGCTTGCCATAGTGGGATGCCCCAACCCAAGGGAGTATAGTAATCACCGAAGTTGTATTGTTCATTACGAGAAATAACTGTGGAAACCCAACCGCCGGTGTAGTAACTGAAGCAGCCACCTGCTGGGTCACTGGAGATCCAGCATGCGCTACACTCAGCAGAGGTCTTCTCCTGGCGGTCAACAGTGAAGCCGATATCTTCCAAAAGGTTGGCGAAATAATTTCCGATCTCCAGGCGCTCGTCCTCAACACGGATCAAGCCGACGATCACTACGGGTTCGCCATTGTACTGCCACTTACCGTCATCGCCTTTCACCGCACCAAGTGCTTCCATCTCAGCATCAATTACCTCGATGGCTTTTTCAGGGTTATGGGCATATTTCAGTTCGATTCCCGCAATCACATCCGCCAGCTCAGCGGAGTCCTTTGAGGCATATTGGATTACGGTGAAACGCTCTCGCGCCATACCACCGCAAATTTCCTCGGCGATGTAAGTGCGATCTATTAACCAGTTCATCGCCTCGCGAATCTTTGGTGAGTAGAATGGGTTCAACATGCCAGTTTCTAACTCGGGACCGACTGGGTTAAAGGTCAATTCATTGAAGCTACCATAAGAGACATAGTATTTCAAAGCATCAGACGCGTAAATCCGCTCAGCAACTGGGGCTTCCGCGATACTATAAGCGTAGAGGTCTATATCGCCAGCTTCCAGGCGGGAGACGGCAGCATCAGAGTTTGGTTCTTCAACAAAGATGATCGTGTCCACCCAGGAACCCTGACGTTCGGGTAT
>CAZTJD010000220.1:0-3279 GCA_964613985.1 uncultured Anaerolineales bacterium
CACCCAACCTTGTACAACAGTACTTAATACCTTTTCACGTTTTGGATCTGATTCTTTAATAAGAATTTCTTCAGCTGCCTTAACAAGGTTTTCCGTCATCGGTTGGCGAAGTGCTAGAGCTAGTTTTTCCAATGCACTTGCTGTTATGTTAAACGAGAGTCGGGTTTGCTGAGATACCTTCCGAGCAGCAACATAGAGGACAAGCGCTTCATTCAGATCAACGCGAATATTGGAGAGATAGTTTTTTCGATCGATTTTGTAACGTCCGATCGTTTCCTCAACTAGGTATACTTGATTGCTTAAGGCAATTCTGTCTCTAAAAACTGTCTGTCGCGATACACCAAGTCTCTCAGCCATTTCGATATCACTGAAAGCCCGTTGAATGTATAGTCGTTCCATTTCAACCAGACGTTCCGCTTTATTCAAACTTCTACTCATCTGTTTGTTTCCCGTTGTTATTTATCCGTTATGCAACCCTTATTTTATTACTATAGCATAATTTATCACAAAATTAGTTACCAGTTCATCTTTTAATCCGAATATACACCATTATTGTTGCAAGTACTGCAACAGAGAAGATTATTAATTTACATGATTCCATTTTTCAATGAAATATGATAGGGCAACCAATTTTCGTGGTTTTTTCTCAACGATTGTTCATTCATTTCTGCTCCCTCCCTAACAAACAAAAAATCCCGGTAGTCAACAGAAGACCAGATATCAAGGGTGGTTAGCTAGGGCAAATGCCAGTCTATCCTAGCCACTATTATTGTTCTGAATCATCCTAAACAATCAATGCTCAATACCTTTACTCGAACCAAGTATATTGGACTGCAATTTAATGAAATCCAAAATCTCTTCCTCATTCTCACTCGCAATTGATCTGTAGTCACCGGCATATAACCATGGATGAGTGTTAACTGATAGACCTTCCCAAATTTTTTTGTAGAACATGTCCCTCGCAATCTAGTAAAAAAGACTATGATAAACAGGGTCCTGACTCGAACAAATTGTGTGAAAATCTATTCCTCTAAAACCTTAGTCATCCAAAACCATTGCCAGCCCCCATAACTGCAACCCATCATCGGAGTCATGGAAAATTCTTTTTACTGCCATAATCAATAATATTAATGTATTTGTTGACATTATTAATTTTATATGCTACTATATTCCATATATCAATATTATTTTAATTAATATTAATTATTTCATTCACTGAATATAATGATGATATTATGTTCAGAGTTACAAAATACAGATTTAGATAAGGTCTCGAACCTTATATTCGCGATATCAAAGTTATATGACACAATAAAGGAAAAGAGATAATGGCGAGGAAAAAAACGTTTACGGGGTTGGGAGGGTTGTTACTTTTTCTAGGTATCCTAACAGGATTTTTTATTTGTAGCCTGATTGTCTGGGGAGATCTGGAAGCAACCCTGTTCACTGATGGTATTAATGGGGATAGCCGCATTGGCAGTTTACATTGCCCTGTATTAATTACCCCAAATGAAACCGGAACAATTTTTGTCAATATCAAGAATCCTTCCGATTATGATTCTAATCGTTTTCTTCGTGCATCAATTTCAGAAGGATTTGCTAACTTAATACGTGAAAGTAAAGAGATCGTTCCTATTCCTGCAAATAGTAAGGTAAAGGTGGAATGGAAAATTTATCCTGAGGATGCAGTATTTAATCGGATCGTATTCTTCCGTTTATTCGTCCCATCAAAATACCCTTACCCTTCCATGTCCGGTAGATGTGGAGTAATCAAACTCGATATCCCATGGTTAAGCGGAAAACAAATCCTTGCCGTATCCTCATTAGCGGGTTTACTTCTCTTTATTTCGGGGACAATGTTATTTGAACATGGTATTCATATGAATGCTAACAGTCTATCCCCAAAAATCCGTATTCGGATAAATGGGGTTTACACCCTAGCTGGAATCCTCGTAATATCAGCAGTTATTTCTTACTTTGGGTTTTGGGTCCTTGGATTATTCGGGTTGGTCGCTTCCATAATTTTAGTTGTCTTGTTGATCCTTCGCAGATAAGTTTTCTACCTCTCAGATACACCTGGCTGCGAAGGATTTCCATTAAACAATCAAGGGTTGGCAAAAGAAAAGCCAACCCTTGATTGTTAAAATCCTGGTTTGATGTAAGTATAAATGAGCGATACCTCTTGACCTACTCACCAGCCAGATCGATCCGTGCCGTCATCCAAAGATCGATTACTAATGGACCTCCCCTTCGACCTCTCCTTCAATTTTATCCGCCCATGGATAAATCTCGGTCCCCTTTGCTGCCTCGCGAATCGCTGGATCACTGGAATAGAAACCACGCATTTTTTCAGGGATCAGTTCCGCGATTCTACGCATGATCTCATGTCCGATTTCATCCAACTGTTCACGTCGCTCCCGACCACGCCCACGAACTGTAAAGGGACCAAAAGGCTTTCCAATATTTACCGTAATTTTTGCTCGTCTGCCCAGTTGAAGAGGAAAAACATCATTCATTCCATATAAACCAATAGGAAGTAGAGGGGCTGCTGTTCGGGTAGTCAAATATGCTGTCCCCGGTCTTGCGGGTCTCAGTACCTCAGCCCAACTCCCCCCTTCTGGGAAAATGCCTAAGATACCATTTTGTCTTAAAATAGCTTCACCTGCCCTTAATGCTTCTTTCGATCCTGTACCTCGATAAAGCTTGTGGATGCCGTAGATTTTTGGCATAATTTTAGTCACATCAGGAGCATGAGGAGGATCCGCTGCCCCTAGAAATTCGATCGGCCACTTTGCCACCCTCACTACAGCAGCGGGGTCAATGAAACTGAAATGGTTCGCGACGATAAGGAAAGGGCCTTTATGGGGTAAATGTTCCTCTCCCAAAATTTCCATTCTAGTTAACAGTTTGAATGCTGGGATAGAAAGCGCATGACAGATTGCGCGTATTATTCGTCGTCGGGGGTAGGGATACTTTTCAGGCATTTATAATAACCTGTACAACTATCATTTATTCTTGGGCGGCTTTTCTGGCTCTACTTACATTTACCGTCAGAAGCACCATTAATCCTACCAGCAAGAAAATTGCTATAGAAACAATCGCAACTTTCTGACCTGACTGCTCTGCCAGCAGTTCAGCCATACCATGCCTCTGGAACCAAAAGGCTGCCTCCGCAGCCAGGATCCCATAAACTGTTGGACCAATAAATGATGAGGTTCGACCAGCAACAGCAAAGAAACCAAAGAACTCAGCACTTTTTCCTTCTGGTGCAAAATAGCT
>CAZTJD010000221.1:0-3261 GCA_964613985.1 uncultured Anaerolineales bacterium
GATAGCCAATAGGTTCAATGATTTCAGTATATAGATTTTTATTTTTACTTATCAGGTGACAGAAATTTTTTCCAACCACCTTAAGATAACCACGTAAATAATTGGTCCGTGTTTTCCCATAGCAGATACCGAGAACGGGCTGAACGTTTTTGGCGAACCTGGATTGTTTTACACGCTTTACAGCATTTTGTAAGTCTTCTTCTAGTTTTCTTTGCTGAGAACTATTTCCCCAATTTGGTCCAGATTTCACGGAGACAATATAATGGATACCTTTGTTTTCAAATTCTAAATCGACACCAGGTGAAGATGATTTATATCCACCACAGGTCTGACTTGCAATGAAGATGGCTAAGTCCTCTAGAAAATCTCCAAACAGTTTCTCTTCAGAAGATGAAAGAAAAGCGACCAGAAATTCCTTGATCAATTCTGACGCAGTCTGGATATTCTTAGCTTTAAATAGATAGGGATTCTTCTTTAATAATCTTGAAAGCTTCAATTCTTCCAAAGACTGATTCTGCGATCGTGAAAATATTCGATATTCTCATTAGCAAATTCGTTTACCTTATCAAGAATCAATGGCTTCATTATTTGACTCTACATTATAAGTTGCTCGTTCTTCAAACAAACGAGGTTGAATTTGTCTTATTCGTTTCCTTGCACTAATACAATAGTCTTTATTGATGTCGATTCCCACAAAGTTTCGCTTTTATTTTTTTTACAGCACTATGATTTCGATTTGAACATTCTGTCGCCATATGAATTACATTCGTAGGATAAACCATACCCCTTCCAATCCAATTTGAAACGTTTTTTCCAAAACCACTTTTAACTTTGGATTCGTCTCGTGTTTTATCAGTTTCGCTCAGGTTGTTCAAACGAGTTTTCGCCCATTCACCGACCGGTACCATGACTTCTTCCTGAAACATATTAAATTTATGATTTTTATCTAACGACCTGACAGTTTGGTCACAAAGGTTTAATTCTTGCCACGAATTTCACGAATTATTCAAAAATGTACCTATTTTGAGATATAGATTAGAATTATTTTTGCAAATTCTCTTTGATTTCTATTGGGTCAGTGGATTTTTTTGATATGAATTATTGATTCTGACGATCTAAATCGGAATTTTTCGTTCGAGTATTAAAAGTGTCAGGTGGCTAGATTTTTATTGAACTGCAACAATCTTTCCCATGAATCTCGAAAACGATTTGGCCATTTTCCAGGATAAGAATTTTTCTTGTGCCACATGAATTCTTCTGTCCATAACCATCCCTGCTCTCTCATCTTTAGGATCAATTCAATTACGTATGTATGTCGCTCACCTTTTATAACGCGCTCTTTAATGTTAAGAATAAATGTGCCTGTAGGTTTTAGAACGCGCAGAAATTGTTCCGTCTTAGGAAGAAACCAATTGACATATTCATTTGGTTTTATTCCACCATATGTTTTTGCCCTTTGATCCGCATAGGTAGGTGATGTGAAAATTAAATCAATGGAATTGTCAGGCCAATTTTTTAGAATCTCTCCACAATCACCTTGTATTATTCGGTTTTTAAAATCCATACGAATATTCCTATACATCTAAACACGAACGTTTATTCTATTATACTCGAATTGATGTTATATCGGTGAAAAATGAAAAATATTTAAGATTGTAAATTATTTTATCAAGCGGATTTGCATAATTGTGTTCCGTGCTTATATCAGCCTGGGCGATCTGGAGGTAGTTGTTTACCATGTGTCGATTTTCGCCCTATAATGTACCAGGCGTTTTCACCTAAAGTGTACCACCCATTTTCACCAAAAATGTACCAGTGATTCGCGCCAAAAATGCGCATGCTGATGGCGGATCTCCTGAATATCGAGTATGCTTCCGGGGAAAAATCTATAACCCTGGAAGGAAAAGATGCCAAACAGGAGAAAAAATCTCATGGATGTACGCGAGATCGTCAACCAACAGCGATCTGGAGCAAGTGATCGACAGATCGCCAAAGATATGGGGATCGATCGTCGGACAATAAAGCGCTATCGAGAATGGGCGCAGGAGCAAGGGTTGATAGTGAATTGATGGGCGCGTTGGTGGAGGTAGAATCATGGAACTGAAATCTCAATTAGCCACCCATTCTAGCCAACTGTGCATGTCTGGGGTGATGGAAATCCTGGAATCTCGCAATCGTCAAGCCATTGAGGATAAATGGACTTGCATCGAGTTTCTCTCTCGCCTGTTGGAAGATGAGATCGAGCGCCGTACCCAAAAATAACTACACTTGCTCTTTTAAAGATCTGCCCTCAACACCAGCAAAACCCTGGAAGGCTTTGACTTTGATTTAAACCCAAAAATCAATAAGCACAGCTTATCTCTTCAAAAATACTTGCCTGAATCTCAAGCATCGGTCAATGGGTGAACACGGGTTGAGCCGGGGTTGATTTTTCTTGCTTGTCCCACCCAATGATCCCGCATAAGCTATACTCCCACCATGCGTCTCTTCTCGCTTATTACCTTCGCCCTTCTTACCCTCGTCAGGGTTCTCACCTCCCCTGGAAAATGGCCTCCCATGTTTCGTTGGTCACCTTCACTCCCCCCCCTTATCACGATCATGGGCAATGTCATTTCAGCGGTAATGAATAACCTTCAGTTTCCTGACAAATTTTTCACCCAGTCAGCAAGTCGAAATCAAATCCAGCATGATTTGAGATCCATGGTTAGCCTCTATCACAGAAAACCATGCTGCCCCTTCTGGCATACGCAAACGGAAAGTTTGCGACACCCTGATCAAGATAACCTGCTGGATATCAACTTTTCATACGACCAACCAGTACCAGGCTCAGCTGTTCATCCCCCCTGCAGTTTTATTTCTTTTCATTCTCCTGCACAGCAGTTTGTTATGTTTTTTCAACAAACCGTCCATCTCCTGCAAGCATTCCAACGCGCTTCAGCGCGTTTAACTTCTCAACCATCGAATTCATTCGATGGCGACCATACTGGAAATCCATTCCGCCTCTTCACCGCCCAAGATGCCATGCAAAACGGCTCTCTTCCGTTTAGCCATAAGCAAGGCCTTAGCCATGCGGCATCTCTGCAGTTTGTTATGTTTTTTCAACAAACTGCCAAGCTAAACGGCTCTCTTCCGTTTAGCCATAAGCAAGGCCTTAGCCATGCGGCATCTCTGCAGTTTGTTATGTTTTTTCAACAAACTGCCAAGCTAAACGGCTCTCTTCCGTTTAGCCATAAGCAAGGCCTTAGCCATGCGGCATCTCTG
>CAZTJD010000222.1:0-3259 GCA_964613985.1 uncultured Anaerolineales bacterium
TTCCCAGGTTTGCAGGCAGGTACTCACATTCAACCGCAAATTGAATCCATGTTTGGGTCTCGGCCGCTTCTGCTTCGGCATCATTCAGCTTACTCACAAACGCAGCCTGATAGCGTCGCTTGTGCCAGGCTTCTGCAATATTGGAACATACTGAACGTGATGATCTTCTGATCTGGTCAGTCAGAGAATATCGCTCCTCTATCGGAAATCCCTTCGTAAGTTCAAATATGCTCATAGATGCCTCGAACGCCATCTGGTACACATCCAGCTCAACATGACTCTTAATCACCTTCACCCTTGGCCCCCTGCTCCCCTGCTCCCTCGCTCCCCTGCCGCCCTGCGGCCGACACGCTCCGCCCTTCCGACATCGATGTCCGATTTCAGCAGCCTGCGATTCGGTTGTCCGCCGGCACAGCCAATCGGTGTGTTTAGCTCAAGCTACCGCGCTCCGCACCGGCAGCACATGCCCACGCTCGAGCTCGACCGGCAGGTAACGATCGTTCAGCATCTCCAGCAAGACCCGCACCCGGTCCCGACCGGAGAGATGCACATCGAAAATTCCTTCGTATCCATCGAAGGCGCCCTCACAGACCCGCACCCGCTCGCCCGGTGAAAGGGCGTTCTCCATAAGCCCGCCCTGGGCTTCGAGCTGCGCCAGGCGCGCTTGCAGCTCCGCCACGACCCCCTCCGCCACGACCGCCGGCCGTCCGCCCAACCACACCAACCCCTGGGAAAAGGGCATGAAGCGGAAGGCACGCTCGCCAGCCTGCTCCAGGCAAGCGTGCACGAACATATAGCCCGGGAAATAGGGGCGTACCTTGCGTGCGCGCGGGTTTACTGGTTGGACTGAAATGCGAGGGTAGAAGACGGAATAGCCCTGACCGGCCACGTAACGGTACAGGGCTTTTTCTTTATTCGGTTTACTTCTTAAAGCGTACCATTGAACTGGCATTCGCGTCCTGTGTGTAAATCAAGCTAGCGCTAGTTCGATTACCGGTAATGGGGGAGGAAATTTTGCAGCCCCTTCCTGGCGGAACTCCATATTCAAACAACCTTACCGTCCGCCAAGGCATCTCATATCTTAGCGAATCAGAGGAAGATTCACAATTGAGTACAGTATCCCCCCGATAAGATATCTGTACTATACGATCGCTCCAAACGAGCGTTATTCATACGCGTGAGCGTTACGCGCAAGCGGCCAGGAGCGAACCCGCGGGATTTGATAGACGACAGGGTACTTAGAAGCCATTGCGCACGGCTCGTGATTTAAGGCACAGTAAAACCATTCCGGATCTAGGGTCAACTTGACATGCGAGGCTGCACCGGCGCTGAGCTCAAGTCGATCCTTGACAAGTCGCAGAGCGGGGGAAAAGATGAACACACGCATTCGATACCAGGTATTCATGCGTCGCGCTATGCCCTTCCTGCTGATCGCCATCTTGATGGTGACCTCCCTGGGCGCCTCAGCCTTCGATGCGGCTCGCCCGGCGTTGGTCGAGCCGGCTGCGCCTCTGGCGGCCACGGCACTCGATGCGCTCAGTCCAGCCGACGCGCTGGGCGTGCAGTCGCTCGCGCCAAGTTGGTTCGCCTCCGGCGGCAGCACGGTAAAAGCGGCCGGTGCGAATTTCGTGCATTTCGGCATTGAGTGGGACGACCTGGCACCAACAAACATCCAGCCGGCGGCTTACGATTGGACAGCGTACGACGCGCAGATGGACCTGGCCGCCAGCCTGGGTTATGAGATCATGATCACAATGGGACAGAATCCACTATGGGCAGCCTCCTTCCGCAGAGGGCCGGTCGATTGCGTGCCGCTCACGCGATTCACCGACTATGTCAGCGCGGTCGTCACGCGATACAGCGCCTCACCGTACAACGTCAAGTACTGGGCGCTGTATAACGAACCGGATGTCGTCGGGTTCACAAGGTCTGGATATACGGATTGCAGCGGCGATAGCTGGGCGTATGCGTTCGGTGATGATAACGTGAAATACAACGGATTGAACGGACCTGAACATTACGCCGCACACCTACAAGCCGCTTATACTGTCATTAAGGCCATCGACGCCAATGCGGTTGTTATGAACGGCGGCGTTGCCTACGATTCTTTCGAGTCCGAAGGTGGCTTTTTTAACGAGGATTTCCTGGATCAGATCTTCACCGCCGGGGCCGGCAATTATATGGACGCCATGAACTTCCACTATTACCCGGAATACGACTGGCGTTGGGAAGGCCTAACCGGGCTCCCGGGCGTGATGGCGAAAACGCAGGCCGTCAAGGATGTCATGGCCAGCTACAGCCTCGATAAACCGCTCGTGTGCTCAGAACTCGGTCAGAGCAGCGGTTTCGGCGGCGCGGATACGCGCACGCAAGACACGCAGGCCATCGCCCTTATTCAGCAGTTCACCCGTGCCGTCGCTGCCGGTAACAAGATCGGCATCTGGTTCAACATGAACGATTATTTGGGCGATCCGTCCTTCTTCAGTGAGCACGGGCTTTTGGATTACCCATCCTTCGCTGCTAAACTCTCCCTGGATGCCTTCGAAACCCTGGCGACCCTGTGGCCCGGCTTTGAATACATGCGCGTGCTGTCGAGCACGGAAATGGGCGCTTCCAACATGGAGGGCTACATCTTCTGGGATCAATCCGGGAATGAGGCGCTCTACATCCTGTGGTCCGCCGATGGCTCGAGCCAGACGATCACGCTCCCTCCTGGTGTTTCTTCGGTCGTGGATAAGTTCAACGATCCGGTTACGTACAGCGCTACGCTCGGCATCGACGAACAACCCGTGCTGATCACGCAAAGCGTGACCTTTGAGACCCTCTATTTACCGTCGATTATGCGATAACCGCGTTAATAGTACAATGCGGTATGAGTTGGCGTAACTGTAAGCGCTGGTCCCCACTGCTCATCATACTTTGCCTGGCTGGGACCAGCGCTTGTGTGCGCCGCGATACACTCGATACGACCGATTCCTATCCTTCGAACTCAGAACGTATACCCACTTCTCCTCTAATAGAAACAACTTCTACCCCAAGCCTAGCTCCAACTGAAAAATCACTAGTGGCGATCAGGACGCCTGGCGCGCTCGCTGAGTTGACCTCAGCTGAGGCGCTTGGCGTCCAGTCCATCAGCCAGAGCCACCTCGCCGTTGGGGGGAGCACAGTTAAGGCGGCGGGGGTGAATTTTATTCACTTTGGAGTGGAGTGGCTCCAGCTCGCCCCAACCGACATCGATCCTGCAGATTACAATTGGGCT
>CAZTJD010000223.1:0-3187 GCA_964613985.1 uncultured Anaerolineales bacterium
GATATCATAAGTTTGCTGAAGAAGATCATAAAATGGCTTCGAGATGTAACCTTTATCGTCAAAAACCTTGCCGAAAAGCCTCCGGACCAGTTTTGGAACAGGTTTACGGTCATCCACATTGCCAGGTGTGAGTTGAACATTCAGTAATTCGCCTCGATCATTGATAATCAAGTGTAGTTTGAAGCCAAAAAACCAACCCGTCGATGTTTTGCCCCGCTCTGCTAACCCTGCAAATATCTTGTGAGAGGCAATTCGTTGATAGAGACAGACATCCAAAGAAGTTGAATCAATGAAGGAAACGTCCGTGCAATCGCCCAGACAGGTTTGCTGGAAGTATGAACAAAGCGGAAGCAAGGACGAAGGAATGAATTCCACAAAACGAGTATAGCTAACCAGTCCCGGAAACTCACTGCGCAAGTGCGGAAGAACATGCTACCAGTAGTAAGCCTTGAAATTACGGTAATGCGATTGATGAAAATGGATCAAGATGGTCATCACTTCACTGATCGATAGGGATCTTGCTCTTTGGCGTTTGATATTACCGCTGGTAAGTAGGTGTTGTTCCAACATTGGCAAAAAAGGTTGACAATAATCATCGACATGTACAAATAATTCGAGTAGACTTTCCATCGTTTTGCATCTATAGCGTCTATAATGTCTACGATGCAGTTAAAAACTGTCTTTTCCATCTATTGTGTACATAATTTCCGCTCGTATTGCACGCAAACCGCATGCAGAATGTACTTACATGTCAACCTAGTGGTCTGTCAAGTATGAATATATAGGATAACTATCAATAAAGAAGGTAAGGTTTCAGTCAGCACAAGGTAGAGATTCTTCACTCCACTTCGTTTCGTTCAGAATGACATTATTAAGAATGAGATTTGACAGACCACTAGTTGAAGATTTAAAGACCTGTTTTTAGGCCCCTAATAGTAATACATATTAGAAGGTTGGGTTTAGATTAAAATAAAACTTCCCACCCCATCGAAACTAATCCTTTGGAATGATTCACCCCAAAAAATTATATGGTGGGATCATCAACGATTACTTTCGTTCCCCCTATCTGACTACCCTTCCTCGCAAATAGACTCTATTACATAATGAGACACATATCGTTTATATGCTCTTACTCTTCCTTCGTGTGATCGTGCAGCGTTCTGGTACTGTCGTAACCCCCTTGATTAATACAGCTCCCTTTGTGCAACAAATGCCATTAAAAACGCTATTGTTAAGGTTTTTGTCGCGGCGGCGCAGCTGAATGCCGCTCCAGGAGTTTCCCAAGCAGTGCCCTTCTAGCTGGCGGTATCGATTTATCCAAGGTCAGGTTGTGGATAGCTAATACTGCGGTCTTGCCTAAATCGTACTTAGGAACACTAAATGTGGTCAAGGGAGGTGTGAAATACGCGCTATCTCTCACATCGTCAATGCCGACCACAGAAATATCATCCGGGCAGACCAACCCAGAATCTTTGATAGCCTCCATCGCCCCAAATGCTGCCCGGTCACTCACGGCAAAAACAGCAGTTGGTGGCTTGGGGAGAGCAATGAGTTTTTGCATCTGCACGTACCCTTTTCTGGGGTTACCAGAGACGGGACTCGGCTGAAGGCTGGGGTCAAGTGGTAAACCATTTTCCAACATGGCGATGCGATAACCACGCATTCGATCGCGAAGGCTACTGTATTTATCTGGCCCACAGAGTGCACCGATCCGCTGATGTCCCAACCGGATGAGATATTCAGTCATGATGCGTCCAGCCGTAAAATTATCGGCGGTCACTGCATGGATCGGCATATTTTGAAAGTTTTCTACTAGAACCATCGGAATTCCAGCCTCAGCGAGGTTCTGTATCACTTCGGGCGTTATATCACCATCGTTTGCTATGATCAGCCCATCTACATCGCGCCCCATCAGCTCACGAATGCTATTCAAGGGATCAATTGAAGGACGATAGACATGAAGAATCACCTGGTAACCCAACTCATATGCGGTTTCTTCGATTCCCGAGACAATCTTAAGGTAAAATCCCTCGCTGCGTGAGGCTTCGGACAGCGATTCCATAAGAAGTCCAAAAACTTTAGTTCCCACTCCTGACTTTTGGCGTCCTTTTTTATTGTAATTTAGCTTTTTTAGGACCTCTTTAACCCTCTCTCGCCTTTCAGGACTCACACCCGATTTTCCGTTTACCACCAGCGAAACGGTGGAAAGGGAAACATCCGCCGCAGCAGCCACATCGCGCATTGTCGGATTTTTGTTTGATTTGACCTCGTTATTATCATTCAAGATGTTTTCACTCCTCTCCTAATTATAATCTATTTGAGGCGGTTAATTTATTATTTGATGGAACGTACACCAAAATTCATCAAAAAATGGATAAACATCCCTTAAACATTTTAATTTATTGTTCGATTTTATACAACTTACATATTGAATTGGAATTTATTAAATTGTTAAAGAGATTATAATATAAGATCCACCATCATGGCTGAATGTCGAATATCTGATTAAATACAGAAAAAAGGCCTAAATTTCTGATAAAAATAACTAGCGTAGCATGTGAAAACCTATAAAAATAAACAAGATTGTAAACTGCTTAAAATAACATGAACAAAAACAAAAATTTTAATGTTGACATTCTAGTATGTACATGATACTATTTTAATAGTCCAAATTTCCTTTAACAGTAAAATTTTATAATTTATTTTCGTTGCATATTGTAATAGTTGTGAAAGATTAGCCGTTAGGAGAAAGATCGTGTTCCTGCAAGTTTATCAAATAAGCGGGGGTAAGGTATTTCATCAGGGCTGGAGATAGCAGCAGGCTCGATTTTCTTCTCTGTCTAGTCGTTTTTTGTGAGGCCTTTGAGGCCATTCAGTTCAATCCACTACTTATATCATATGGAGGAAGAAAATGAAAAAGCAGAACATCACTAGACGAGATTTCTTAAAGCATGCCGCATTATTTTCAGCGGCCAGCGCCTTGGCAGCTTGTACACCTTCAACCCAGACACCAAGCGAGGGGGAAGAGGCTGCTGCACCCACCACAGCACCTGAAGTGGAAGTGGAGGAAGTTGCACCAGGGGTGCCCAGGAATCAGTGTCTCATCCTGGAGAACCCATCAGGGACTGTGCAACCGGCAGATGACTTCAACCGCTGGCGGAGCGGCTACAGCGCCGTCTGGGTAAGC
>CAZTJD010000224.1:0-3169 GCA_964613985.1 uncultured Anaerolineales bacterium
GTTATAGCACATTTTCATGCTTTGCGGTGTCCAGCAGACATGACATCTCCACTGTAAAAACCGAGTTTTTTAGGATTTGATGGTAAAAGTTTTCCACTTTAGGCTCGTAAATCGGCAATTTGAGGGATAACGCCCTCGAAAAACTCGGTTTTTTGGGTTTCTTTTTCCATCTAGAAATCATCCACTACCTTTTTACAGTAGACTCAGAAAAGAAATCCGATTAAATTCTTTAGGTTTTACCCTAATTTCCGAAATACTCCTGGGTGAAAGGAGACCAATATCGATAGAATCTGTGAATGATGAAGATCTAGAATGCGTTTGGATCAAAATAATTAAGCGCATAGTTTATTTTCTTTATCCAAATCCTATCATACATGGAAGGAGGTTCCTTTGAAGATTGTAGTCTGTGTTAAACAAGTGCCCGATAGTGCTGCCCGCGTGGTGGTCGATGACGGGCAGGTGACCTGGGGAGATGCACCGTTGGTAATCAATCCCTGGGATGAGTACGCCGTTGAGGCTGCACTCAAGCAGAAGGAGGCATACGGCGGAAGTGTGATTGTCCTGAGCCTGGGTAAAGTGGAAGAGAGAGAAGCGATTAAACACGCCCTGGCAATGGGTTGTGACGAGGCTATCCAGGTTTCTGATCCTACCTTGACTGGTGCAGACGCTGTTGCCTCCGCTCGAGTGATTGCTAAGGCGATCTTAAAGATAGGGGAGGTTGACCTGGTTTTCTTTGGTAAGCAGGCAATTGATACAGATATGGGCACCTCGCCAGCGATGACGGCAAGGGTGTTGGGTTGGCCTGTACTTACCCTTGTCTCGGTGATCGAATCGATGGGAGATGGGACCTTGAAAGTCCAACGCGCAATAGAAGAAGGTCGCCAGGTCGTGGAGGGGACTTTGCCTGCGGTAATCAGCATCACTAAAGATTACGGTGTGCCGCGCTACCCCTCATTTATGGGAATCCGCAAAGCAGCCAGGGCGAATGTACCGGTTTGGACTTTAGAAGAACTGGGAATGGAAGCACCTGAGTCCGTGGTCTCCTGGCCTGAAGTGATGAATCCCCCTGAACGTGAGATCACCAACGAGATCATTACGGGGGACACCCCCGAGGAGATTGCTGAGAATATGGTGGATAAGATGTTGGCGGAGAAGGTGCTATGAGCAATAAAATATTGATATACCTGGATCACTTTAAAGGAAAGGTCTTACCCGCTTCGTGGGAAGCCGTAGGCCTTGGTCTGTCCCTGGCAGGGCAATTGGGGGACGGAGTCGCTACCTTGATTTTAGGCTCAGGTGTGGAAGAGGTCGCCAGGGAAGCGTTCCATGCCGGTTCAGAGCAAGTTATCCTCGCTGATGACCCCACCCTGAAAGATTTCCGACCAGAACCGTTTGCATCTACCTTATCCAAAATCGCCGCTGATATTCAGCCGGCGGTCATCTTATTCCCCACCACGACACGCGGCCGGGACTTAGCTGCAATGGTCGCAGTCGACTTAAATAGTGGTGTGCTCGTTGATGTAATTGATTTGGAGGTCAGCGATGGGATGATCACGGCAACGCGACCGATCTATGCGGGAAAAATCCTCAGCAAGGTGAGGTGCAGCGCCAAGCCCCAAATCGTTACTTTACGGGGACGGGCTTTTTCCAAGCCATCCTTCGATTCCTCTCGTGAAGGTACTTTAATCCGTGTAGATGCCCCAGTTGCAGAAGGGGATATCCCTACCAAGGTAACAGGTTACAGCGAGAGCAAGGAAGGTGTCAGCCTGAACGATGCCGCTGTGATCGTCTCCGGGGGGCGCGGTGTGAGTAACAACCCCACCCTCACACCACCTGACGGTTTGGACGAGAGCGAACAGGAGCAATGGCGAGCCCAGCAAGGATTCAAGTTGGTGAATGACCTGGCAAATGTGCTTGGCGGGGCGGTAGGAGCCAGCCGAGCTGCTGTGGACGCAGGGTATGTTCCCTACGAACACCAGGTCGGGCAAACCGGGAAAGTAGTCTCTCCTGATTTGTATGTCGCCTGTGGGATTTCCGGTGCAATCCAGCATCTGGCTGGGATGCGCACGAGCAAGACCATCGTGGCAATCAATAAAGATCCGGATGCCCCTATCTTTAAACTGGCGCGTTTCGGTGTGGTCGGGGATCTGTACAAGATCTTGCCACCTTTGACAGAAGAGCTCCGCCAACGGTTGGGGAAGTAATCACTAATCCTCTTAAGTAGGAACAGGCAGCTGGTGAGATCTTTTCTGAGCTTGCTGCCTGTTTGTTTTTAAGGATGAGGTTTGATGAATGACGGATGGTTTTTTGTGAATATCTTTTGAAACAATTGGGATTTTTTTAGCAGGATGAAATGCGCATGTGTGCTGTGGATTTGTTCCGAATGAAGATTTCAAAGGGATTGGTTGACAGGCAACTGGGTATTCATGGTTTTCTTTTTAAGATATTCATCACTTCTACTGGCGCCTGGCCTTGTCGAAGGAGGAAAGCCATGATTTTCATCGCCTCATCAATGTGGTGGAAGAAATCTTTATACCCCCGGCAGAGGTAATTCAAGCCTTGTTTCCCCCTGGGTGTCTGGCTTATGCGGTTCTTCGGACAGCCACCATGGCAGGCGAAACGGACGTCGCAGTCCAGGCAGTATTTCGGGAGTTTGTCAAGTTTATCCTGACCAAATTGAACCTGTTTCAGAGAAGAGACCATTTCAACCAGGGGTATTTTCTGAATATTTCCCAGGTAATGTTTTGGCTCGACAAAATGATCGCAGGCGTAAAGGTCACCGTTGTGTTCGATCGCCAGTGCTGTACCACAAGTGGGGGCGAAAACGCATAGAGCACCAGGTTGACCCAGCCAGGCACCCAGGGCGACGTCAAAAATCTGCACGAATACCCGCCCAACATCCTTATGAACCCATTCATCAAAGATCTCGATCAGGAAATTACCATATCCCCTGGCAGTCACTGAGCGGTCGGTGATTTTTGAACCCTCCTGGAACCCGGTCTGGTTGTCGCGCTCGACGATGGGGATGAACTGGATGAAGGAAGTACCCGCTACATCCCGCAAGAAGCGGTAAACTTCCAGTGGGTAAGGGGCGTTGGAGGCGTGGACCGTGGTGAGGATGTTGAAATCCACTTTGTGTTTCTTCAACAGTTCCAGCCCGTCCATCACG
>CAZTJD010000225.1:0-2992 GCA_964613985.1 uncultured Anaerolineales bacterium
GTACTAGTTTGACTTGTTGTATTGGTCCAAATCACATTATTTATCATTGATTAGGGAGCTCAACTCTTTGAAATTCTTCTCTTGTTTCCTGGTTACGACAACACTACTGTTACTTGTTGCATGCCAGTCAAATCAAAACGTCTCCATAACTGATGTTCCCTCATCAACTCCAACGCGAGTTGTCGAAATCACATCTAACCCAACTTTAATAGAATCAACCGCTACTCTCCAACCGACAGAGACCTCCTTCGCCGTCTCACCCACCAAAACACCAGTAATTTTATCTACCAATCTGAATCCAAAATACAACATCTCGGCTACGTTAGATTTTTCCTGGCGCATCCTGAAGGTCGAGCAAGAAATCCTCATCCCCAATAACAGCCTGAAAGCCATTCCGGAACTCAGCCTGGTCGTCCAGCCCAACTGGCGGCTGGGCGTATTTAACCTCACTGAGTTCACCACAATGGATGGCACACCAATAAACAGCTATACACTGGACGGCATCCACTTACGGGTCTTACTTCCTGAGCCTCTACTGCCGGGAGAAACTTATCCCATCTCACTGGCGTATGAAATCAACATCCCACCTATCCTGACCTCGGAAGATTTCGGGCCGAATCCCTTTGGCTACACATCTCGACAGATTAACCTGACCGATTGGTACCCTTTCGTACCACCCTATATTGAGGGAGAGGGTTGGTTGGTCCACAACCCATGGTATTATGGCGAACACCTGGTCTATCCAGTAGCAGATTTTAATATCGACATCGCAATCACAAATGCGCCAAACACCACTATTATCGCTGCCAGCGCATTGGATTTAGGGGATAATGCCCTACATCAGTACAAGCTGCAAAGCGCCAGGGATTTTGTCTGGTCAGTCAGTCCAGAGTATCGCGAATTTCGCGACAAGGTAGGGGACACCACCGTCCTTGGTTACGCTTTTCCATATGACATCATCGCAGGTGAGGCAGCATTCAAGACAACCGTTGAAGCTTTGACGCTTTACAACCAGCTTTTTGGACCCTATCCTTTTGAGTCTATGACCATGATTGAGGCAGATTTTAATCATGGAATGGAGTATTCTGGATTATATTTTTTAAGCAATGCTTTTTTTGACACTTATGACGGCAGCCCCTCTTCTTATCTGGTAACAATTGCTGCCCACGAGACTGCCCACCAGTGGTGGTTTGGGTTAGTGGGCAACGATCAGGCCTTGGAACCCTGGTTGGATGAAGCCCTGTGCACATACAGCGAGAAACTGTTTCTGGAAAAATTATATCCTGGCTCTTTAAGTTGGTGGGAGTACGCCCGGATAAACTATTACGAACCGACCGGTTGGGTGGATAGTACTATTTACAATACCCTCGGCTATAGATTCTACCGGGATGCGGTCTACTTGAACGGTGCCCGTTTCCTGGATGAACTGCGTACCCTGGTCGGAGATGATGTTTTTTTTGCATTTATACAGGATTACCTGGCAAAAAACACCAACCGCATCGCCACTTCAGCAGATTTCTTTAATGCTCTGAGGGGTCACTCTGAAGCTGACTTGAGTGATTTGTTATCCAGATATTTCCAATATCCATGAGGTGGGATTTTTATCATCCTCGCTTTTTGATACAATCAATAGTCTCTTGTTTACATCCCGGAATCCAAGCAAAACCAAAACGTCGCAAATTGTAAGAACTGGAAAAAACATGGTAGAAACGAGTTAAAAAATCTATGACAGTAGAAATGTTAATCACCCTTGGAATCCTGATCTCTGCCATCATCTTATTCATCACCGAATGGCTAAGGGTTGATGTGGTTGCGCTTGCTGTGGTGATTTCCTTGATGCTAACCGGAGTGCTTGCCACCGATGAAGCGCTGTCTGGTTTTTCCAATTCCGCTGTGATGACGATTGCTGCCCTGTTCATCGTTGGAGGTGCTGTACTCCAAACCGGTTAGGCGGGAACAATTGGTCGTCAGATTCTGGCAATCGCTGGAGGGAGTAATCACGCTGTTCAACACAAAAAGACGAATTTCATCGCAAATAATTGCCCGATGGCGAAACGCTACCAGCCAACCATTAGAAAATATCTTAATCCCTGGTTATCATGGGAACCAATATCAAAATGGTGTTTTGGTACAAACGACATTTATTGATGAACCCCATGTCCAGACCCTGGCAGAATTATTCAAAGAAAGTATCGACAAGGCAAGTAACCTCCATGATGCCTAAGTGAAGAATCAGAAAGGATGATTTTTCTATTCAAACATCTTGTAGAAGAATCATTTTCTTCTAAGTGAAACGGCTGTACTTCACCTTCGTAGGGTGGCTGTCTTCCAAACCATCAACATAGTAGGAAACCCACTCTGCCAGCCTGAGGCCTAAGCGCCGGCAGATGTCTTTCTCAGCCCGGGTGCGGGGTTCACCAGGGATGGCAGCACCATAGTGCAGGGTGCGCTGCTGAGCAACATAATCAGTGACACCAAAGGTCATGACGCCATAGTTCATCAGCACGGTTAACAGCCCGAGGCAGGTGATCTCTGGGCCACCGCCCAGACCACCGGAGGAAGAAAAAACACAACCAAATTTACCATCAATCTTTCCCCACACATCTTCGGAAGCCTCGTCCCAAAATTTCTTCATAGCCCAGGGGATCGAACCGAGGTGGGTAGGTGCACCCAGGGCGATGCCATCCATCCAGAGTAGGTCGTGGAAACTCGATTCAGCAACTGACTTCAGGCACACTTCGATTCCCTGTACCCTCGCAGCACCCTCAGCAACAAGTTCAGCCATCTGGTGCGTATGTCCGGTCTGTGAATAATACTGTACCAAAACCTTTCCCATCTCTTTCTCCTTGTTCCGATTTGTAGGAATGAATAATGCTGAATCCGAAGTGCGCTGATCTTTTTATAACAAAAATCCCCTGGCATCTTTTGAATATTGTAATAGGGTCTTAAATTTTTCCTCGTTTCAATCTCATCTTTGCGCTCCTTTTTTAGA
>CAZTJD010000226.1:0-2947 GCA_964613985.1 uncultured Anaerolineales bacterium
CCTTCTTCGCCGCATCAAGGTTTTTCGGTTTGCCCGCCATCACCTCAAAGTGGTAGTTGCCGTTCTCAATTACCGGTTCGACGTAGGCTTCCTTGCCTTTCTTGGTGGAGAGCATAAAGTTTGAGATCAACGGCACATCTACCCCGGCAAAGGCCGGATTCGGACTCTTCACCGTGCGCGCCCACAACCAGGCGATCACGGTAAGCTTCTTACCCACATATGACTTCAGATCTGGGCGCTCTTTGGCCATCTCGGCCGTGACCTCGATCCTAGGATACAAGTGGCCGATGCGTTTATCGGCCTCATCACGCATCCACTGCCCGTAGTAGCGCACGTCCTCAGCCAAGCCCTCTGCCCCGCGCCATTCTTTCTCCATTAAGCGTTTTTCCTTACGCGATTCGGGGTTCACCGGCGGCATCCCGGCAAATTTTGGCGGGATCTCGATCATCGCCTTATTGATCAACACGGCGACAGGGTTCAGGTCTGAAGCATACGCCTCCAGACCCAGACGCTGCGCCTCCAGCGGCAGCGAGCCACCGCCCGCAAAGGGATCGTGGAACGCGGGGAGCTTCTCCGGGTCAAACAGCTCCTTGGCTCGCGGATGATCAGCATTATCGGCGCAGGTCCGGCGCCAGCTCTCCCAGATGGCGTCCCGCGCACGTTGCATCACGTCTTCATTGGTGGTGTTCTCCCACTGGACCATCTCTTCGATGATGCCGAACAGGCGCTTGCGCTCCTTCTCCTGCTCTTTCTCGGTCGGGAAGAGCTCGGGCCAGCTGGAAGGGTCGTCGACCATCTGGGAGAAAATCACCGCCCTTGCCGCCGCCAGCGGCCGCCTTGCCCACCATAAATGCAGCGTGCTGGGGTGCCCATGGCGAATGAACTTCTCCCTGGCCGAAGCGACATTGATTGTATCCAGCGGCAGGGCGACTTCGATCAGCTTCTTGCGGTTATGCACGTCTATTGACACTACTCACACCACCTTCCACCAGGGGGCAGCTAGAACATCGGGAGCGAGCCACTCTAGCGTCTCGCCGTTGTGCAGCAATAGTCCGGCGCGCGCCTTCTTGCCGTACTCGGCACGGAATGTCCGGAGATGTGCTATATCGCCGAGACGTGGTCGACCAGACGACTTAACCTCGATGGGTAGAAGCCTACCGCCGGACTCGAGTACAAAATCCACCTCTTCACCAATCGCCGTACGCCAATAGAATATTTCAGCGTGTTCAAGCCGCGCATCGCGCCAAGCCAGAAGGTCTTGAAGAACAAGATTCTCAAGGTGCTCACCACCGGGATCAGCACCTCCCCCCAGGTACAGCGCTACTCCTGTGTCGCCCCAGTAAAGCTTTGGCGACTTGATGAGCCTCTTGGTGCGATTCACAGCATAGGCGGGAAGCCGCACTAGTAGGTAAGAAGTCTCAAGCAGGTTAAGATAGCGATGAACTGTCGGCTGAGGTAGGGATATATCCCGACCTAGCTCGGTTTGGTTAATAAGTTGGCCCAACCGGAAACAGCAAGCTCGCATCAGGCGGCGGAAGTCGGGTAGGGCTGATATCGACGAGAGCTCTTGCAGATCCCGCTCTAAATATGTGCGGATATAACCATCAAACCAGATTGCCCGGTCAGCTTGGCTCTTGAGATGAACAGCTGGGGTTGGAAAACCTCCACGACGCGCTAACGCTTGCCAGTCTTCGTGTTCATCAGATCTCGAGCTAAGAAGGTCAAGCCATTCATCATCGGGCGTCTTGAGCAGAGCCTCCCACATTCCGCACTCGCCAATTCCAAGTTGCTCACGCCTCGTCATCGGCCACAGAGTTAGGTAGCTTGCCCGGCCAGCGAGTGATTCGGAGACCTGACGCATCAGGAGAAGGTTTGCTGAGCCGGTCAGCAAGAAACGTCCAGGCGTCCTCTTTTTATCGATGGCTCGCTTGACCGCATGCAAGAGATCGGGCTCACGTTGCACCTCGTCTAACGTCACCAGATCGGTTCCGCCCACGAGAGCATCCGGATCACGTCGCGCTATGTCGAGCACATCGAGTTCATCGAGCGAGAGGTAGCGCCGTTCTCCCGGTGCAAGCTCCTGTGCCAGGGTGGTCTTGCCCGTCTGTCGTGCACCTGTCAATACGACTGCGGGCATGACCTTGAGTCGGTCGGCGAGACTCTGAGTAATGTAACGCGGAAGTGTTAGTTTATTCATGGCTTGAATGATAATCATTCACGGCGAGAATTGCAAACTCCGAACCCGCAAGATCATGACGGCTCTGTCGCTCTTGCCAGCAACTCGGCGAGATTGTAGTTCACGCTTGCAGCACCGAAATCGGGCTCCTGGCCAAAGGGTTGGCGTATGTACCCCACTCGGTGGGAGCCATCCTCAAAGAACTCGACCAGGGCCAGGATATAGTCTTCGGGCTTGTTGAGCGAGTAGAGGATCTCGTTCTTCGTGACGGTAATTGTATCGGCGCCTGACCGCCTCCCCTTGACCTCGATAAAGCGCAGGCGCCCCGTTCCTGGAACGAGGCTCTCAAGGTCATAGCCGAGTCGCTCAAACTCACGATCGGTTGGGACGAAGCCAAGCTCTCGCTCAGCCTCCATTACGATTGCTCGCGCAGCGGCTGCGCTGGCCTGGGTATCACCAACCGACGAGTCGGGCTTGTACCCCCCCATCGCCGCAATCAACCCGGCGGGGATAACCAGAACCCCTCCAAGGACAACCGGCGGGAAGGCTGAGATTTGTTTCTCTAGCTTCAGTTCTTCCAGGCGATCCGCCAATCTGGCTTGGAGCGCGTCTGCGCGCTTCCTCGCTTCGCCGGAATTGAGGCGGGCGTTGGTTTTTCCCGCTTGTTCCTGATCCTTGAGCATCGTAGCCCGGTGATCCCAATAGATGATTTCCCGCATCAGCCTCGCCTTGACTGCGGCTTCTGTCTTAGCGATTAGCTCAAGCCTGGGG
>CAZTJD010000227.1:0-2855 GCA_964613985.1 uncultured Anaerolineales bacterium
TCAATGGTATTTTCTCATATATTACCTGGTTGCACTTGAGACTTGAATCCAAGTAGCAAAAAGTGAACCAATAGAATATTAAAAGGAGGCTCGATATGAAGATTAGAATTTTTATGCACCATTGCTTTAAGGATTTATCCTCCCTTCTCGCGCGCCTCCGCAGTCTCCTTGTTGTGATTCTTCCCAGAGACCTGAATCGAAACCTGGAATTTATAAGGAGACGAGATGATGAAGATAACACCTACGGAAACACCTATTCCTTACAACCCGCAAGAAATTGAACCTCGCTGGCGGCAGAAATGGGTTTCTTCTGGTATCTATAAAACGAAGGAAGCTGAGGGTTCTCCCAAGTTTTACTGTCTGGATTATTTTCCCTATTCTTCTGGAGAAGGACTGCATGTGGGCCATTGCCGGAATTATGTGCCAACAGACCTGATCTCAAGATATAAACGGATGAAGGGCTATAATGTGCTGCACCCCATGGGCTGGGATGCTTTTGGAGAACCTACTGAACAACATGGAATCCTGAAAGAGATATCACCCAGGGAGACTACGGATTGTAACACAGCGAATTACAAAAGGCAGCTGAAGATGATCGGCACCAGCTATGACTGGGACCAGGAGATCGTTTCGTCTTCGCCGGGATACTACCGTTGGACCCAACTGATGTTCCTACGGATGTTCGAAAGAAGAATGGTGTAACGTGATACAAGCTGGCAGTGGTGGTGTCCAACATGTGCCACAACGTTGTCAAGCCATGAAATACATGGTGAGAAATGTTGGCGAGGGCATAATGGGAAAATCCTGCTTTCCAAAAATGCCTGGAAACCATGTTAATCCTGCTGGCACCTGCAGCACCTCATATTGCGGAGGAGTTATGGAAGAAGTTGGGTAATTCCTTCATCATCCACCAGCAACCTAGGCCACAATGGGTAGATTCTCTGATTGCTGAGGACACCTGCACCGTCCCAGTACAAGTAAATGGAAAATCACGTGGAGTAATCCAGCTAAAATTAACCTCCAGAAAGGTAGATGCGATGGAAGAGGCGATGAAACATCCAGATATCAACAACGTTGTTGGTACAGATTTGATACGTTCCGTCTATGTTCCTGGTAAAATTCTGAACATTGTCACAAAGCAGTAGTGAGTAGGGGGATGCGGATAGTGAGTAATGGTTAGTAGATTGAAGGTTGTGAGAAGTAATCTTTTTTAAAATAATCGAATGCAATACGAGAGAGAAACCGAATTTTGACTAATTGATCGTTAAGAAAATACATCATAGAAGAACTGGTATAAATAATGTCATCAAACCTCTTGGTTTCTCGAGGTAGTGATAATTTAGCATTATGATGTTTAAGGAGAAGTATATGATAGACCGTTATATACCTGAAAAAATAGAGCCAAAATGGCAGAAAAAGTGGGAAGAGGATGGATTATATCATGCGAATATCGACCGGGAGAGGCAAAAATATTACGCTCTAACGATGTTGCCTTATCCATCTGGTGACCTCCACATCGGGCATTGGTATGCGATGACTCCAAGTGATGCTCGGGCGCGTTACCTGCGAATGAAGGGCTACAATGTCATGTTCCCGATCGGTTTTGATGCATTCGGCTTGCCAGCAGAAAATGCTGCGGTACAGCACAACATTCACCCCAAAGAATGGACCTACGCCAATATCAAAAAAATGCGAGAACAACTCCGGAGTATGGGAGCGATGTGGGATTGGCGGCGGGAGATGATCTCATCTGACCCGAAGTATTACCATTGGACGCAGTGGTTTTTCACTCAACTTTATAAGCACGGTATGGCTTACCGTAAAATGTCACCAGTGGATTTCTGTCCTAAGTGTAATACCACGCTGGCGCGGGAGCAGGTCTGGGGTGAGGACCGGCACTGTGAACGCTGCGGAACGCCCGTGATCAAGAAAGACCTAGAACAATGGTTTTTAACAACCACAAAATATGCCGATGAGCTGCTGGATTTTTCAACAATAGATTGGCCTGAACGAGTTAAGTTGCTGCAGACAAACTGGATTGGTCGTTCTGAAGGTGCTTCGGTGGTCTTTACGACTGAGGGTGGTGAGCCAATGGAAGTCTTTACCACGCGCCCAGACACCCTCTGGGGAGCGACCTTCATGGTGTTGGCACCGGAACATCCGTTGGTTAATCAAATCACCACAGAAGCGCAGCAGAAGGCTGTCGATACCTATAAAATACAGGCTGCCCGACAATCCGATATCGAACGAGAGTCGACTGACAAGGAAAAGACTGGTGTGTTCACAGGCGGTTATGCAATTAATCCGGTGAATGAGACACGTATTCCAATTTGGATCGCGGATTATGTGATGATGACTTACGGCACTGGGGCTATTATGGGGGTTCCAGCTCACGATGAGCGGGATTTCGAATTTGCAATCAAGTTCGGGCTGCCAATCATTCCAGTCATTGACCGTCCAGACGGACTGACAAAATCTCTGGCTTTTAAAGGGACTATGAAACCTGGCTTTGATGAGGCGTTGATGGAGGCAGAAATTCCATTTACACGGCTAGAGGATGGCTCTTTAGGGATTACGATCCCCAAGAATAAGGGCAACCGCTATATCTCTACAGCCAGAAAATTCATAAAACCAGGCTGTTGGAACGAAGTAATGGGGACGGAGTGGGTTTTTATTTTCGAGGACGAGATACTTTATTGGGATTCAACAGCGGCTGAAGAGAGGATCCTGTTTCGATGCCATATGATGGAACCAGAAACTAAAAGGTACCGAACGGTCATGGAAATGGTAAAAAGCGTTGGGTTCTATGAGGATGTACTTTTCCATCACGAATATGGTGACATGATAAACTCTGG
>CAZTJD010000228.1:0-1039 GCA_964613985.1 uncultured Anaerolineales bacterium
GTAATGATCGTCAGGTAATCCTTGCTGACATCTACCCAGGCGCCAATCCCTTCATATTCTTCTTCTCCTTCAAAGGTGGTTGTGGCTTCCTTGTAATCCTGAGGATTCATATAAGAGGTATGGGGGTCTCCTAGGGAATTTAACATGCCACTGATTGCAGCCTGAACCAATTGCTGGTCATTAATCGTGTGAGTCAACGCCCAGTTCGTCCAGAAAGGCTTGAAGAGGGTTTCCAGTTCATCAGGCGTAGCTCCTTGTTCAATATACTCATTAATCCCCGGAATATCGGTATTGAGTGTGGTGGTGGGGATTTCCATAACATTAATCATCCCCTGGATGGCGCCTTGCATCATCGCTTCTTCGTCAACCGGCTGGTCAACATAGTACTCTTTCACGATATCCCATGTTTCCCAAAAAGGAACGAATAAATCTTCCAGGTTTGTCGCCGGAGGTGGGATCTCCAGCCAGGATAAAGATGTCTCAAGAGGGGCCTCTGTTGGCTCTACCTCTGGTGTTTCATTATCGGGCTGTGACTCTTCATCTTTCAACACGTCTAGGAAATTAGTTCCGACATCCTCTCCTGTTTTATCCTCGTTAAATAAAGGCTGATTGATCGGGGTTTCAGGTAGGCTCTCTTTTTCTTTTAGGAAGGGAATGTTAATAACTGACTGAGATAGTCCAGGCTGTTTAGAGAGTACGGAGTTCCCCACGATCAGACCTGCAGAAAACATACCTGCAAAGAGGATTAGTAGGATTATGATCGTGGTTATGATTATTGCAGCTTTTTTCATCAATGGCTCCTTAGAACCTTATCTTCCAAAAGGTCGCCTAATAAACAAAAAGTCTTTATCAAAAGAATATAAAAAAGTGAGTTTGTTTCTTTCGATGAACGGATATATTTTTATGGATGGAAACCAAAGCGCAAAGATTTTGCGAAACTACTATTTAGATGGTTGCCTTCAAAATAAATTTACCACACTTAGATTAGAGGAATGTAAAAACAAAGTCAATTTTGCATTATATATGGGGGGCAAAGCTG
>CAZTJD010000228.1:1049-2827 GCA_964613985.1 uncultured Anaerolineales bacterium
CCAATGTTACCACATCCATTAGAAATGCAAGGATTCACACCTGCAGGAATGGAAGCTATGGGTATGGGAGGAGTTGAACATTATGCAGAAAGGTACAATTTAGGAATTAGTGAATTAGGAAGGAAAAGTTATCCCTAATCTCTCCCTGGCTGCTATGCTCTGCTTGGTAGCGAAGCGGCCGTTGGCAGCCCAATCTCAATACTCCACGTTGATTGAGGCCGATTAAAATAGACTCAACCTCCATCCACTGCAAAACGGTATGCTGGAAATACACTCCAGGGGTGAATGATGGAAAATAATCTACCTCAAAAAAAGGTTTATAATCAATATTATGAGCGAGATTCCGCAAAACCTACCCCCAAAAGACAACCAACCTCAAAAACCAATCTCCCGCCGAGAATTTCTAACCCTTGCCGGCGGAGCTGGTTTATGCTTGCTTCTGCCCGCCTGCAACAGCGTCCTACCAACCCCAGAAGCATTAACGCCAACCGATACACCTCAACCGCTAACCTCGACCGAAACAATTACCCAAACGCTAACCCAAACGCTAACCCAAACTCCCACCTCGTCTAAAACACCTACCCAGACCGAAACTCCACTTCCAACCGAAACACCCACTGCTACCCCAATCCCCACCCTAGAAGCTTTTCCCGGAGTACCGGACCCAAGAATATCCAATCCTGAATTGTTTGATCTGAAGAAAAAAGAGGCACCGATCCCTCAATTCGTCAACGCGATGCAGATGGCGGGGATTGAGGTAACCGCAGAACAGGTCTCTCAGGCAATTAATTTTCAGGAACTCAAAGATAAAGACGGTAATCCATTTTACGTTGCAACCTATAATCTTGACCCCGATCCTACCCAAACCGACGAAACCCTCGAAGGCCCAATCCCTCTTATGATTACAAAGGAAAATAAAAATGGAGGGTGGGAGTGGAAAAACTCATCGCCTGCTGAAATTGCTTCTAAATACGGACAAATATTTGGTGCTCAAATCGTTGACTATTTACTTACAAGCCCACAGTATAAAAAAGCCGCTATAAGCTTCTGTAACCACGCTTTTATTGTTGGAGAATTAGGCGAAGAAGAAGTGTTTAAAGATATATCTATAAAAGAATTAATCCAATTAATTAAAAAGGCAAAAAATAAGGAAGGACCTATGCCAGACGCCAATCGAGTGCTTAACTGGAAAAAGGCTGATTCGGTGGTTAGATTTGCAAATGAAAACAATATGACCGTAATGGGTCACTTACTTAATCCTTCAAATACCTCCTCTGATATTCGTAAGGATTTAATAAATGGAGAAATTGCCTGGGACGACTATGAACTACTTCTAGAATTTTATACAAAAGCCGCAGTTGGCCGATATAGTGGAAAAAATAATCCTCAATTAATAATTAGCCAGTGGATCATCGGCAATGAAATTGCCGCCCATTCTCTTTGGGATAATCAAGATGGATTTTTTACTAAATCTGTTCAAAAAGGAACCTTAACAAAAATGTATCAGTGGGCTAAAGAAGCTAATTCAGAAGCGTTACTAATTATAAACGAAGACCACTTATTAAGGAAAGGTGAAACCTATCAATCAGTAAGAGATAAGTATCTTGAAATACTTAGGTCACTTGTTAAACAAGGGGCCCCTATAGATATTGCGGGATTCCAAAACCACATCTGGCTCTACTCGACTTTAATTGCTGAATCACAAATGAGTCTACTGCAAAAAGGGTATTTGACCCTCCTCAAAATGGAAAAAGTTTAATATAATCATAGCATGTTCA
>CAZTJD010000229.1:0-2660 GCA_964613985.1 uncultured Anaerolineales bacterium
CTACATAAGCGATCAAAAGTTTTAGTCAGGCTGGGAATTATGGGCATAGGTGAAAATGCTAGGTTCAGGTTGGTAAGGCATATTAATTTTCCACTATGAATAGGATAGAACCACACCGCAAATTGAAAAGGTGGAGCGAATACCTGTCCGTTCGAGGGAGGATTAGTTATAAATGCTGGAAAATATCTGTATTTCAGGCAGGTGTTCTTACTTTGAAGCCTTATTTCTTCTCCCTCGGAGAATAAGTATGCAATTTCTTCGTATACATTCAAAAAAGACCAGTTTCTTATTGGTGCCTAAGGCTATCGATCAATGTTCATGATTGTGACAAGAACCACAGTAACGGTATCAAGATGAAGATAATTGGGACGAGATATTCGACGAGATATTCATTGTAGAAATCGTCCCAGTCCATTTTGGGTTTCTTATTCACTTTGATTGAACCTTCCTACGATATGGTTTAGGCAAGTCCTTGTTGCCATTATTTTTCATCTCCGTTTCTTTCTGGGCAATGCAAAAACAACAACAAGGACTATGGCTAGTGGACCAAACAATGCTCCATAAACTTGGAAAACCTGCTTAATCATATCGGGAAATAACAAATAAAGAACCACTCCGATGATGAGAAGCAAAACCAGATTCCTGAGTAAGTCTTTTAGAAAATCTATTCTCTACTCCTTTACATTGATTTCCAGGCGAAAAGTTATTTTCATTATCCGGTATAAGTACAGCATTACACGATCAATCAATCTCCGTCTGCGCAGCAGTGCTTAGGGGGCAATATTCTGTGGTGGTTCTATCGTAAAGTAAAAACTGCTTCGTTTTGATTTGCTTATTGTGTACTTTACCCAAAGGAAGACCGTCCTTGCCTGGAAATAGATACGTTTACAGGGAGAACATCCTATTGGGAGTTATGTAAAGGTGTCAGTTAAACTGCTTGCCAGTCTGCTCAATCATAGTATTAGTAAATACCGATTTTCCCCAGAACCAAAGAAATTCGTGGATTCTGGTATTAATCTACACATACCCATCGTAGCTAGCGATGGGCATAGGAGCTGTTTATCTGGCGTTTCGACATGATATGACCTTGAAACAGGAAAAAGCCTTAGAATGGCGATGAGAGTCTCTCAGAGAAATGATGATATTGGAAGGGAATTTTATGCATCAGCCTCCCAATCCCTATCCATATCGTTCTAGATTGCATCGTCTTCCAAATACATATCGTTATAGACACCATCAATCACCCCTGATGGGGACTTGCCAAGCCTGGATGTGCAAATAACAATTACGGCAGGTTGGAGATTATTAGGAAGTTGTCACTGAAGTAATGGAGGTGTGAAATGTAGAGTGATTTGATATGAAATCCCTCTCTAATTTTCTGATAATGGTCTTATGAATAGTGCCAATGGTTTTCTCGATACACCATGAAAACCAGTTAGTGGAAAGGATTAAGAAAGAGATGGTTGCATGTCTATAATGAGATATATAGCTTAATTATTTCTTCAGAGTTCAATATCGCCCATAATATTTGACAAACACTAACCGGTTCTGTACAATATGATTTAGATTAATCAAAGATTAGAATAAATCAGGGTAAGAACCCATCCACAATAACGCCGGAAAAACTTTCACCAATAGACATCATCCACAACGGCAACCAAAAACGTGTAATTAAGAGGTGTTCTATGAAGGTCAAAAGCACCATCATCCTTATCGCCGTTACTGCAGTTGGGCTTTTGCTTGCCGGGGGGATCTTAGCAACCATGCATATTGGGGCAGCAGCCGCTACCACTCTCAACCCCCAGCAGCCATCTGAGGCACAAAAAACAGAATCAGGTCCCAACCCAGAAGTGTACTTGGTTAAAGACATTTACTCTGGGACCAACGGCTATATTTTCAACCTCACAGAAATGGGCGGGGTCTTGTATTTCGCCTCCGATGACGGCGTTCACGGCCGCGAACTTTGGCGTACGGATGGCACCCCGGCTGGCACAACGATGGTCAGGGATATCTACTCTGGTTCTGAAGGTTCAAACCTCAAGTATTTTACCGTAGTGAGTGGAACGCTCTTTTTCAGCGCAGATGATGGAGCGCATGGTTATGAGTTGTGGAAATCGGACGGCACAATGACGGGAACGGTCCTGGTGAGGGATATCTATACCACTGCCACCGGTTCAAATCCCCAGTACCTGGTTGCATACAACGATAAGGTCTACTTCCAGGCGGATGAAGGCGTTCATGGTCAAGAGCTGTGGACGAGTGACGGCACCTATACCGGCACAGAAATGGTTCGAGAAATTTATGCGGGAACTGGTGGCTCATCACCCAAAGAGTTTAGAGAATATAATGACCGCCTTTATTTTCAAGCGAGCGATTATGCTCACAGAGCAGAGCTGTGGGAAACCGATGGCACACGGGATGGCACCGTTTTAGTCAAGGATATCTGGCCAGGTACAGATAGTTCTGGTTGTCGAAATTTTACTGAATCAGGTGGCTACTTATTCTTCAAGGCCTACGATGGGGCTCATGGAGGAGAACTGTGGAAATCGGACGGCACAATGACGGGAACGGTCCTGGTGAGGGATATCAACACAAACACTGTTGGCGCCGGAACCCAGAATTCAAACCCGGAACACCTGACGGATATCAATGGCACGCTT
>CAZTJD010000230.1:0-2545 GCA_964613985.1 uncultured Anaerolineales bacterium
AACTCGAAAACGAGATCATGGTTGAAGACCTGGCTGATCAACTTGGCGTTCCTGCTTCCGACTTGATTTACTACAACGATTTAGCTCCTAACCAAATCCTTCCCATCGGTCAATGGATCATCTATCCTGCACCAAGGTAAAACCAAGTTGACCCCCCATCTACCCGCCTAATGAATAAAACCTGGCAGCTCATCCTCCTTGATATGGCATTGACCTTCTTATCGGTGGTCATTGGCCTGATCTTGCGGCTGGAGATAATCTATGTAGATAATTTCATTCGCGCCATCTGGCCTTTCATCCTCCTGGCTGTATTGGTGCGACCCCTTGTATTTTACCTGTTTGGAATCTATGACCGTATCTGGCGCCATGCCTCTAGCCGCGAATTTATGAGGCTGGCAGTGGCGATTCTTGTTGGAACCGTAATCCTCGCCATCGTTACCTTGCTCTGGCTCTATCCACGCTGGATGAGCACCTTTCCTCGTTCCCTGTTGGGCATCGAGGCCATGACCAGTCTTTTTTTATTGGGTGGGGTGAGGGTCGGCCTGAGGTTGGTAGCGAACTACCTGGTCAATGGGGAGGGTAAGAAGGGACAGGAGCCTGGATTCCGGTTCGACCGCACCTTGATTATCGGTGCAGGTACAGCAGGCTCAATGATTGTGGAAGAATTACGCGCCAATCTTCAACTGGGACTCAAACCTGTCGCCTTCCTGGATGATAACCCCAATAAGATCGGTCGCAAACTCCAGGGGTTGAATGTCTATGGACCCAAAGACCGTTTGGCGGAAGTGGTTGAAAACCAGCAAATCGACCTGGTCGTCATAGCCATGCCGAGTGCGCCTGGTGAGGTCATCCGGACCTTCGTGGAATTAGGTGAGGACGTTGGGGTTCCAACCAGGATCGTCCCTGGGTTATATGAAATTCTTTCCGGTCGGGTGAATATCAGCCGCTTGCAGCCTGTCAAGGTCAACGACCTGCTGAGGCGTGAATCCGTGGTCATAGATTCAAAACAGGTGAAACAATTACTAGTTGGAAAGCGAGTCCTGGTTACCGGCGGAGGCGGATCGATTGGATCTGAACTCTGCGGTCAGATCCTGGCTTGCGAACCTGCCAGGCTGGTGGCTTTGGGGCATGGTGAAAACAGCCTTTACTCCCTGGTATCTTACTTAACCGAAACCGGATGTGATTGCCGAAACCTCGTAATCCAACTGGCCGATATCCGCGACCTGTCTCGGTTGGAAACCATCTTCACCCGCTATCAGCCTGAGATTGTGTTCCACACTGCAGCCCACAAACATGTCCCACTACTGGAGGATAATATTGATGATGCGGTCACCAATAATGTGATTGGTACCTGGCAGCTTGTACAGCTATCAAGGGCACACTCGGTTGAACGGTTCGTGCTCATCTCGACGGATAAGGCTGTAAAACCGGTCAACATTATGGGCATGACCAAGCGCGTTGCGGAAATGATCGTCCATCTGGCAGCCATGGAAACAGGGAAACCTTATGTCTCGGTCCGGTTTGGGAATGTCCTGGGGAGCCGGGGGAGTGTTGTCCCCTTATTTCGACACCAGATTGCCTCCGGAGGACCGGTGACAGTCACCGATCCGGAGATGGAACGGTACTTCATGACCATCCCAGAAGCCGTCCAACTGGTGTTGCAAGCCTCTGCTTTAGGGAAAGATGGCGAAGTATTTGTCCTGGATATGGGAGAACCGGTCAAGATCGATGGGTTGGCAAGGGACATGATCGAGTTGTCCGGTTATCGAGTCGGGCAAGATATCGAGATCGTGTATACCGGGCTGCGACCAGGGGAACGGTTGTCCGAACCGTTATTCAATGAGGATGAAGACTATACCCAGACGGAACATGAGAAAATTTTCTCGGCAGAAATTAAATCCTACAAGTCCTCGGAGACGTTTCATGCTGAGATTAAAGCCCTTCAAGAACTTGCAAAAGCAGGACAGATCGATAAACTTCGTCGAAAATTAGAACAAATCACAGGTCAGCATATTTAGCTGGTTAGCAAAATCAAGGGACAAGAGACATCCATTAAAATCCGGTTCTCAACAGTACGAACAAGAAATTTTTAGTGAAAAGATATGGGAAAACGTTTTCCACCAATTTCCAAAAATCGCCCGGCATGGTTTTTTTGTGTTTTCCTGGCAATCTGCAGTCTAATCCTGATTATCCATTCAATTTGGTCTTTCAACCGGGCAACAATCATTGTCGAGTGGTCAACTGCCAGCGAATTGGACATCGTTGGATTTAATGTTTTACGAGCTGATTCTGAAACGGAGTCCTTCATAGTAATCAACGAGCAAATCATCCCTCCTTCGGATGACGCCTTAGTGGGTGGAGATTATACATTCGAAGACCCAGGTAGGCAGTCAGGGAAAACTTATTACTATTTATTAGAGGATGTTGAGTTCAATGGGACCAGGACTCAGCACGGACCGGTTTCCCAGAGAGCGGAAAACCACGCCAAAATTAACCTGCTTCTCGCCGGAATAATGACCATCACAACGGGAATTTGTGCCTGGAT
>CAZTJD010000231.1:0-2505 GCA_964613985.1 uncultured Anaerolineales bacterium
AAAATGGGAGTCAAGTGCCTCGAATTCCATCATTGGTAAATTCATAATTGCACCACCAGCTTGACACGGGGTAGATTATACTCAGAATAGTAAAGGTGGCAAGTCCGAAATCCATCTTAAATATAAAATTCGTCCACCAGCATGATCCTCGGATTAACCGGGGATGGGATATAAAAATCATGAATGTCTACTATGTCAACCAAATATAGAAGAAATCTCGGGTCGAATATTCCCATAAGACCCTTTATTCCCGTTCGAGTTAGATATTTGATAAAATAATAAATGGTATAATACTTAAAGAATATTATTTATGACAACTACTTGAAAGGAGTATATTAATGACCGAAGATTCCGCGCAATGCGTAGAACCCGTTCAAGGCCCTATCATAGAGAAAACCATGGAGGGCGAGACTCCCCAAACACACCCCATTAAGGAGACAAAAAAAATGGCACCTTTAGTAGGCAAGACTGCTCCAGATTTTGAGGCGAATGTTTTTTTTGAAGGTGGTTTCAAAACCATTAAATTATCTGATTATAAAGGCAAGTGGATTTTATTGTGTTTCTATCCTGGTGATTTCACCTTTGTTTGACCGACCGAATTAGCAGCAGTTGCTGCTCAACACAAGGTTTTCGAAGAACTTGGTGTCCAGGTCCTGGCTGCCAGCACGGATAGTCGCTTCAGTCACAAGATCTGGCAGGAAGAGGAGCTGATGAAGATGGTTTCGGGAGGTTTTCCCTTTCCCATGATCAGCGACCAGGGTGGAAGAATAGGCTCTGTTTACAATGTATACGATGAAGCAAGTGGCGTAAATATTCGAGGCCGTTTCATTATTGATCCAGATTTTGTAATCCAAGCGATGGAGGTACTCACTCCCTCTGTTGGGCGCAAGGTATCTGAATCCATTCGCCAAATTAAGGCTTTCCAACATGTTCGCGCCACTGGTGAGGTCACTCCTGCTGAATGGGAACCTGGAAAGAAAACCCTCAAACCAAGTCCAACCCTTGCTGGCAAAGTGTGGGAGGTCTGGAAAGTAGAGGAATAGTGGTTTGAAACGTGGTTAAATCATAGCTAAAAATTCCTGGGCGTCCCCGATAGACGACGCCCAGTTTTCTTGTAAATCTTGACCTTTATCAAAGTTTGGGTAGAATATACCTCACGGCTCGGTGGCGGAACTGGCAGACGCAGCGGACTTAAAATCCGCCGGTAGCGATACCCTGTGGGTTCGACTCCCACCCGAGCTACCTCAAAAACCTGCATTTTGGCAGGTTTTTTGGTTTTTTATGGTAGAAAGGTACAATATTTTGCGCATTTTGATGGGTATTTGATCCATCCTGGCATTATCTGACTCGTTACTGGTGCAGTTTGGTGCAATTGGGTGCAGTTTTCCCCCGTTTATAAGGAAGATTCCTCCACTGGAATTTCCATCTGGACAGGGATTGGTGTTACCCATTCATCCATCTGATTACCTATCTCCGCATGCATGATCGGGATCAGGTGCCCGTAGATGTCCATCGTCGTGCTTGGTTTGGAATGACCCAATATCCTCGAAACCACAAATGGAGGGACGTTGTGGTTTAGCATGATGGATGCCGCTGTATGACGAAGGTCATGGAATCGGATTTCCGGTAATCCAGCGTTTCTCAGGAGTTCTTTATACTCCTTCAATAATCTTGATGAACTGTGCGGTGTACCAACCGTCGAGGGGAAAACGAGATTATGCTCTTTCCAACGTTCGCCTGCAGCCATTTTCAATAGTTCATTTTTTTGATGTTGTTCCCTGAGAAGCTGGAGAGTCTCGTTTCCCAGGGGAATTGTCCTTCGACCAGCTTTGGTTTTTGGCGGTGAAAACACAATCCCTTTTCCTTTTTCTCTATAAGCTTTACGTTGGACGATCAAAGTACTGTTACCCCAGTTGATATCCGTCCATTTCAAGCCCAAAAGCTCGCCCTGACGCATACCGGTTTTGATCGCCAAATTGAATAAAGCCTCATGGGAATGGCCGTTTGCTGCCAGGAGAAATTGCCACACCTGGTATTCATCAAGAATCGCCATTTCTTTCTGTTCAAGCTTTGGTTGTCTCGCACCATGAGCGGGATTGTTGTTGATCAATCCTCGTAAAGCCGCATCTTTGAGACTTCGATGCAGTAAGGAATGCATATAGCGGACATTTCGGACACTGGTTCCTTGACTCGACAGTCTTTGGTAAAGACCTTCAACATCGAAGATGGTCAAATCTCGAAGTTTTTTATTACCCATATAAGGGAAGACATAATCACGGGCAATTTGTCTGTATCGCCATATAGTCTTTGGCTTTACGCGAGTAGCATGTACATCCATCCATTCAACCAGAAATGTCTTCAGGGTTATCTTTGAATCGGGCTTTAGTAGCCCTTTATCCCTTTTAGCCTGTTGTTCGTTCAACCAGGTCTGTGCTGCTGTTCTGGTATCGAAGCTTTTGGATATCCGTTTTCCATGTACTGGAGATGTAAATGCGCGGTAGTTAT